>JAAXGQ010000019.1:41897-73032 GCA_012271265.1 Vicinamibacteraceae bacterium
GGCGTCCTCGCCGGCCTGCGCCCCACCGGCGCCCCACCCGGGCCGGGACCGCTGAGAGCCCCTCCGGCCCCAGTCCCCCGGCGAGCGCCCCATGGAGCGCCGGCGTCCTCGCCGGCCTGCGCCCCACCGGCGCCCCACCCGGGCCGGGGCCGCTGAGAGCCCCTCCGGCCCCAGTCCCCACGCCGGGCCCCCAACGTGGCCCCACCGCCCACTTCCGCGGCGGCGCTCAGGACCCCGCGAAACCGCTCCGGAACGGAAAATGGATCTCCCCGGTGGGCGCGTCGGTTGCGGGGCAGCGTTCGGCGATGGCGGCTTCCACGGCTTCGAGGTGTTCCTGGGCCTCTCGGAGCCGCTTGGCCTGACGCCACTCCTCGTCCCCCTGATAGGAGCGGGCGTAGACATCCTGATTGAAGTCACGGGTGTCCATGTCCACGGTGTCGCCGGCGAGCGTGCGCACCCTGCGGTCCGCGTCCTCACGCTCGGCCTCCAGAGCTTCACAGGTCATGTCCGGCGGGAGCGGCGGCGGCTTCGCGCAGCCGGTGCCGGAGGCGGAAGCGGTCACGAGAGCAAGCAGCAGGGTAAGCCTGGTCATGGGTCTTCCTCCTCCCGAACGCTTGCCGGAGCGAACATCGAGGACGCAGGACCGCCCAAACTGCCGCGTCGCAAACGTAGCAGGCGCCAGCTTTCTTCACCCGGAAGGCGGCGGTCCATGGCAGAGCCGACGCGTTGGCCACTCTTCGGCGCCGCCGGGACTGCGGCCGGGTTCCCGGAGAGATCGGCGTTGCGGCGCCATCGCCCGCGGCGGCGTCTACGAGGCTCCCGTCATGAGGAAACAACTCTCCACGGTTCCTCTGCGCTCGCCCGCGTCGCTCAAGCTGTTTCCGAGGTGAGCCGGGCCGACACGCCGAGGGACAGCCAACATGCGAAACCCGATCCACCTGGCAGGTGACGACAGTGCCCGTCCGGCTTCCCGGATCGCCTCGGCGCGGAACGGAACTTTCCCGACCCACCGCTCGTTGATCCTCCGAATTGGGGCGTGATGGTGGTTGGGTCGCATGCATGATCGGCCGTTGAGCAGCCAGGCCTCCCGGAGGCGTGCAGGCCGCTGGGTGTTCCCGCTGGCGGGAGCCCTGCTCGCCGCCGGCCTCGCCGCGGCCCAGGACGCGCCGGCGGAGACGCCCACCGCAGCCAGGCTCGCGGACGATCAGGACGGCCTCGGACTCTCGACCCGAGGTTCCGGCCGCGTCGCGGAGATGCAGCAGGACCTCGGCTCCGCGATGGCGGGCCGCATCCTCGGACCACCGGCGCCCGAGGCGGATGAAGCCGTCAGCCGCGACGCCGACGGCCGGGTGACGTTGCGCGCGTTCCGGCTCGCCGAGCCGCTCACGGTGGACGGGGTGCTCGACGATCCGGTCTACGAGCAGGCGCCGGCGGCGGACGGCTTCACCCAGCAGGAGCCGGAAGAGGGCGCGCCGGTCTCCGAATCCACCCGGGTCTGGGTGCTCTACGACGCGGACAGCCTCTACGTCGCCGCCGAGCTGGAGATGGAACACCCCGAACTCCTGATGGCGAACGAGATGCGCCGCGACAACCGCAACATCAGCTGGGGCGACAGCTTCTCCGTCATCCTCGACACCTTCTACGACCGCCGCAACGGCTTCCTCTTCCACACGAACGCAGTGGGCGCGCTCTACGACGCCCAGGTGACCGACGAGCGGAACACCAACAGCGACTGGAACACCGTCTGGTGGGTCCGGACCGAGCGCAGCGAGCGCGGCTGGACCATGGAGATGCGGATCCCCTTCCGGTCGCTCCGCTACCCAGCGGCCGGGCCGCAACTCTGGGGGATCAACTTTCGCCGCCTCATCAAGCACCGGAACGAGCGGGCCTTCCTCACCCCGACGCCCCAGGCCTACAACATGAACGGCCTGAACCGGCTGTCGAACGCGGCGACGCTGGTGGGGCTCGAGGCGCCCGCCGGTTCGCGGCGCATGGAACTCAAGCCCTACGCCATCGGTTCGCAGACGAACGCCCCCCTCCGCGACATCGACGAGGCGTGGTCCGGTGACTTCGGCGCCGACTTCAAGTTCGGCGTCACCGACGGCCTCACCGCCGATGTCACCTGGAACACCGACTTCGCCCAGGTGGAGGACGACGAGACCCAGGTCAACCTGAGCCGCTTCAGCCTCTTCTACCCGGAAAAGCGCGAGTTCTTCCTCGAGGGGCAGGGCGTCTTCGACTTCGGGGGCCGGCAGACCCGGGCGTGGGGTGGCGGGGGCGACACTCCGATCCCGTTCTTCAGCCGGTCCATCGGGATTTCCGGCGGCAGCGCGGTGCCGATTGTCGGCGGCGCCCGCCTCCACGGCCGTGCCGGCGCCTACCAGATGGGGCTGATGAACATCCAGACCGGCGAGGTCGGCGCCCTCGACTACGAGGGCACGAACTTCAGCGCCTTCCGGGTGAAGCGGGACCTCTTCTCCCGGTCGAACATCGGCGTCATCGCCACGCACCGCAACATCAACGCGGACGGGACGGCAGCCAACTCGCTCTACGGCGTGGACGGGAACTTCAACCCCACGGAGCACATCCGGGTCAACACCTTCTACATGGCCACCAGCGAGCCAGGGGTCGAAGCGGGCCGCCAGGCCGCGAGCTACATGGGCCAGTTCCGCTACGACACCGACCTGATCGACGTGACTGCCGAACGGCTCTACCTGGGCGAGGACTTCACCCCGGGGATGGGTTTCGTGCGCCGGCAGAACTTCACCAAGAACAGCGGGTTCGTCCAGTTTTCACCGCGCCCCCGAGGCGTCGAGGCAGTCCGGCAGCTGGAGTTCCAGGCCCGGGTGAACAACTACGAGCGTCCGGGCGGGGAGCTCGAGACCCGCGAGGTCCAGTTCGAGGCCAACGCCATCTTCGAGAGCAGCGATCGCCTCATGCTCGACTACAACGTGACCGAGGAACATCTCCTCGAGGGCTTCAGCCTCTCGGACGAAGTCGCGGTGCCTGCCGGGAGCTACCGGTTCGGCCGGGCCGGGGTCCGGGTGCGGATGGGCTCGCACCGCAAGGTCTCGGGAATGCTTCGCTATGTATTCGGAGACTTCTTCGGGGGCGGCCGGCAGGAGCTGGGCTACTGGGGGCGCGCTGAAATCAACCAGCGCTTCTCCTTCGAGCCCAACATCAGCCTGAACTGGATCACGCTGCCCCAGGGGGACGTCCGGGCCCAGGTGAGCCGCCTCCGCGCCACCTACACCGTCTCGCCCCGCAGCTTCCTGGGAGCGCTGGTCCAGTACAACTCGGCGGCCCAGCTGTTCTCGGCCAACCTCCGCTATCGCTGGGAATACTCCCCGGGAAGCGACCTGTTCGTGGTCTTCAGCACGAACCGCGACGGGGACGACGGGCTCGCCGGCCTCAGCGATCGGGCGATCGTGGTCAAATTCACCCGTCTCTTCCGATTCTGATCGGGTCGCGGAACGCGTTGGGGCCGGAGGCGGCTTTTCCGTAAACTGCCTGCAGCTCCAGCCCTCCGAGTCCGAAAGCGGGGAAACGCTCCGGAATACCGCCTCTTGCCCATTTCGCCCAACGCGTTGCGAGGCCTCTTCGCGGCCGGGCTGGGCGTTCTGCTGGCCGGCGCCGAGCCGGCTGCCGGTCAGGACCATCAGGGTGACGTGCTCGGCGAACGCGGCTCGGGCGCCCTGGCCGTCGGCCAGCAGGCTCCCGTCAACTCGGCCATCGCGAGCCGCATCCTCGGTCCCCCCGCTCCGGCGGCCGGCGAGGCCGTCAGCCGCGACGCCGACGGAGGAGTGACGCTGCGCGCGTTCCGGCTCGCCGAGCCGCTCACCGTGGACGGCGTGCTCGACGATCCGGTCTACGACCAGGCGCCGGCGGCCGAAGGGTTCACCCAGCAGGAGCCGAACCAGGGAGAGCCGCCCTCGGAATCCACCCGCGTCTGGGTGCTCTACGACGAGGACAGCCTGTACGTGGCCGCCGAGCTCGCGCAGGAGCACCCGGAGCTGCTGATGGCGAACGAGATGCGCCGCGACCAGC
The DNA here is from genome assembly GCA_012271265.1 of Vicinamibacteraceae bacterium. Classification (GTDB taxonomy): domain Bacteria; phylum Acidobacteriota; class Vicinamibacteria; order Marinacidobacterales; family Marinacidobacteraceae; genus JAAXGQ01. Next base: position 45,945 of record JAAXGQ010000019.1, read on the forward strand.
GGAACATCGGCTGGGGCGACAGTTTCTCGGTCATCCTGGACACCTTCTACGACCGGCGGAACGGCTTCCTGTTCCACACGAACGCCCGGGGCGCGCTCTATGACGCCCAGGTGACCGACGAGCGGAACACGAACACCGACTGGAACACCGTCTGGTGGGTGGAGGCGAACCTGCTCGCAGACCGGTGGACGGTGGAGATGCGCATCCCCTTCCGTTCGCTCCGCTACGAGGCCGGGGGATCCCAGCTCTGGGGAATCAACTTCCGCCGACGCATCAAGCACCGGAACGAACAGGTCTTTTTCACCCCAACGCCCCAGGCGTACGACCGTTTCGGGCTGCTGCGGCTCTCGAATGCGGCCACCCTGGTCGGACTCGAGGCCCCTCCCGGATCGCGGCGGATGGAGCTGAAGCCCTACGCCATCGGCTCCCAGACAAACGCTCCGCTGATCGACATCAACAACAGGTGGTCCGCCGACTTCGGCGCCGACTTCAAGTTCGGCGTCACCGACGGGCTCACTGCCGACGTCACCTGGAACACCGACTTCGCCCAGGTGGAGGACGACGAGACCCAGGTCAACCTGAGCCGCTTCAGCCTCTTCTATCCCGAAAAGCGCGAGTTCTTCCTGGAGGGACAGGGAGTCTTCGACTTCGGCGGCCGGGAGACCCGGTTCTTCGGCGGCCCGACCGACGTGCCCATTCCGTTCTTCAGCCGGTCCATCGGGATTTCGGGAGGCAGCGCCGTTCCGATTCTCGGCGGAGCCCGCATGCACGGCCGTGCCGGCGGCTACCAGATGGGGCTGATGAACATCCAGACCAGCGAGGTCGGCGCCCTCGACTACGAGGGCACGAACTTCAGCGCCTTCCGGGTGAAGCGGGACCTGTTCTCGCGGTCCAACATCGGGGTCATCGTCACCCATCGGAACCATGCGGCCGACCACTCCGGCTCCAACTCCCTCTACGGGGTGGACGGCAACTTCGCTCCGACGGAGAACATGCGGATCAACACGTTCTACATGGCGACCCGCGAGCCTGGAGTCGAGACGGGACACCAGGCGGCGAGCTACATGGGCCAGTTCCGCTACGACACCGACCTGATCGACGTCGAGGTCCAGCGCCTCTACCTGGGGGAGGACTTCAATCCCGGCATGGGCTTCGTCCGCCGCAGGGACTTCACCAAGAACGGCGGTTCGTTCCTGTTCGGGCCGCGCCCCCGGAGCATCGAAGCGGTTCGCCAGTTCGAATTCGAAGCCGAGGCGAACCGATACGACCGGCCCGACGGGGCCATGGAGACGCTGGAGTACACGCTCAACGCGCGCGCCATCTTCGAGAGCAGCGATCGCCTCATGTTCGACCACACGATGACCGAAGAGCGCCTCCTCGAAGGCTTCGACCTGTCGGACGAAGTCGGGGTGCCCGCCGGCAACTACCGGTTCTCCCGGACCGGGGTGCGGATCCGGATGGGGTCCCACCGCAAGGTCTCGGGCATGTTCCGCTACGAGTTCGGGGACTTCTTCGGCGGCGCCCGGCAGGAGTTGAGCTACTGGGGCCGCGCCGAGCTGAACCCGCGCGTCTCCCTCGAGCCCAACATCAGCCTGAACTGGATCACGGTGCCCCAGGGGGACGTCCGGGCCCAGGTGAGCCGCCTCCGCGCCACCTACACCGTCTCGCCCCGCAGCTTCCTGGGAGCGCTGGTCCAGTACAACTCGGCGGCCCAGCTGTTCTCGGCCAACCTCCGCTATCGCTGGGAATACTCCCCGGGAAGCGACCTGTTCGTGGTCTTCAGCACGAACCGCGACGGGGACGACGGGCTCGCCGGCCTCAGCGACCGCGCCCTGGTCGTCAAATTCACCCGCCTCTTCCGTTTCTGAGCGGGCTCCGGACGCCTTTCTCCGCCGGCCGGGCCGGCACCCGGCAACCGCCGGCGCCTCCCGGCTAAATTCTCCGGCCAGTCTTCCCTGCCAGTTCCGAGGAGAGCCCCGTGCGCCAGCGCTTCCGACGTGCCTGTCTCGCGAGGTGGATTGCCGCCGCCAGCCTCCTCGCGGGGATGGCCGGCCCCGCGTTCGCTGCCAACGGCGCATCTCCCGGCGAGGGTTCCATTCCGCATGCGCGGGACCGGCGCCTCCAGGACGATCAGGGCAGTTTCGCCCGAGACGACCTGGGACTGGCGGGCCGCGGCTCGGGCAGGCTGGCGGACAACCAGCCCGACGCCCTGAGTCCGGGACTGGCGGGCCGGATCCTCGGTCCTCCCGCGCCGGAGGCCGGCGAAGCCGTCAGCCGGGACAGCGACGGCCGGGTGACGCTCCGGGCCTTCCCGCTCTCCGAGCCGATCACCGTGGACGGAGTGCTCGACGACCCGGTGTACGACCAGGCGCCGGCGGCGGCAGGCTTCACCCAGCAGGAGCCGAACGAGGGCGCTCCCGCCTCGGAGTCCACGCGGGTCTGGGTGCTCTACGACGCGGAGAACCTCTACATCGCCGCGGACCTGGACCACCCGGGTCCCTTGATGGCGGGCGAGATGCGGCGGGACCACATGAATATCGGCTGGAACGACAGCTTCCAGGTGATCCTCGACACCTTCTACGACCGACGCAACGGCTTCCTCTTCCACACGAACCCCCTCGGCGCCCTCTACGACGCCCAGGTGACCGACGAGCGGAACACCAACAGCGACTGGAACACCGTCTGGTGGGTGAGGAGCCGGATGGTGGAGGGCGGCTGGACCACCGAAATCCGAATCCCCTTCCGGTCGCTCCGCTACCCGGCCGGCGGCGCCCAGCTCTGGGGGATCAACTTCCAGCGCAACATCAAGCACCGGAACGAGAAGGTCTTCTTCACTCCGACGCCGCAGGCGTACGACCGGGATGGCCTGCTGCGGCTGTCGAACGCGGCGACGCTGGTGGGGCTCGAGGCCCCCGCCGGTTCGCGGCGCATGGAGCTCAAGCCCTACGCCATCGGCTCGCAGACGAACGCCCCCCTCCGCGACATCGACGAGGCGTGGGCCGGTGACTTCGGCGCCGACTTCAAGTTCGGCGTCACCGACGGCCTCACCGCCGACGTCACCTGGAACACCGATTTCGCCCAGGTGGAGGACGACGAGACCCAGGTCAACCTGAGCCGCTTCAGCCTCTTCTACCCGGAAAAGCGCGAGTTCTTCCTGGAGGGGCAGGGCGTCTTCGACTTCGGGGGCCGGCAGACCCGGGCGTTCGGCGGCGGGGGCCCCTCCGACGCCCCGATCCCGTTCTTCAGCCGGTCCATCGGGATTTCCGGCGGCAGCGCGGTGCCGATTGTCGGCGGCGCCCGCCTCCACGGCCGTGCCGGCGCCTACCAGATGGGGCTGATGAACATCCAGACCGGCGAGGTCGGCGCCCTCGACTACGAGGGCACGAACTTCAGCGCCTTCCGGGTGAAGCGGGACCTGTTCTCGCGGTCGAACATCGGGGTCATCGTCACCCATCGGAACCACGCGGCCGACCACTCCGGATCCAACTCCCTCTACGGCGTGGACGGGAACTTCAACCCCACGGAGCACATCCGGGTCAACACCTTCTACATGGCCACCAGCGAGCCAGGGGTCGAAGCGGGCCACCAGGCCGCGAGCTACATGGGCCAGTTCCGCTACGACACCGACCTGATCGACGTGACCGCCGAGCGGATGTACCTCGGTGAGGACTTCAACCCGGGCATGGGGTTCGTCCGCCGGCGCGACTTCACCAAGAACGGGGGTTCTTTCACGTTCGCCCCGCGTCCCCGAGGCATCGACCGAATCCGGCAGTTCGAGTTCAAATTGGACGCGAACCAGTACGATCGTCCGGACGGCGAGCTGGAGACGCGCGAGTACGGCTTCGAGGGACGAGCCATCTTCGAGAGCAGCGACCGCCTCGTGGTGACGCACTCGGTGACCGAGGAGCATCTGCTGGCGGGGTTCGACCTCTCGACCGACGTCGGCGTGCCGGCCGGCAGCTACCGTTTCGCCCGCAGCGGGCTCCGGTTCTGGCTGGGGACTCACCGGGCCGTTTCCGGATATGTCCGCTACGAGTTCGGAGACTTCTTCGGCGGCACCCGACGCGAGGTGAGCTACTGGGGGCGCGCCGAGGTGAACCGGCGCTTCTCGATGGAGCCGAACATCAGCCTCAACTGGATCGACGTCCCCCAGGGCGAGGTGCAGGCCCAGGTGACCCGGCTCCGCGCCACCTACACCGTCTCCCCGCAGAGTTTCGTGGGCGCGCTCGTCCAGTACAACTCGGCGGCGCAGCTCATCTCGGCGAACGTGCGCTTCCGGTGGGAGTACTCGCCGGGCAGCGATCTGTTCGTGGTGTTCACCACGAACCGGGACGGGGATGACGGTCTCTCCGGACTCAGCGACCGCGCGCTCGTCATCAAGTTCACCCGCCTGTTCCGTTTGTGAACGTGCCCCGCGGGTGGCAACCAAACAGGAGTACTCAATCCTGAAGAAGATCCGACGTAAACGGTTCTTGCTGACTGCAGGTGCGATCCTGACGGGGGTTGTGTTGGCGATGGGTCACCGCGCCGGTGGACTCGTAAGCGAACGGGGGTGGGCGGTACCGGGCGGGCACCCGCTTGTCGAGTCCCTTGGCGTACTTCTCCGACTGAGGTGATACGCCCTGCAGCGTATGCCCGGCCCGCTTCGCCTCGATCACCCCGATGGCCCATCCGTCGGCGTAGAGCAGGTAGTCGGCGAAACCGGATCGAACCTCAGCTCCTTCACTCCATGTCAGCGGATACTCGCGGACGGCCACGCCGAGCCCCGCATGGATGTCCATGGATTCGAAGTCCTGAACCAGCCATCCGCAGGCCTCAAGCTGCCCGTCGATCTCCTCGCGGGCTTGCTGCTCGGGCGTCAGTGGCACGGGGCTCTTGCCGGATTCGCTGTGGTCGTCAGGCCACAGCGAAGCGCTCGACCGCGATCTCGCCCGCGCGGCCCCGCGCCTCCCAGAGGTCGTAGGCCATCTGCATCCCCAGCCACGTCTCCGGCGTCGAACCGAACGCCTTCGACAGCCGGATCGCCATGTCGACCGAGATCCCGGTATGCCCGTTCAGCAACTCCGACAACGCCTGCCGCGTGACGCCCAGCCCCTCGGCGGCACGCGTAACCGTCAGCCCCAGCGGTTCGAGGCACTGCCGCCTCACGATGCCGCCCGGATGCGGCGGGTCGTGCATGGCCATGATCCTCTCTTCTCCTCAGTGGTAGTCCACGTAGTTCACAGCGGTCGCCACACCGTCCTCGAACCGGAACGTCACGCGCCAGTTGCCGGACACCGAGACCGCGTAATGCCCCTTGAGCGCGTGCAGCCGGAAACCCGGCAGGTCCATGCCCTCCGGTCCCGAACTGTGGTCCAGCGCCGCGAGGATGTCCCGCAGCCTGCCCGCGTGCTCGGGCGCGACCCTGCGCTCCGTCCTGCCCTCGTAGAACGCCTTCAGCCCCCGGTGGCGGAACGATGCGATCATCATCCAAGTCTAGAGGCTGTCGCCCGCCGGACGACAACCGGCGAACGCCGCGAGCGGCGTGAAACGGCGCGGTCACAACCGGAACCGGGCGCGAACTTGACGAAATGGAGATTCCCGAAGGCCAGCGAGGTGTACTGGCTGCCTTGATCCGAGTGATGGATGACGCCCGCCGGCCGCCGACGCTCCACGGCCATGTCCAGCGCCCTGGTGACCAGGGCGGCCCTCATGTGAGGGGCCATCTAGAAATTAGGTGTCCAAAAAACCGGGGCAACTCCAACCTCCCCGAGGGCCTCCACCAGCCGCTCGATTCTGCCGCACTTCTGCCGTGCCCCGGTTACTCCTGCGCATCCGTTGAAGCAGAGTGCGCAGGTGGCCCAGACACGCCTGGAAACCCGTGGACCTCATGCCTCGGAATCGGGGAACGGCACGGATCGGAATGGGAATCACATACTTGGCGGCGCAAGGACGACGAGCAAGTACCCCCGACGAGCAGGCTCATACATTCCTTCCGGTTCCGCTGACGCGCGCGCGTCCAGCCTGACGAGCCGCCCCATCGGCCGCTGCGTCGATTGGAGTTGAGCCCTTCGGGCGATGGCCGGCCAGGCCGGAACTCCGTTGGCGAGTTCGTCGTAACGGAGGCTCGCCCGATCACGCGAAGTGACAACCTCCCGGAGCGCTCGCTCTTCCAACGTCCCCAAGGCGATGTTGTCGGCGTCAAGGGCGTAGCCTTCCCGGGAGGGGAGCGTGGCGGGCGATGGGACGGTGGGCAGGGAGTCCCCTCCGCCGCCGGCCCCGACGGCCGACTCGCCCGCCGCCGGGAGAATTGCAGCGAGGGCTCGAATGATGCGGGCGATGGGTGTTCGCCGGATGGGTGATGTCTCGTCCCCGGCGCTACTCGGACGTCTTGTGAGCCGCGCGCTGACTTGTGGCGCTCTGACCGTCGGGGTGATTTGGGCCCCGACCGCGGGAATGGCGCTGCCGGTCGGCGGCGCCGAGGAGCAAGCGCCCGCGCCCGGCCTCGTGATCCGGGGCCCGCCGCCGCCGGAACTTCCGGCGATGATCCGGCGCGACGACCAGGGTGGAGCCACCATCCGCGCCGTTCGGCTCGGGGCGCCGCTCGCCTTGGACGGACGCCTCGAGGAGGCGATCTACGACCGGGTTCCCGGGATCAGCGACTTCATCCAGACCGAGCCGCTCGAAGGAGCCCCGGCCACCGAGAAGACCGAGGTCTGGGTCTTCTTCGACGACGAGGCGATCTACATCGCCGGCCGCTGCTGGGACAGCCAGCCCGACCGGATCGTGGCCACCGAACTCCGGCGCGACCACGGAAGCATCTGGCTCAACCAGCACCTGGCCGTCACCTTCGACACCTTCTACGACCGCCGGAACGCGTTCATCTTCTACCTGAACCCCCTCGGCGGGTTCTTCGACGGCCTCATCACCGACGAACGGAACTTCAACCGGGACTGGACCGCGGTGTGGGATTCCAGAACCGCCTGGTTCGAGGACGGCTGGACGACGGAACTGCGGATCCCGTTCAAGACGCTCCGCTATCCGACCGGAGGGCCGCAGGTCTGGGGGATCAACTTCCGGCGGGTCGTTCGCTGGAAGAACGAGATCTCCTATCTCACGCGGCTACCGGCCGCCCTCGGCATCTGGTCGATCACCAAGGTGAGTTCCTACGGCACCCTGGTCGGGCTCGAGGCGCCGCCGAGCTCGCGGACCATCGAGGTCAAGCCGTACCTCACCGGCGATGCGGTTGGGACCGGGACGGACGACGGCTCGGTCGACCGGCAGTTCGGCTCCGACTTCGGGGTCGACGCCAAGGTCGGGATCACCAGCGGGCTCACTGCCGACCTGACCTGGAACACGGACTTCGCCCAGGTCGAGGCGGACGCCCAGCAGATCAACCTGACCCGGTTCAGCCTCTTCTTTCCCGAAAAGCGCGAGTTCTTCCTGGAAGGCCAGGGGCTCTTCGCCTTCGGGACTTCGGAGCGGACGCCGCGGGCCTCGGCCAGCCGATTCGGAGCACCGAGCAGCGTCCCGCTCCTCTTCTTCAGCCGCCGGATCGGGATCGCCGGCAACCAGTTGGCGCCGATCCGGGGCGGCGCCCGGGTAACGGGGAAGCTCGGCGACTTCGGCGTCGGCGCGCTCGCCATGCGGTCTGGCGAGAACCTCGCCTCGGGGACCCCGGAAACCGACTTCTCGGTGGTGCGGCTGAAACGCGACATCCTCGGCCGCAGCACCGTCGGGCTGATGGGGACCTACCGCTCCGACACCGGAGACGGCGCCGGGAGCAATGCCGCCTACGGGATGGACGCGCGATTCGGCTTCTACGAGAACCTCGACCTTCGCGGCTACGCGGCCTGGACGAAGAACGAACACGAAGAGCGGACCGGCATGAGCTACCGCGGCCAGTTCGACTATCAGGCCGACCGCTACGGGCTCCAGTTCGAGCGGCTGGTGGTCGGCGAGGGCTTCGATCCCGGGATCGGGTTTCTCCGGCGCCAGGATTTCGGGCGCAGCTACGCGGAGGCCCGCTTCAGCCCCCGACCGCGCTCCATCGCCTGGCTGCGGAAGATCGGGGCGACGGGGAGCCTCGACAACACCACCGACCCGGATGGGAATCCGGAGACCCGGATCCTCGCGCTCCGGTCCGATGTCGAGCTGGAGAACGGAGACAGCCTCCAGTTCCGGGTGGCGCGCAACCGGGAAGTGCTCCACGAGGAATTCCGGTTGACGGACGACCTCGCGGTGGCCGTCGGCCCGCATGACTTCGGCACGGCCCGCCTCAGCTACCGGGCCGGGCCCCAGCGGGCGGTGTCGGGCAACTTCGCCTACCAGCAGGGCGGGTTCTTCTCGGGAACGCGGCGCGAACTCTCCTGGCGCGGCCGGCTCGAAGTCATACGCCACTTCATCGTGGAGCCGACCGTCTCCCTCAACTGGATCACCCTCCCCGGCGGGGCCTACGACACCCGGCTCCTGGCCGCGAGGCTCAACTACAACCTGTCTCCGAGGAGCTTCCTCGCCGCCTTCCTCCAGTACAACAGCGCCTCGGACAGCCTTTCGACGAACATCCGGTTCCGCTGGGAGTATCAGCCGGGCAGCGACTTCTACCTCGTCTACAACTCGCTCCGGGACACTCTGGCGCCGGGGGTTCCCGAACACGACACCCAGTCGTTCATCGTCAAGTTCACGCGGCTGTTCCGCTTCTGAGCCGGTCTCGGCGTAGAGTTTCCGGCACGGTGGAGTTCCCCTCGTCCCGCCGCCGCATCCGCTTCCTGGCAGCGGTCGCAGCGCTGCTCCTTCCGGCGTCGGCGCAGGGTCAATCCGGGGGCGTGAACGAACGCCAGGATGGCCAGGGCGCGGCGCCTGCGGCCACGGCCGCGGTGCGCGGCCCGGCGCCACCCGAGCTGCCCGAGATGGTGCGCCGCGACGACGCCGGCGGCGCCACCATGCGCGCCACCCGCCTCACCGGACCGTTCGATTTCGACGGCCGCCTCGACGACGCCATCTACGACCAGGTGCCGGGGGTGGGCGGCTTCATCCAGGCGCTCCCGCTCGAAGGCGAACCCGCCACCGAGCCGACCGAGGTGTGGGTCTTCTACGACGACGAGGCGGTGTACATCGCCGGCCGGTGCTGGGACAGCCAGCCCCACCGCATGGTGGCCACCGAGATGCGGCGGGACCACTTCGGCATCTTCAACAACGAGAACCTCGCGGTCATCCTGGACACCTTCTACGACCGCCGGAACGCCTTCTTCTTCTACATGAACCCGATCGGCGGGTTCTTTGACGGCCTCATCGCCGACGAGAGCCCACCCAACCGCGACTGGAGCGCCGTCTGGGACTCCCGGGCGGCACGGTTCGAAGACGGCTGGACCATGGAGATGCGCATCCCGTTCAAGACGCTGCGCTATGCGAGTGGAGGACCCCAGGTGTGGGGCATCAACTTCCGCCGCACGGTGCGCTGGAAGAACGAGCTCTCCTTCCTCACCGGGGTCCCCGCGGCACTCGGCCCGCGCGCCATCACCAAGGTCAGCTCGGCCGGCACCCTGGTCGGCCTGGAGGCGCCGGCGAGTTCCCGGACTGTCGAGGTGAAGCCCTACCTCATCGGCGACGCCGCCGGGCTCCGCGCCGACGCCGGCGGACTCGAGCGGGACTACGGCGGGGACTTCGGGGTGGACGCCAAGGTGGGCATCACCAGCGGGCTGACGGCCGACCTGACCTGGAACACCGACTTCGCCCAGGTGGAAGCGGACGCCCAGCAGATCAACCTCACCCGCTTCAGCCTCTTCTTTCCCGAAAAGCGCGAGTTCTTCCTGGAGGGCCAGGGGACCTTCAGCTTCGGCACGGCGAGCCGCAGCCCTCCCGCCGGATCGACGCGCAGCTTCGGCCCGCCGAGCAGCACCCCGGTGCTCTTCTTCAGCCGCCAGATCGGGATCGCCGGCGGCCAGGTGGTGCCGATCCTCGGCGGCGGGCGGGTGACCGGCAAGGTCGGGGACTTCGGCGTCGGAGCGCTTGCCATCCGCACCGGCGCGAACAGCGCGGTGGGCGCCCCGGAGACCGACTTCTCGGTCCTGCGGCTGAAGCGCGACATCCTGAACCGCAGCACTGTCGGCGTCATGGGCACCTACCGTTCCCACACCGCCAGCGGGCTCGGGCGCAACTTCGCCTACGGGATGGACGCCCGCTTCGGGTTCTTCGAGAACCTCACCATCCAGTCCTACGCCGCGTGGACCCGGAACGAACTCGAGGACCGGACCGGGAGGAGCTATCTCGGCCAGCTCGAGTACAACGGCGACCGGTACGGGTTGAAGGCCGAGCGGCTCGTGGTCGGGGACGGCTTCGATCCCGGCATCGGGTTCCTGCGCCGCCGGGACTTCCAGCGCAACTACGCCGAGGCCCGCTTCAGCCCCCGGCCCCATTCCATCGCCTGGCTGCGCCGGATCGGCTGGACGGGCAGCATCGACTACACCACCGACAACGAGGCGGTCCTCGAGACCCGCATCCTCCAGCTGCGCACCGAGGTCGAACTGGAAAACGGCGACCGACTCAACGTGGACGCCGCGCGCAACCGGGAGGTGCTGAGCGACGAGTTTCTGCTCGATGAGGAAGCGGGGATCGGCGTGGGGGTGGGTCCCTACGACTTCGACCACGTCCGGGTCGAGTACCAGGCCGGCCCCCAGCGTCCGATCTCAGGCAACTTCGCCTACCAGCAGGGGGGCTTCTTTTCCGGGACCCGCCGCGAGGCCGCGTGGCGCGGACGGGTCGAGGTCACGTCCCGGTTCTCCATCGAGCCCGCCCTGTCGATGAACTGGATCGACCTCCCGACCGGCGAGTACGACACGAACCTGATCGCCTCCCGGATCAACTACACGCTCTCGCCCCGCAGCTTCCTCGCGGCGTTCCTCCAGTACAACACCGCCTCGGACAGCCTCTCGACGAACGTTCGCTTCCGCTGGGAGTACGAACCGGGGAGCGACTTCTACATGGTCTACAACTCGCTCCGCGACACCCTCGCGCCCGGCTACCCCGAACTGAACTCCCAGTCCTTCATCGTCAAGTTCACCCGCCTCTTCCGGTTCTGAGGGGACCGGCGCCCTCCCGGCCGGCGCCAACGCCGGCGGCGTAGAGTTGCGCCGACCCGGTTCCTGGCCCCTTGTCCTTCCCCGCGCATCGCCTGGCGCTCGCGATCGCCCTCGTGGCGCCGCCGTCGCTGTGGGCGCAGTCCGGGGAACCCCGGAACCAGCAGGACGGGCAGGACGCGACGCCGGATCCGATGGCCACGGTGCGCGGCCCGGCGCCCCCCGAGCTTCCCCAGATGGTCCGGCGCGACGATTCCGGCGGCGCCACCATGCGCGCAACCCGCCTCGACGAACCCCTCGTGCTCGACGGACGGCTCGACGACGAGGTCTACCAGCGGGTCCCGGGAGTCGGTGGCTTCATCCAGGCGCTCCCGCTCGAGGGCGAGCCGGCCACCGAGGAGACCGAGGTCTGGGTCTTCTTCGACGAGGACGCGGTGTACGTCGCCGGGAGGTGCTGGGACAGCCAGCCCGACCGGATCGTGGCCACCGAGATGCGCCGGGACAACTTCGGCATCTTCAACAACGCGAACCTCGCGGTCATCCTCGACACCTTCTACGACCGCCGGAACGCCTTTTTCTTCTACCTGAACCCGATCGGCGGCTTCTTCGACGGCCTCATCGTGGACGAGCGGGGCGTGAATCGGGACTGGACCGCCGTCTGGAACTCCCGGGCGGCCCGTTTCGAAAACGGCTGGACCGTGGAAATGCGCATCCCGTTCAAGACGCTGCGCTACGACCGCGGCGGGCCCCAGGTCTGGGGCATCAACTTCCGCCGGGTGGTCCGCTGGAAGAACGAGATGTCCTACTTCACCCAGGTCCCGACGGCGCTCGGGCCGCGGGCGATCACCAAGGTGAGTTCGGCCGGGACCCTGGTGGGCCTCGAGGCGCCGGCGAGCTCCCGCACCGTGGAGGTGAAGCCGTACCTGATCGGCGACGCCGCCGGCGCCCGGATCCAAGGCGGGTCGCTCAACCGGGAGTTCGGGGGCGACTTCGGCATGGACGCCAAGGTGGGAATCACCAGCGGGCTCACCGCCGACCTCACCTGGAACACCGACTTCGCCCAGGTCGAGGCGGACGCGCAACAGATCAACCTCACCCGGTTCAGCCTCTTCTTTCCCGAAAAGCGCGAGTTCTTCCTGGAGGGCCAGGGGATCTTCGACTTCGGCGCGTCCGGGGGCCGGGGCGCCCCGCCGGGGTCCACGCGCAGCTTCGGCCCGGCGAGCAGCACCCCGGTGCTCTTCTTCAGCCGCCGCATCGGCATCGAGGGCGGGCAGGCCGTGCCCATCACCGGCGGCGCCCGGGTGACGGGGAAGCTGGGCGACTACAACGTGGGCGCCCTCGCCATCCGCAGCGGCGAGAGCGCGGACGCCGGCGCCCCGGAGACGGACTTCTCCGTCCTCCGGCTGAAGCGGGACATCCTGAGCCGCAGCACCGTGGGCGTCATGGGCACCTACCGGTCCCACACCGCCAGCGGCCTGGGCCGGAACGTCGCCTACGGGATGGACGCCCGTTTCGGCTTCTTCGAGAACCTGGACATCCGGAGCTACGGCGCCTGGACGCAGAACGACCTGGAGGACCAGACCGGGCTGAGCTACCTCGGCCAGCTCGACTACAACGGCGACCGCTACGGCGTGCAGGCGGAGCGGCTCGTGGTCGGGGACGGGTTCGATCCCGGGATCGGCTTCCTGCGCCGCCGGGACTTCCAGCGGAACTACGCCGAGGCGCGTTTCAGCCCCCGCCCGCACTCGATTGCCTGGCTGCGGAAGCTCGGCTGGACCGCCAGCGTGGACACCACCACCGACAACGAGGGGGAGCTCGAGACCCGGATCTTCGGCTTCCGCTACGACATGGAGTTCGAGAACGGGGACAACGTCAATGTGAACGCCACCCGAAACCGCGAGGTGCTGAGCGAGTCGTTCTCGCTGAGCGACGACCTCGGGGTGGCGCCCGGCAGCTACGACTTCGATTCCGTGCGGGTCAGCTACCAGGCGGGCCCGCAGCGTCCGGTGTCGGGCAACTTCGCCTACCAGCGGGGCGGGTTCTTCTCCGGGACCCGCCGGGAACTCGCCTGGCGCGGCCGGATCGAGCTGATGACGCGCCTGACCGTCGAGCCGACGGTCTCCGTGAACTGGATCGCGCTGCCCGAGGGCGACTACGACACGAACCTGCTCGCGGCGCGGATCAACTACACCGTCTCCCCGCGCAGCTTCCTGGCCGCGTTCCTCCAGTACAACAGCGCCGCCGGCAGCCTCTCGACGAATGTCCGCTTCCGCTGGGAGTACGAGCCGGGCAGCGACTTCTACCTGGTCTACAACTCGCTCAGGGACACCCTGGCGCCCGGGTACCCCGAACTGGACACCCAATCGTTCATCGTCAAGTTCACGCGGTTCTTCCGGTTCTGACGCGGTCAGCGCGCCTCGTCCTGGAGCGCCGGCGTCCTCGCCGGCCACCGCCCGCATGGAGCGCCGGCGTCCTCGCCGGCCACTGAGTCGTTGGGGATCCCGCGGAAGGAATTCACGACCCGGACGCCGCCCTCTGCCTGGCCGTCGCTCAGGTCTTCCGTGTACACGGCGTCGCAGCCGGCAATGGGGGCTGCCGCCAGGATGGCGGCGTCCCAGTCGTTGATCTCTCTTCGCGGCTTCCTTCGGGAGCGGACTGACGGCGGATAGCAGCACATTCGTGTCAACGAAGTGCATCGTTCCTGCGGTGTTCCTGCTCCTCCCGACGACGTGCGGCGCGGTCGTAGAGTTCCTCGCGCGGCAGCCGGTCGGCGGCCGAGAATGTCGAGCCCCGAGCGATCATGGACTCGCGGACCGCGTCCAGGGTGCGGAGCAACTCCTCATTGGGGCTCTCGGCTGCTCCGTTCGAAGCAATCTCCTCGAGGGCCGTGCGCACCAGCGCCGATACCGAAGTGTCCCTCTGCGATGCAGCGATACGCGCTCTCCGGTACGTCTCCTCGTCCAGGGAGATGGTGATGTTCTTCATGGGCACAGCCTAGCCACCGTACTCGCGGTTTCACATTGTCACGGTCACTTGCCGCCTCGGCGGCACGCACGGAGCGCCAGCGCCCCGAACGGGGCCGCTACCAGACCGTGATGTCCACCCGGGTCGCGCCGCCGTCCACCTCGATCTCCGTGCCTCGGGCCGCCGTCAGCAGCGACCGGGCCATCGCGAGGGGATTGCAGCGGATCCCGGACTCTCCCGACGCCTCGCAGGCGTCCCCGATGTCCTCGAGAACGCGGAGCGGCGTTCGCAGGAAGACCCGGTTGCCCGAGTCGCCGCCCTCCCGCACCCGGATGACCAGATCGTCGCCTTCGGTGGCGATGAGGACCTGATCCTCTCCGTCGGTGACCCGCACGAGCTCGGCGTCGCCCGCGGCTTCGAGGGCCCGCGCGAACGGCCCGAGCGCCAGGATCGCCGCGCCTTCCAGCCCCTCCATGTCCTGGTGGATCTCGTGGTCCACCAGGTGGTCCGGAACGAGGTGGAGGGCGGCGAGGGGAAGCATCAAGGGGACAGGCGCCACAAACGACGGCCCCTCCTCGGCGACCACCGAGACGACCGCGACGCCGCAGGCCGCGAGGCAGGCGCCGAAGATGAGCGCCGAAACCAGCGCCGCGGCGAACAGGATGCCGAGCAGGCGGAGCATGGCGGGCTACCGGGGTCCGATCCAAACCCGGACCCGACCGTCGTCTCCGCCCACCGAGACGAGAACGTCGTCGTGGTCTCGGAGCGCGCGGATGGCCGCGGCCAGGTCGGGCTCTTCGCCCTCTTCGCCGAAGAGCGCGTCGCCGAAGGCCACCGGAATCCGCACGTCGAGCGCGCCATCGTCGCCGGCGCCCTCGATGCGGATCTCGTCGCCGTCCATCCGGGCGCGGAGGTTCCCCCCGTTCTCTTCGTCGAGCGTCACCCACGCGCCCGGGTTGTCACGAAGCGACTGCCAGAGGGCGCGGAGGTCGTCGGCGTCCACGTCCACGTCGGCGCCGTGGTCCCATTCCTTTTCGATCTCGTCGAAGATGTGCTCGGCGAGCGAGTCACCGAGCGCCTCGACCGCGGCGAAGGGCAGGTTCACCTCCACCTTGGTGTTGTCGTTTCCGTCTTCGACCGAGACGTGAAGCCACGGGCGCTCCTGCCCGAACGCCGGGAGCGCCGCCAGGCCGAGAACGATGGCGGCAAGGGCTGCAATGCGCGGAAGTCTCATCATGCCCGTTCCAACGAGCGCCGCGAACCCGCGGTTCCCGTTCCGCGACGAAGACCGTCGTTAGACTCCGCGCATGGCGGTGATGCTGTCCGAGGTGGACGACGCACTCGTGGAGGCCGGCGCGAGCGAGGCCAAGGCGCGTGCGGCCGCGGAGCAGGTCGCCAGCCACCACGGCCGGTTGCTCCGGCTCGAGGTCATGGCGGCCCTGACGCTGACGCTCGTGGTCGCGGTCTTCGTGATGGTCGTCAACCTCTCGATCCGTCCCGCCTGAGCGCCGAACGGGGCCACCGCGCCCCGTGGAATACTCGGCGGCGGGATGCCCCCGGCCCCAGACGCGGACACCCGGCCGCGCCGCTCGCTCCTCTACGTCCCGGCGTCGAGCCGGCGGATGGTCGCGAAGGCCGCGATCCGGGGCGCCGACATCCTCGTGCTCGACCTCGAGGACGGTGTCCACCCGTCCCACAAGGTCAGCGCTCGGGAAGGCCTCCGGGACTGCCGGGCCGCGCTGGCGGGCGGGGCGCTGGCGGCGCTGCGGATCAACCCTCCCGACGGCGCCATCGGTCGGGCGGACCTCGAAGCGGCCGCCGGCGCGGGATTCGATGCCGTCGTGCTGCCCAAGGCCGAATCCGCTGCGACGATCCGGGCAGCCCGCGACATCCTGGGCCGGCAGACGCCGCTCTGGCTCATGATCGAGACCGCGCGGGGCGCGGCCGGCGCCTTCGATCTTGCCCGCCTTGCCGGCGTGGAAGGCCTCGTGTTCGGCGCCGCCGACTACCGGCTGAGCGTGGGTTCGCGGTCGCGCCACGACGAGGCGGACCTGTTGTTTGTACGCCAGCGGATCCTGCTCGCCGCCCGGGCCGCCGGCATCCTTTGCTGGGACGCGCCCTGGTTCGCCTTCCGCGACCTCGAAGGGCTGCGCCGGAGCGCCCGGCGCGCCGCCGTCGCCGGTTTCGACGGCAAGTCCGCCGTTCACCCGGCCCAGGTTCCCGTGATCCACGAAGCCTTCGCGCCCACGGCCGGGGAACGCGCCTGGGCGGAACGGGTGGTGCGCGCCATGGAGCAGGCCGGTGCCCGAGGGGTCGCGGTCGTGGAACTCGACGGCGAACTGCTGGAGGAACTCCACCTCCGGCAGGCGCGCCGGCTGCTCGCGCGGTAGGCGACCTCGATCCGTCGCCGCCGGCGCCCGGAACGTCGCACCCTGCGGTGGCCGGTGAGAGCGTCGGCCCCATGGAGCGCCGGCGTCCTCGCCGGCCTGCGCCGCGGGCGTCGCGGCCCACGGTCCGTAGCTACGACGGCGCTGTCAGCGGGAGACCGCCTGAGGGACTGAGCCTTCCCAGCGAGCCACCACCGCCGGGGCGGCGCCGTGGCTCACGACGTTCACGCTCGTCCGGATCGGATCGATCAGCGCGTCGATCCCGAGCAGGATGCCGAGTCCCTCCATGGGCAGGCCGTGCGCCTGGAAGACGGCGGCCAGGATCACGAAGTTGGCGCGCGGAATCCCGGCGACGCCCTTGCTCATCACCTTGAGCGTGAGCAGGAGGACGAGCTGCTGCTCCCACGCGAGCCCGATCCCGGCCGCCTGGGCGATGAACAGCGTCGCCATTCCCAGCTGAATCGTGCTGCCGTTCATGTTCAGGCTGAGGCTCAGCGGCGTCACCACGCCGAGGATGCGCCGCGGCGCCCCGAACCGCTCAAGGTTCTCCAGC
The DNA here is from genome assembly GCA_012271265.1 of Vicinamibacteraceae bacterium. GTDB lineage: Bacteria > Acidobacteriota > Vicinamibacteria > Marinacidobacterales > Marinacidobacteraceae > JAAXGQ01. The sequence goes on from JAAXGQ010000019.1 coordinate 62,903, forward strand.
GTCGAGGGGAGAGCCGCAGCGCTCGAAGTCGTCGCGAAGCCCACCAGGAACGGCGCCCGCATGAAGCGCGCGAACCGCCGCAGCGGAACCCCGCTCAGGAAGAGACCCCCCGCCAGCACCGCCCCGAGAAAGAGCCCCTGGAGAAGCCAGGCCAACGCCGCGAACTCCGCGAGCCCCTCCAGGGCGGAGGAACCGCCTCCCGCGACGGCGTTCGCGGCGGCCGCAAACACCGCCGGGGGCGCAAGGAACATGACGTAGTCGGTGTAGCGAAACGCCACGTCCGCCAGCGCATCGGCGAAGTCCACGACCGGCCGGGCGCGCTTCCCGACCGAGAGGCAGGCAATCCCGAACACGAAGCAGAAGACGACGATCTGAAGCACGTCGCCCCGGGCCAGGGCGTCCACAATGCTCGTCGGGACGGCGCCCACCAGCGCTTCGACGAAGCCGGCGGGTTCCGGGAGTTCGGCGCCGGATGCGGGTCCGAGGGACAGGCCGTCGCCCGGTCGGGTCAGCATCACGCCGAACCAGCCGAGCAGGAGCGCGATGGTCGTGGCCACCTCGAAGCAGACCACCGACTTCCAGCCCAGCCGCCCCAGCGCCCCCATGCTCCCGGCGCCGGCGATCGCACGGATGAGGACGCCCACCAGCACCGGGGCGATGATGGACCGGATCAGCCGCAGGAAGAGGTCGCTCAGGAACCCGATCCGCTCGGCCCACTGCGGCGCCGCGAGGCCGAGGCAGACGCCCCCGGCCATCCCGATGAGGATCCACCAGGCCAGCGGGATGCGGGGGACACGGGGCACGGCCGAGATGCCCGGGCGGGTCTCAGCGGAGCGCCGCCACCACCTCCGCGAGCGCCGCCATCGACATCTCCGACAGGTTCAGTCCGTCGCCTCCCACGTTCCGGAGCAGCACCACCGCAGCGTCGGTTTCCGGCTCGATCCAGGCCGCCGCCCGGTACCCGGCCACGCCGCCCCCGTGGCCGTAGGCAGTGAACGGTTCGCCGGCGGCGTCGTCCAGCCGACGGGCCATGAACCCGAAGCCGTAGCCGCTCGCAAGGTCCCCGGCCGCGAAGGCCTTCGTCAGGTTGTTCTGCCGGACGCGCGCCGGGATCACCGCGTCGAATGGCTCTCCCTCGGTCCCGATCAGGAAACGCAGGAAGACGCCCAGATCTTCCACCGTCGAATACAGCGCGCCGTTCGGCACCTTGTAGCCGCGCCCCGCGTGCTCCCGCGCCGGCGTCCCGGCGTCGAGGCTCCCGTCGTCCTTCACGGTGACCCCCTCCGCGATGCGGTCTTCGATCCCGGGAACCGGGAAGAAGGCGGTCGAGTCCATTCCGAGCGGCGCCACGAGGTTGTCCCGGGCGTGGTCCACGAAAGGCTCGCCGGCAACGCGCTCCACCGCGGCGCCGAGAACGGCGTACCCGATGTTCGAGTATTGGTAGCGCGTGCCCGGCTCGTACTCGAAGGAGGTCTCGGCGAGGGCCCGGAACGCCACCGCGGTCCACTCCTCGGGGGCGCCGACGAGCCAGGTCGCGAGGTTCTCCGGCTCGCGGGCGAGGCCGCCGGTCATCGTGCCGAGCTGGAAGATCGTCGGGCCGGGCGCCCACGCGAACGGGTTCGTCACCCGGTCGAGTTCGGGGACGTGGGTCCGGACCGGATCCCCGAAGCGGGCCCTGCCGAGATGAACCAGCCGCAGCATCGCCATCGCGGTCACCGGCTTCGTGATCGATCCGATCCGGAACACGTGCTCCGCGGTCACCGGAACCGCGCCCTCGTGATCGGCGCTCCCGACCCCCGCCGCCAGAACGCGGTTCCCGGCCACGAACACGCCCACCGCCATCCCGCCTCGCCCGTCGGCCTCCACCGCCGCGGTCACCGTTCGAAGGAACTCCTTCGCGACGCCCGAGACGGAGACGCCCTGCCCGAATGCCGGGGCCGCGACCATCGCGCCCGTCAGCGCAACCGCCGCGAAGCACCATCCGCGCGTGTCCCGAATGCACCTCATGCCGCTCAACGATAACTCCGGGTGGGACGGGGCTGACTCCTCAGACGGGCCGGGAAGGCGCACGCTCCGTCAGGGTCAGATGCTGCCCGAGTGCTGGCGCAGATGAAGCGCCCACCTCCGGACCGGCCTGGCGACACCCCTCGTCCGCCGCCGCAAGACAAATACGGCCCCGGGCAGCCCGTCGCGTCGGAGACTCGCGTCCCACGGGATCGGGGTAGCATCGGCGGTCATGGTTCGGGCGCTGCTTGTCCCGGGCGCGGCTGCGGCGGCGCTCACGACATCCATGGTCCCCTCCGGGGCCCAGGACGCCGGGGAACGGGTCGTCCTGGTGGGCGAGGGGACGAACTTCGCGGTGGCGGAGTCCCCCGACGGAGAGAGCCTGGTCATGGACCTCCAGGGGACGCTCTGGCGGCTGCCGGCGGCGGGAGGCGAGGCCGAGGCGATCACCGACGGGCTGGGGGACGACCGCCTGCCCGACTTCCACCCGGACGGCCATCGCGTCGCCTACCAGTCCTACCGGGCCGGAAGCTGGGACATCTGGGAGGTGGCCCTCTCCGGAGGCGAACCCCACCAGCTCACTGGCACGTGGTTCGACGATCGGGAACCGGTCTGGTCGCCCGACGGCTCTCGCCTGGCGTTCTCCTCCGACCGCGAGGGGTCCTACGACATCTGGCTGCTCGATCCGGCATCCGGCGAGACCACCCGGCTCACCTCTGGTCTCGGCAACGAGAGCCAGCCGGCCTGGCTTCCCGACGGCAGCGGCCTCGTCTTCGTCTCGGTCCCGGAAGGGACGGCCGAGGGAGCGCTCCACCAGGTCCCGATCGCCGGCGGGGCGTCCACCGCCATTCCCGGAACCGAGGGACGGATCGCCGCCCCGTCGGTCCGCCCCGGCGGGGACGGCGTCCTGTTCCGGCGCTTCGAGAGCGGCATTCGGGAGCGCCCGGAGAGCCGCGCCACCCTCCACCTGGCGCCCCTCGGGGACTCCGGGGCGGCGGAGCGCGGATTCCCCGAAGCGGGGAAGGACATCTTCCCGTTCCGCGCCCAGTGGACCGATGCGGCGATGGTGCTCTACACCGCGGACGGGGTGATCCGACGCCTCGAGATCGCCGGGGAAGAGCCGACGGCGGAGGAGGCGCCGGGCGGACCGGCAGGCGAAGACGCCTCCGACCCCCTGCCTGCAGCGGAACCGGTGACGGTGCCGATGACGGTGGCCTTCCAGGTCCTCCCGGCGCCGGAACGGACCGGACGCATCCGCACCGAAGCCACCGAACCCCAGCCGGTGCGCGGGCTGATCCGCCCATCCATCAGCCCGGACGGGACCCGGCTGGTCTACGCCGCCCTCGGCGACCTCTGGACCGCGCCGCTCGACGGCTCCGAGGCGCCGCTCCCGCTCACCCGCGACAGTTGGCTCGACACCGATCCGGTCTGGGTTCCCGACGGCAGCGCCGTGGTCTTCTCCAGCGACCGCGGCGGCACCATGGACCTCTGGGAGAAACAGATCGACTCGGCGCCCGGCCTGGGACTCACCCAGCTCACCGCCCGAATCGGAGCCGAGCTGAGCCCGGCCGTCTCGCCGGACGGATCCATGCTCGCCTGGCTCGATGAAGCCGGCAACCTGAGCGTGAGCGGCCGCGATCTCACCACCGGCCCGCACGACGCGCCGGAGGCGGTCACGCTCTTCGAGGGTCACCGAGGGCTGGCGATGCCGAGCTGGTCCGCCGACGGCGCCACGATCGCCGTGACCACCCTCACCCCCTGGTCGTCACGCTTCCGCGAGGGGAGAAACCGGATCGTGATGGTGGCGGCGGACACCGGGGAAGCGCGCCTCCTTGACGAGCCGGCCGGAAGCGTTGGAAGCCGTGACACCGACGGCCCGGTGTTCTCCCCCGACGGAACGAGCCTGGCCTTCGCCCTCGACGGCGGCCTCGCCGTGCTTCCCCTGGACGCGGGCGGCGACCCGGCCGGTCCCGTGCGTTCGGTGTTCGAGGGGCCGGTGGACTTCCCGGCGTGGACGCCGGATGGCGCCGCCCTCACCGTGGTTTCCGGGGGCCGGCTGATGCGGGTGGCCGGCGACGGCAGCGGCGCCGAGGAGATCCCGCTCCGGCACGAATTCACCGTCTCCGAGCCGGCCGGGCGGCTGCTGTTCCAGAACGCCTCGGTGCTCGATGTGGCCTCGGGCGCCGTCGTGACCGGTCTCGACGTGCTCGTCGAAGGCGGACGCATCGCCTCGATTTCCCCGACCGGCGAGCCCCCTCCGGAGGACCTGCGGGTCGTCACCACCGAAGGCGCCACCCTGATGCCGGGCCTGATCGAAATGCACACGCATCCGGCGGCGCCGGCCTACGGCAACCGGTTGGGCCGGCTGCATCTCGCCTACGGCATCACGTCGGCCCGGATCCCGGCGGCTTCGCCCTACCGCACGATCGAGGAACGGGAGTCCATCCTCGCCGGACGTCGCGTCGGCCCGCGTCTCTTCGTCACCGGCAACACCCTGGACGGGGACCGGATCTACTACCCGGGCGCCGTCCCGAGCGCTGCCGGGCCTGCCTTCGAAGGCGCCTTCACCATGGCGCGCGAACTCCAGTACGACGTGGTCAAGACCTACGTCCGGCTCGATGACGCGGCGCAGCAGGAGGCGATCCGCCGCGCCCACCGGATCGGCGCCTTCGTCACCTCCCACGAGATCTACCCCGCCGTCCGCCACGGAGTCGACGGCATCGAACACATCGAGGGCACCTCCCGCCGCGGCTTCTCGCCGAAGGTCACGCAACTCGGCTACTCGTACGAGGATGTCCGGGCCCTGATCCACGAATCGGGCGTGTACTTCACTCCGACGCTCCTCATCTACGGAGGCTGGAACCTCGCCCTCGCCCGGGAGCCGGGGCTCCTCGCCGCCGACCGCCGGATCCGCGCCTTCCCCGCGTGGGTCGCCGAGGGGCTGCTCGCCGCCCGGGACCACGGCATGAACACCGAAGTCCCCCTCGCGGTGATGCGCCCCAAGTGGGACACCGTGGCCGGGATCGCGCGTCGCGGGGGGCGGGTGATCGCGGGCACCGACACGCCGATCATTCCCTACGGTCTCGGTCTCATCATCGAAATCGAGCACTATGCCGAGGCCGGGCTCGGGCCTGCCGGCGCCATCCGGACGGCCACCCTGACCGCCGCCGAGGCCCTGGGACTTCAGGGCGAGCTCGGCGTGATCGAAGAAGGCGCGCTGGCCGATATGGTGGTGGTCGATGGAAACCCGCTCGAGGACATCCGCAACCTGCGCCGGGTGAGGGCGGTGCTCTGGAACGGACGCCTCGCCACGCTTGACCAGTTGTTGGGGTTCTGACCGTCTTCGCGCCCGGCGTCGGTTCCGGTAACCTAAGCGTTTGCGCGGGGGGGAACGGCGCGTTTGCCGCACGCCCGTAACCTGACAGGAGGAACCTCATGACCAAGGCGGATCTCGTACGGCGCATGGCGGGGCGAACCGGGTTCACGCAGGCTGACGCACGAGACTTCCTGGAGGAGTTGCGCGATCTCGCGATCGAGGAGCTGCAACGAGGGAACACCTTCGCCCTGCCCGCCTGGGCGAGGTTCAGGATCGTCGAAGTGGGGGCCCGGACCTTCCGCAATCCGAGGACCGGCGAACGGGTGGACAAGAACGCCTACCGGAAGATCAAGTGCACGGTGACGCCAGCGTTCGGGAGAGCGACGCTGAGCGAGAGCGGCGGCGGCTGACGGCGGCGGCGGCGGATGTGAGTCGGTGGCGCCCCGGGGCGCCACCCCGCCCCTTCGAACAGTGAGCGGGGCGCGGCAGCCTGCCGGCGGGCCGGAGATCTACCCGGAGGCCGACCTCAGCGGATACCGGGAGGACGCCGCCCTGTGGCGCCAGGTGCCCATGGAACTGGTGCGCCGGTTCCGGTTCGCTCCGCTCCGCGAGGAGGACGAACGGCTCCACGTGGCGCTCGCTCCTCCGGTGGTCGAAGTGGAGGTGGATCGGCTCGAACTCCTGATCGGGCGTCCCCTCGTGGTCCACCTCGCGGACCCCGACCGAATCGGCGCCATCATCGAGCGGAACACGAACTCCAGCTTCCTGCTCGATCGGGCGTCGGAAGATCTCCGGATCGAACGCCTGGCCCGGGAGGATGGGGAGGCTGGTCCCCCGGTGATCGCGCTCGACGCCCTCGACCGGGGTCCGGATGGGGACGCCGCGGGCAGCCCGGTCGTACGCCTCGTCGACTCCCTCCTGGTGAACGCGGTCGAGCGCCGCGCCACCGACATCCACATCGAGACGAAGGCCTCGGAGGTGGTCCTGAAGTACCGGGTGGACGGCGTCCTCTATGCGGCCATGGACCCGGTGGACGCCGCCCACCACGAAACGATCGTCGCCCGCCTCAAGGTCATGGCCGATCTCGACGTCGCCGAGCGCCGGGTGCCCCAGGACGGCCGCTTCCGCGCCAACCTCCCCGGCGGGTCGGAGCGGGGAGAACACACCGTGGACTTCCGGGTCTCGGTGATGCCGAGCGCCTACGGCGAGGATGTCGTCGTCCGGGTGCTCGACCGCCGAAGCCTGGGCGCCCGCTTTGACGCGCTCTCGCTCGAGGCGCTGGGGTTCTCTGGCCGGGAGCTCGAGCTGCTGCGTCACCACGCCCGGAGGCCGTTCGGGATGATCCTTGCCACCGGACCCACCGGCAGCGGGAAGACCACGACCCTCTACGCGGTGCTCTCCGAGATCGCCACCCCGGCGGAGAAGATCATCACCATCGAGGATCCGGTGGAGTACGAAATCGCCGGCGTCACCCAGGTTCCGGTCAACGAGAAGAAGGGCCTGACATTTGCCCGCGGCCTCCGCTCGATCCTGCGTCACGACCCGGACACGATCATGGTCGGAGAGGTCAGGGACCCGGAAACCGCCTCGATCGCGGTGCAGGCCGCCCTGACCGGCCACCTGCTGCTCACAACGGTCCACGCGAACCACGCGCTCGACGTCATCGGGCGTTTCCTGCACATGGGATCGGACCCCTACAACTTCGTGTCCGCGCTGAACTGCATCGTGGCGCAGCGGCTCATCCGGGTGCTGTGCCGCATCTGCCGGGAGCCGAAGGCACCGGGGCCGGAGGAGGAGCAGGCGCTCGGCGGCCTCCTGAGCGGCGGCGGCCAGGCTCCGCGCCTTTTCCGGCCGGGCGCGTGCCGCCACTGCGACGGAACCGGCTTTCGGGGCCGGAGCGCGGTTTCGGAGGTGCTGCCGCTGACGAGCGGCGTCCGCGAACTCATCCTGGAGCGCCGGGGCGCCGCGGCAATCCGGGAGCAGGCCCGGCGCGAGGGGATGATTTCCCTGCGGCGCAACGCCCTCGCGGCCATCGTGGACGGCCGCACCACCCTGGCGGAGGTGGACCGCGTGACCTACGGCGAGGCGGGCTGATGGAGAACGGGATCGGCCGAGAGGACGTGGCCGCCCGGCTGGTGGAACGGCAGCGCCTCTCGGAGGATGCCCAACTGCTTCGCTTCCGGACCCTGGGAGACGGAACCGCGTCCGGGCTCCCCGGCCAGTTCGCCATGGTGCGCGTGGCGGGAGGCGGACTCCTGCGGCGGCCCTACTCGCTGGCCGACGTAACCTCGAAGCGGGAGTTTGCTCTCCTGGTCAAGGAAGTCGGAGTCGGGACGCGAGCCTTGATGACCCTGCCGATCGGCGGCGAGACCAGCAACCTCACCCCCCTCGGAACGGCCTTCCGGCCGCCCGGGTCCGACCGCACGGCGGTCATCGTGGCCGGCGGGGTCGGAATCGCCCCCTTTGTGCTCTACTGCCGCCGCCTCATGGAATCCGGCCGCTCCGCCATCGTGCTTCTCGGCGGCCGGCGCCACCGCGACCTGTACCTGATGGACGCGTTCGAACGGTTCGGGATGGATGTCCGGGTCGCCACCGAGGACGGCTCCCGAGGGACGCCGGGCTTTGTCACGGCCCTTGTTGACGACGCCCTCGCGGACGCCGGCGCCCCCGAGCTTCTTTCCTGCGGCCCCACCGGAATGCTGCGGGCGGTCGCCCGGCTGGCCAGCGCCGCCGGCCTGTCCCACCAGGTCTCCATCGAGCGGCGGATGGGATGCGGGATGGGGTGCTGTCTCGGCTGCGTGGTGTGGGCGGAGACGCGGGCCGGCGGGCCGGCGGAGTACCTGCGCAGCTGTACCGAAGGTCCGGTCTTCGACGCCGACCGGATTGTCTGGGACCGGGATCCTCATCCGCTGTGAGCCCGAACCCGACGCCCGAAGTGGACCTGGGCGTGGAGGTCGCCGGTCTCCGGTTGGCGAGCCCGCTCATCGCGGCTTCCGGGACGTTCGGCTACGGCGACGAATACCAGGGTGTGGCCGATTACGGGGCCATCGGGGCGATCTCCGCCAAGGGCCTCTACCTCGAGCCCCGCCCCGGCTGCCCACCGCCCCGGATCTGGGAGACCCCGTCGGGGATGCTGAACGCGATCGGTCTGCAGGAGGTTGGAATCCGCCGCTTTCTCAAGGAGAAACTGCCGAAGATCCGCGACCTCGGACCGACCCTGATCGCGAACATCTGCGGCAGTTCGCTCGAAGAGTACGGAGAGCTCGCCCGCATTCTGGATGACGCCGAGGGGGTGGCCGGCATCGAAGTGAACATCTCCTGCCCGAACGTCGCGGAGGGGGGCATCGAGTTCGGCCGCGACCCGGACATGGCCGCCCGGGCGGTTGCGGTCGTGCGCCGGGGAACGCGTCTCCCGGTCATCCCGAAGCTCAGTCCCAGCGCCGGCGATCTGCCCCAGGTCACCCGCCGGGTCGAGGAAGCCGGCGCGGATGCGATCTCGCTGATCAACACCATCCCGGCGATGGCCATCGACGCAGAAACCCGGAGACCCCGGTTGGCCAACATCATCGGGGGGCTCTCGGGGCCGGCGATCCGCCCGATCGCAGTCCGGATGGTCTGGCAGGTCGCGCGAGCCACCCGCCTGCCGGTCATCGGCATGGGAGGGATCACCGGAGCCGCGGACGTGGTGGAATTCCTCCTCGCGGGGGCGACGGCGGTACAGATCGGAACGATGAACTTCGTGGATCCGGGAATCTGGAAGCGCACCCGGAACGACCTGATCGCTTACTGCCGCCGCCACCAGGTCCTCGCCGTCCGGGAGCTCACCGGCGCCCTGGCGCTCCCCGGGAGCGGGGCCTGAGCGCCGTGCGCCCGCCCCTTCCCGCGTGGGCCGCGCGCCCCGGCCAGGGCGAACTCGTGGTCGCGGTGGACACTCCGACCCTCGACGAGGCCCTTCGCCTCCGCGACCGGCTGGCCGACGCGGCCTCGTTCTTCAAGATCGGGAAGGAGCTCTTCACCGCCGCCGGCCCCGGCGCCGTGGCGGCGTTCCGCGACGTTGGCCGGGTCTTCCTCGACCTCAAGTTCCACGACATTCCGGCCACGGTCGCCGGCGCGGTGCGGGCGGCGCGGCGCCACGGCGCGAGCATCGTGGACGTGCACGCTTCCGGAGGCGGGCGCATGATCGCCGCTGCCGCCCGGGCCGCGCGGCCGGACGCGGCGGAATCCGGGGACCGGTCGCTGGTTCTCGCGGTGACCGTGCTGACCCATCTCGACCAGGCGGATGCGGCCGAGGTATTCCCGGGCGCGGGGATCGTCGAGCAGGTCCGCCGGCTGACGGCGCTCGCCTGGAAGGCCGGCGCCGACGGGGTCGTGGCTTCGGCCTCGGAGGCTCGTTCGCTCCGGGAGCGCTTCGGGAACGACCTGGTCATCCTGACGCCCGGCATCCGCCCGGGGTGGGCCAGCGAGGCCCACGACCAGCGCCGCATCGCCACCCCCGGGGAAGCAGCCCGTCGGGGCGCGAATTACCTCGTGGTCGGCCGCGCCATTACCCGTTCCCGGGACCCGCGCGCCGCTGCCCTGCGCATCCGCGAGGAAGCCGCGGCGGGCGGCCTCGGCGCGCGTTGACTTCGGCTTCCGCCTTCCGATAGCCTTTTTGGCTGCCCCTTTCTCGCCGCCGTCCGTCGGAGGTCTACCTGTGAGAAGAACGACTGCCACGCTGCTCCTGCTGGCCTTGGTGACGGTCGGACTCGGGCTCGCGATGTCCGCATGCTCGAGCGCGCCGCCGCCCCCGCCACCGCCGCCGGAGGAGCCT
>JAAXGQ010000202.1 GCA_012271265.1 Vicinamibacteraceae bacterium
CGAGGCGTGATCCTCTCGGGAGGCCCGGAGAGCGTGTATGGCGACGGCGCGCCGGCTGCCCCGGCCGGGCTCTTCGACGCCTCGGTTCCGTTGCTCGGGGTGTGCTACGGGATGCAGCTCATGGCCCGCGCGACCGGAGGCGATGTCCGTTCCGCGCCCCGCCGCTCCTACGGTCCGGCGACCCTGACCCGGAGCGGCGAGAGCGCGCTCTTCGCCGGCGTTCCCGAGCGCTTCGGGGTCTGGGCGAGTCACGGCGACCTGGTGCACGGCCTCCCGGGCGGCTTCGACCGGATCGGCGGCACCGGTCAGGCCGCCATTGCCGCCTTCGAGCATCGGGAAAGGGCGATCTACGGCCTGCAGTTCCACCCCGAGGTGGCGCACACGGACCACGGCGCGCGCATCCTGTCCAACTTCGCCTTCGGGATCTGCGGCATGAGCGGCGGCTGGTCCCCCGAATCGCACGCGGCCCGCGCCATCGAGGAGACGCGCCGGCAGGTCGGCGATGGTCAGGTGATCTGCGGGGCGTCGGGCGGTGTGGATTCCACGGTGACGGCGATGCTGGTCCACCAGGCGGTGGGCGACCGGCTGCACTGCGTCTTCGTCGACAACGGCCTGCTGCGCCATCGGGAGGCGGAACGGGTCTTCGAGGCCTTCGAGGCCGGGTTGGGCATTCCTCTCCGGGTAGTGCGGGCCGGCCCCAGCTTTCTCCGCCGCCTCGCCGGGATCTCGGATCCGGAGCAGAAACGGAAGGAGATCGGCGCCGAGTTCATCCGGGTCTTCGAGGAGGCCGCCCGCGGCATCGCCGGCGCCGGGTTCCTCGCGCAGGGGACGCTCTACCCCGATGTGATCGAGAGCGTCTCGGTGGCCGGTCCCTCGGCGGTCATCAAGAGCCACCACAACGTGGGCGGCCTTCCGGAGAAGATGAACCTGCGCCTCGTGGAGCCGCTCCGCGACCTGTTCAAGGACGAGGTGCGGGTGATCGGCCGCGCGCTGGGAGCTCCGGCGGACCTGATTGACCGGCACCCGTTCCCGGGGCCGGGGCTCGCGGTGCGCATGCTCGGCCCGGTGGACGAAGAGGGGCTCCGGATGCTGCGCGAGGCCGATGCGATTCTCGAGGAGCAGATCCGCGCCGCCGGTTGGTACGACCGGGTGTGGCAGGCGTTCTGCGTTCTCCTGCCGGTGCGCACCGTCGGCGTCATGGGGGACGCCCGGACGTGGGAGCGCGCCGTTGCGATCCGGGCGGTCGAGAGCCGCGATGGCATGACAGCGGACTGGGCGCCGCTTCCACGCGGTCTGCTGGCGCAGGTCTCCAACCGGATCACCGGAGAAGTGCGTGGGGTGAACCGGGTGGTGCTGGACATCACCTCGAAGCCGCCGGGCACGATCGAGTGGGAGTAGTCGGGCGGTGAGCGGGAACGGCGGGACAGCGGGACGGCGCCCCTTCATCCACCTCCACACCCACACCGAGTATTCGCTGCTCGACGGGATGAGTCGCATCGACGAGGTCGTCGCCATCGCGAAGAGGGACGGCATGCCCGCCGTGGCGATGACCGATCACGGCAACCTGCACGGGGCGCTCAAGTTCCACCGGGCCGCCAAAGCGGCCGGGGTCAAGCCGATTCTCGGGATGGAGGCCTACATGGCCCCCGGCAGCCACCGGGAAAGGAACCGTCAGGGCGAAAACCGGCACCTGGTGCTCCTTGCGAAGAACGCCGTCGGCTTCCGCAACCTGATGAAGCTGACCTCGATGGCCCATGCCGAAGGCTTCTATTTCCAGCCCCGGATGGACCTCGAGATGCTCGAGCGCCACCACGAAGGGCTCATCGCGCTCTCCGGTTGCCCCGCCGGCGAACTTCCCCGCGCGATTCTGAACGGCGGCGATGCCATGGGGATTGCCGGGCGTTACCAGGAGATCTTCGGCCGCGGGAACTACTTCCTGGAAGTGATGGACCACCGGGGGCCGGACGGGAAGAGTCTGCACTCGGAACTCGCCTCGGTGGAGCCCCGGATCCGCGCGGGCGTCGAAGAGCTTGCCCGCAGGACGGGCATCCCCCTGGTGGGAACAAACGATTCCCACTACCCCCACGCCGACGACGTCGAGGCTCACGACGTGATGCTGTGCATCAGCATGAACAAGCCGGTGAGCGCCCCGCATCGGCTCAGGTTCGACGGCGACCAGTTCTTCTTCAAGAGTTCGGCGCAGATGGAACAGGTCTTCCGCGACACTCCCGAGGCCTACCGGAACACCATGGAGATCGCGGAAGCGATCGAGGAGTTCGACCTCTTCGAAGAAGGCCGGGCCCTCCTGCCCGAGTTCCAGCCGCCGGAGGGGCGCACCCTCGATGAACATTTCGACCGGAGCGTGCGCGAGGGGCTCGAGGCACGGCTCCGGTCCGGGGCGGCCTACGGCCCCCGGCCGGACCGCGCGGAGTATGAATCCCGGCTCCGGCTGGAAACGGACGTCATCCGCCGGACCGGCTATTCCGCGTATTTCCTCATCGTCCAGGACTTCGTCCGCTTTGCCCGGAAGCGGGGCATCCCGGTGGGGCCGGCGCGGGGGTCGGCCGGAGGGAGTCTGATCGCCTACGCGCTCAGCATCACCGACGTGGACCCCCTGGTCCACGGGCTCCTGTTCGAGCGGTTCCTGAATCCCGACCGGGTGAGCCCGCCGGACATCGATGTGGACTTCTGCGAGTTCCGGCGGGAGGAGGTGCTCGACTACGTGTTCGAGCGCTACGGAAGCGACCGTACCGCCCACATCGTCACGACGGGCACCCTCCATGCGAAGGGAGCTGTTCGCGACGTGGCGCGCATGCTCGAGCTCCATCCGGGTGAGATCGACCGGCTGGCCAAGCAGATTCCCGACAACGCCACCGTGGCCGAGGCGCTCCGCGCCGTGCCGATGCTGAAGGAGGCGGCTCGTGACCCGAGGATCGCCCATGTCTTCCAGCTCGCCCAGCGTCTCGAAGGCCTGCCCCGCCAGACGGGCACCCACGCGGCGGGCGTCGTGATCGCGCCGAAGCCGCTCGACGAGATCCTGCCCCTGGGACGGTTCGCCGACGCGGGCAAGAGCCGCTGGCCGCAACCCCGGGGCTCCGGGGGGGAAGCGCGTGCGCCCCGCCGCCTCACGCAGTACGACATGAAGGACTGCGAGGCGGTGGGGCTCTTCAAGATGGACTTCCTCGGGCTAAGGAACCTGACCCAGATCGAGGACTGCGCCGAGCGGATCGATGCCGACCGGGAGCTCCTGCTTTCCGGCGGGAAGCAGGCGGCCATCGCCGCGATCCGCGCGTTCCAGTACGAGAGGGTGCCCCCGGATCCGCAGGTGTTTGCCCTGTTTGCCGAGGCGGACACGGACGGGATCTTCCAGTTCGAGGGCCGCGGGGTCCGGGAACTCCTTCGGCAGTACCGGCCCGAGACTCTCGACGATCTCGCGGCCATGACCGCGCTGTTCCGGCCGGGCCCGCTCAAGAGCGGCATGGCGCGCGACTTCGTCCGCGCCAAGCAGCGGGAACGGCAGTCAGAGAAGCTGCCCCCCCGGGTTCGCCGCCTGTTTCCCGAGACCCGAGGCCTCATCGTCTACCAGGAGCAGGTCATGCTCGCGGCGCGCGAGCTGGCCGGCTATTCCCTCGCCCAGGCGGACATCCTGCGGAAGGCGATGGGAAAGAAGGACCCGGAGGTGATGCGGAGCCAGCAGGAGCGCTTCGTCCGGGGCGCGGTCGCAAAAGGTCTCCCCCGGAGGGAGGCGTCGCAGCTCTTCGAGCAGATCGCCAACTTCGCCGGGTACGGCTTCAACCGCTCCCACGCGGTCGGCTACGCCCTCGTCGCCTACGTGGCCGCCTGGTTGAAGACACATTTCCCGGTCCACTTCCTCGCCTCCCTGCTGACGGCGCGGCGGCGCGCCGGCAAGGGGGAGAAGCTGGGCTGGATCCGCTCCGCGGCCGAAGCGCGCGGGCTCCGGATCCTCCCGCCCGACGTCCAGCGAAGCGGCGCGGAGGCCGAAGTCGAGGGCGGGGCGGTCCGTTACGGCCTCGCTGCGGTGAAGCACGTGGGTGAGGCGGCTGCGCGGGCCATCGTCGCGGCGCGCAAGAGCCACGGCGCCTTCGAATCCCTGTCCCGACTGGCTCGCGAGGTGGAGGCCGGGACCCTGAACCGGGGCGCCCTCGAAGCCCTCACCGGCGCCGGCGCGCTGGACTTCCTCGACATGCCCCGGTCCCGCATCCTCGCCGCGATTCCGGATGTCCTGCGCCGGGCCAACCAGAGCCGCAGTCGCGACGCCGCCGGGGTGCAGCCGCTCTTCGGCGCCGCGTCGAATGTCCTGAAGGACTCCTTTCCCCAGGCTCCCGGGTGGAGCGAGGCCGAGCGGCTGCGACGGGAATTCGACGCGTTCGGCTTCTACTGGAGCGGGCACCCTGCCGAGGAGGTTCGCGAGGTGTTCGGGACCCGGGTGACCGGCTCCATCGAGGAGATCCGGGCCAACGGGGAAGCCGGCCAGATCCAGGGCGTCGGGCAGGTCCGCCACCTGCGGAAGCGCAAGACCCGGGACGGGAACATGATGGGCGAGTTTCGTCTGGAGGACGAGACCGGTTTCATCAAGGTGGTGGCCTTCCCGGATACCTGGCGCGCCACCCCGGTGCAGGACGAAGACCTGGTCGTGGTCAGCGGCGAGCTGCGCAAGGGCAGGGCCCCGACTTCCAGCTCCTCCTCCGGCGGCATCGGCGGGGAGGCGGAACCGGAGGTCATCGCCGAGTCGCTCGCTCCGCCGGAAGCCGCTTTCTGTCAGACGGTCCGGCGGGTCGACCTCATCGTGGTCCGTCCCGAGGGGCGGAAGGACGCTCTCTCGGACCTGATCGCGAGGCATCAGCCGGGGCGCGCCGGATTGCGGCTCGACCTTCGCGCCAGGCGCCGTTACGTCCTCGACACCGCGACCCGGCTGCGGCCTGACCGCAGTCTCATGATCGAGGCCCGGGCGCTCCTCGGCGATGACGCCGTGCGCCTCGACGGGCGCCCGCTTCCGCGCTTCCTCCTCCGCCACGAAGCCGAAACCCCGGACCCTGCTGCGGGAAGGGCCGCCGATCCGGGGGTGGACGTGACGGCGCCACGAACGGCACGGGACTTGCTTTCGGCAACCGATCCATCCCGCTAGACTTCGGCCCATGCAGCGGCACTTCCTCGACTTCGAGTCGGACATCGAAGCGATCATCCGCCGGATCGAGTCTCTCACCGGGTACCCGGACAGCCACCACGCGGAGATCGTCGGACTCCAGCGCGAACTGACGCGTCGCCGGACGCGGATCTACGCGTCGCTGACGCCGTGGCAGCGGGTCCAGGCAGCGAGGCATCCGGACCGCCCGTACGCGCTCGACTACGTGCGGCGCCTCTTCACCGGGTTCACGGAGCTCCACGGCGACCGCCGCTTCGCCGACGACCCGGCGGTCATCGGCGGTCCCGCCTGGTTCCAGGGTCGGCCGGTGATGGTCATCGGGCAGCAGAAGGGTCGGGACACGCCGGAGCGGATCCGCAGGAACTACGGGATGCCCCGTCCCGAGGGCTACCGGAAAGCCCTCCGCCTCATGCGCCTCGCGGAGAAGTTCCGCCGCCCGGTGGTCTCGTTGGTGGACACGCCGGGGGCCTACCCGGGAATCGACGCCGAGGAACGCGGTCAGGCCGAGGCCATCGCCCGGAATCTCCGCGCCATGGCGCGACTGCGGGTTCCGGTGGTCGTCGCCGTCATTGGCGAGGGAGGCAGCGGAGGCGCCCTCGGCATCGCGGTCGGAGACCGGATCCTGATGATGGAAAACGCGATCTACTCGGTCATCTCTCCCGAGGGCTGCGCCGCCATTCTGTGGAAGGATCCGGATCGCGCGTCGGCCGCCACCGAGGAGGCGGCCGTGCGCATGCGGATCACCGCTCCGGAGCACCTGCGGAACGGACTCATCGACGAGATCGTTGCCGAGCCCTCCGGAGGCGCCCACGCCGACCACGACGAGGCTGCCCGCCTGCTCGGAGCCGCCCTGTCGGATGCGCTGCGGGCTCTCGACGGTGTGCCCGGCGAGGAGCTGAGGCGCACCCGGTATCGGAAGTTCCGGGGGATGGGCGCCGCAGCCTTTGAAGCGGCGGCGACGGGCGCCGAAGACCCTCCGGCGCTGGACCTGCTGCTGCATGGAGGGGCCGGGCGCCTGGAGTCCCTGGACCAGTCCGGGAGCTGAGGGAGGAGGCGCATGGCGCTTCTGCCGGCGGGCGCGGCGTCACTCTGGATGCGGCGGCTTGGCCGCCTGCTGACGGTCGTGGCCCTCGTCGCGTTTGCCGGGCTCGTCGTCGTCGAGCTTCAGATGGGATTCGATCGCCGCCGGGCCGAACTCGCCGAGGCCGAACCGGTTGCCGAGGATGCCGAGGAAGTGCTTTCCCGGGGGATCGAGGTGACGGCGTGGGATGCCCAGGGGCGCCTGATCGAGATCGAGGCCGAAGAGGCTCTGGGGCCGAGCCGGGGCGAGCAGCGCTTTCGCGGGGTGAGCGTGCGCCTTCCCGGGCTGTATGGCGAGGCCGAGACGCGGATTGCCGCCGACGAGCTGGTGCTGAACACCCGCAACGAATCGCTTGAGTTCCTCGGCAACGCGCTCCTGGTCACCGAGGGCCTCGAAGTGGGGAGCGACTCCCTCCGGTTCCGGCCTGCCCCGGACCGGTTCTGGTCGAATGACACCACGCAGTTCGTGACGGACGACTACTACGGGATCGCCGGCCGCTTCCGGTTCGAGATCGAGTTCGGCACGGTCGTCCTTCGGGAGGTCGTCGCCGAGCCGATCGTCGCCGGGGGACCGGGGCTGGCCGGGACCCAGATCGTCATCGAGGGGGACACCGGGGACATTCGCGTCGGCGGCCAGCCCGAACTCCGCTCCGAGCGTCTCGTTCTCACCTCCCGGGATCCGATCGTGCTGCGCCGCGACCTCACGCTGGGCCAGACCCGGTCTGTGGAAGCGGGCTTCGGCACTGTGATCCATATCTTCGAGGCTGCGGACGGGGCGCCCGCCCACGCCGCCGAGGCGGGCGAAGCCGCGACCGAAGGCGGGACCCCGGACGAGCCGGCCGCGGTGGTGGAAGAGGAGGACCGGGAGGCGGACGAGCTCGCCGACGATCCCGAACCGGCCTTCGAGATTCGCGGTGACGAGGTGGTGATCGAACTCGACGGCCTGCGCCGGCCCAGCGCCGTCCGCGTCTGGAGCGGGGCGCTGTTCTCCGGCGACGGCGCCGAGCTGCGCGCGCGACAGGGAGCGATCGAGTTCGATCCCGGAGGGGAGCCCGTCCGGCTGGTCCTTTCCGAAGACGCGCGTGGCCGGCTTCCGGTCGGAACCGAGGGGCAGCGGGTCGTCCGGGTCACCGCCGACCGGATCGAGGTGGGTTTCCGTGAGTACGCCACCCTCGGCGAAACGCGGCTGGACGGGGCGGTGGAAGCGACCTACAGGCGAGCGGTAGCCCGGGGTGGGGAAGTGACGTTCGACGGCGAGGAGTCCATGGTCTTCCTCGGCCAGCCAAGGGTGGAGGACTCCTCCCTCCTCGAGATCGACGGCGCCCGGATCCGCTTCTTCCTCGAAGGCGCCGGGCGGGTGGAGGTCGAGGGTGGCGCCAGCGCGCGCTTCCTGCCGGATCAGCTGGGTTGGCTCCCCGGCGACGCCGCCTCGGCCGGGGTGACCAGCGAGACCGCCGTCCTGGAGGCGGGCGCGGGGAAGGGCACCTTCCACGGGGATGTCCGCCTGCTCTTCGGGGAGAACGTGCTCTCGGCGGGAGCACTCGCCGTGGACGCCCCGGCGCGCTCTCTGCTCGCGTCCGAAGAGGTCCTCTCCTCGTTCGCTTTCCGGCGTCCGCGCCCGGAACCCGAGGGAGATCCGGACGCGCCACCTGCCGTGCGGGAGGATGGATCAACGACCCCTGAAGAGAAGGTTCGCTTCGAGGGGCGCGCGGCCCGGCTCAGCTACGACGGAGATTCGGGTCGGCTCGCCTACGAAGGTTCTCCCGAAATCGACCACCATGCCGCGGCGGGAATCACGCGGCTCCGGGGGCAGCGGCTGATCGGCCAGCTCCGTCCGGACGGCGCGCTCGAGGCCGTCGCGGGGGAACTGGGCGCCCGGTTCGAGCGCGGCGGCGAACGCGTCCGAGGCACGCGCATCCGCTATCGCCCCGCCACGGACGAGCTCGTGGCCTGGGGCATGCCGGCGCGGGCGGATCTCGGGGGGGAACGGACCGAAGCCGGCCGGCTGGAGCTGGACCTCGCCGCCGACCGCTCCGACCTGCACGCCTCGAGCTCTGGCCGGGTCTTTGCCCGGGTGGACCTGGCCGGCAGGGAATCCAGCACGGAATCGGCCGAGGCGGACGCCGAAGACGGGTCGGAGCGCGGGTCCGTCCCGCGCCCGCGGCGGAGGCCCCGGTGACCGAGCGCGAACTCGTCTGCGAGAACCTGGTCAAGAGCTACGGACAGCGCCGGGTCGTGGACGAGGTCACGGTTTCGGTCCGGAGCGGCGAGGTCGTGGGCCTCCTGGGCCCGAACGGGGCGGGCAAGACGACCACCTTCTACATGGCCGTCGGTCTCGTCGCGCCGGAAGCCGGGTCCGTGCGGATGGGTGACGTGGATCTGACCCGGATGCCCATGCACCAGCGGGCCCGTCGGGGCATCGGATACCTGCCCCAGGAGCCCTCCATTTTTCGGGGCCTCACGGTGGAGGAGAACATCCTGGCCATCCTCCAGCAGCAGCGGGGCGTCGCGCGCGCCGCGCGGCAGCAGCGCACCGACGACCTTCTGGAGCGGTTCGGGCTGCTGGAGCGACGGCGCAACCTGGGCCGGTCACTCTCTGGCGGGGAGCGCCGCCGCGCCGAGATCGCTCGGGCCCTGGCTTCGGGCCCGGCGTTTCTTCTTCTGGACGAGCCCTTTGCCGCCATCGATCCGATCGCGGTATCCGAGCTGCAGCGGATCGTCCGGGGCCTACGCGAGAGCGGCCTCGGCATCCTGGTGACCGACCACAGCGTGCGGGAAACACTGCGCGTCACCGACCGCGCCTACATCATCGAGGAGGGCCGGATCCTCTTCGAGGGCGCCCCGGAAGACCTGGTTCGGAGTCCGGTTGTCCGCCGGGCCTACCTCGGAGACGACTTCCGTTGGCAATGAAACCTCGCCACCAGCTCCGCGCCAATGTCCAGGTGCGGACGACGCACCAGCAACGTCTGGCCCTCACGCCGCAGGTCCGTCAGACAATCGAGATGCTCTCGCTCCCGACGGCGGAGCTCCGTCTCCGGATCGAGCAGGAACTCCTGAGGAATCCCGCCCTCGAAGAGGCGCTCGAAGGCGACGAAGAAGAGTTTGCCGCGATCGACGAGGACGAGGAAGACGAGGTGGAGGACCCCGCGGCGGAAGAGGATCCGGATGCGATGAGCGAGATCCTCGCCGAGGATTTTTTTCAGGAGAACCACGACAACACCGGCGGACTCGCCCTGAGAGAGGAGCCGCCGTCGCTGGAACGTACGCTGGCGGCGGGACGCACGCTCTCGGAGCATCTCATCGAGCAGCTCGGCCTCTCCGTGGAAGACGAGCGGGATCGCGCCATCGGGGTCACCATCATCGGGAATCTGGACGCCCGCGGGTACCTTGATGGGAGCCTCGAGGACGTGGCGGCGCAGACCGACCTGACCCCGCCGGCCGGGGTCGCGGAGGTGGAGGGCGTTCGGCAGCGCATCCTGCGCTTCGATCCGGTGGGATCCGGCTCGCTCGATCTCACGGAGTGCCTCCTGGTTCAGCTCGAATTCCTGGAGGGGGACACCGCCCCGCTCAGGACCATCGTGCGCGAACACCTCGACCTGGTGGCCCGCGAGCGTTTCCGGGACCTGGCGAAGCGCATGAAGGTGGACTTCGCGTCGATCGCCCGCTGGGTTCGCCGCCTGGGCGAACTCGACCTGCGCCCGGGGCTCCGCTTCTCGACCGGGCGCGAGCAGGTCGTCGTTCCTGATGCGCGGGTCTACCGGGTGGGAGGCCGCTGGCGGGTGGAGATGAGCGAGCGCATTCCCCGGATCCGCGCCAATCCGCTCTATCGCCGGATCGCGCGGTCGGAGAACCGCCACACCGCAGCAGAGAAGGAGTTTGCGCGTGACGCGTGGAGCCGGGCCAAGGGATTCCAGCGGTCGGTGCAGCAGCAGCAGGAGACGGTGCGGCTCGTGGCGGAGGACATCGTGCGCAAGCAGGAGGACTTTCTCAACGAGGGCATTGACAAGATCAGGCCGATGGTGCTGAACGATGTGGCCCGGGACATCGGCCGCGCCGAGTCCACCGTGTCCCGGGTCGTCGCGAACAAGTACTTCGCGACGCCTCGGGGCTTGATTCCGTTCCGGCAGTTCTTCCACAGTGCGCTCGCTCTGCGGGACGGCCGGCAGGTCTCCTCCGAGGCGGTGCGGGCCCGGGTTCAGCGCATCGTGAAACGCGAGGATCCCGACTTCCCTCTGACCGATGAACAGATCGTCCGGTTGCTCGAGCGCCGCGGCATCATGATCGCCCGTCGGACCGTCGCCAAGTACCGCAAGGCCCTGCGGATTCCTTCATCGAACGAGCGGCGGATCCGCTATCGGAACCGCCTGACCGACGAGGAGCGCCGGGGAGGAGCGGGCCCGTGACCGCCGGCGGCGTCAGGCCCCACTGGACTCCTCTGGCGGGAGAGTCGGACGGGGACGGCAGGAGGGAAGCCGCGTGATCGGGATCGTCGTCGTGACTCACGGGCAGTTGGCGCGGGAGCTCGTCGCTGCGGCGGAGATGATCACCGGGGAGGACATCCCGAACGTGACTTCGGTCTCGATCGGATGGCACGACGCGCCCCAGGACGCTCTCGGACAGATTCGGGAAGCGCTCGGGCGCGTCCGGGGGGAGGCCGGCGAAGGGGCCGTGATCCTCACCGATATGTTCGGGGGAACCCCTTCGAACCTGGCGCTGAGCCTCCTCGAGGAGGGAGCCGTGGAGGTGGTGACCGGGGTGAATCTCCCCATGCTGATCCGCCTGCTCTCGATGCGGGAAGATGAAGAGGTCACCCCAGTGGCGGCCGCGCGCGCTGCGGTGGAGCAGGGGAGGGAACACATCTACCTGGCGTCGGCGCTCCTTTCGGGCGACCCGCCCGATGGTCCCTCCGGGAAGGCCTGATCGGCTCCCGCCGTCCAGAGCGTCATGCCGGTCAGGCTCGTTCCGGTGGTCAACGCGCTCGGGATGCACGCCCGCGCTGCGGCGCGCTTCGTGAAGACGGCGGGCCGCTTTGACGCTTCGGTCCAGGTCAGCCGGGCAAGGAGGTCGACCGACGGGACGAGCATCCTCGGCCTGCTGCTGCTCGCCGCATCGCAGGGGACCACGATCCGCATCGCCACCTCCGGCCCGGAGGCCGACGCTGCGCTCGAGGCGCTGACCCGGCTGGTGGAGGCCGGGATCGGCGACCCCGACTTTTCCTCCGGGGCCTCCGGGACCGGAACGGATCGCGGAGGTCGGGAGGCATGATCCTGAAGCGGCCCGCCGAAGAGGTGCTGCGCGGAGAACCCGCGGCGCCCGGCATCGCAGTGGCGCGGGCGATGCTGTTCGAGCACTTCACGGTGCCCGTGTTCCGGGTTGGGATCCAGCAGCGGGAAGCGCCCCGCGAACTGCGGCGGTTCGAATCGGCGCGGCGCGTTTCGATCGAACAGCTCCGGGACATCCGGGCGAACACCGATCGGGCGCTCGGCGGCGAGCACGCCTACCTCTTCGAGGCCCAGCGCCTGATGCTCGAAGATCCGCTCCTGGTGGACCGGGTCCGGGAGGTCATCCGGACCGAGCAGGTCAACGCGGAGTGGGCCGTCCGGACCGTGCTGCGGGAACTCGAGGCGGTCTTCGCCGGACTCGCCGACGACTACCTGAGCCAGCGCAAGGGCGACATCGCCGATGTCGGCGGCCGCCTCCTGCAGAATCTGGCTGGCGGCAGGCAACCGGTGCTGGCGCGCCAGGAACAGAAGCACGTGCTGGCCGCCGAGAACGTCCGCCCCTCCGACACCGCGGAGATGGACTGGGAGAAGACGGTGGCCATCATCATGGAGGCCGGCGGTCCGACCTACCACACGGCGATCCTTGCGCGGACCCATGATGTGCCCTGCGTCACCGGCGTGTCCGGCCTGATGCAACGCCTGCGGACCGGCCTGCCGCTGGTCGTGGACGGCAGCGAGGGCCTGGTGATCCTGAATCCGTCCCCGGCCACCCGCCGCTCCTACCGACGGAAGCTGCTCCAGGAACGGCGCCGCCGCCGCCGGCTGCTGGCGGCCGCCGAATCGCGGTGCGAAACCGCGGACGGCCAGGAAATCGTCCTCATGGCGAATCTGGATGAGCCCGGCGAGATCGGCCTCGTCCAGGAGAGCGGTGCGTCCGGAGTCGGCCTGTTCCGCACCGAGCGTCTCGCCGTTGACGAGATCCCGAACGAGGAGGAGCAGTTCCGGGTCTACCGGAGGCTGGCCAGGAAGCTGCATCCGGAACCGCTGGTGGTGCGGGCTTTCGACCTCGAAGCGACCAGCCTCGGACGGGCGCCGGAGCTCAACCCGGCGCTCGGGCTCCGGGGAACGCGGCTTCTGCTCCAGGCCTCCGCCATCTTCGAAACCCAGATCCGGGCCGTCCTCCGCGCCGCGGTGGGGACGAACATGCAGTTGATGTTCCCGATGATCTGTGGTCTTGAGGAGTTCCGGTCGGCGAAGACCCACGTGCGGGCCGCGGTTCGGTCGCTTCGGCAGCGGAAGGCGGCGTTCGAGGAAATTCCCATCGGGGCCATGCTCGAGGTGCCGTCCGCAGCCGCCACCGCCGACCTGCTCGTCAAGGAGGCCGAGTTCCTGAGCATCGGCACGAACGACCTCATGCAGTACCTGTTCGGCGCCGATCGGGCGAATGAGCGGGTCTCCCGGCTGAACGATCCGCTCCATCCGGCGCTCGTGCGCACGATCCGTTTCGTGACCCGCGTGACCGAGCGGAGCGGCGTTCCGCTCGCCGTCTGCGGGGAGATTGCCGCCGAGCCGCTGATCATTCCCCTCCTGCTCGGCTTCGGAGTCCGGACCTTTTCGATGAGCCCGAACGCCCTCCCCGAGGTCAAGCGCATCATCCGGCAGATCCGCCTCGAGTCGGCCCGGGAGCTCGCCGAAACCAGTGTCCGCCAGCACACCGCCCGCGAGATCCGCGCCCGCCTCCACGCCTATCGCCGCCGCTGACGGGCATGGGAGCGGCCGGCGCCGGCGTGGGGGTCAGTGGAAGTCGCGGCTGGGTAGGGCGGGGGGCGTTCCGGGCACATCCCGGAGCTCGGGCCGGAACAGGGAATCGACAACCAGATGGGCGGCGCCGCTCTCCTGTTCGAGCCGGCCGGCCGCGCCAAGAAGCGACTGCGTCCGGGCCAGATGGCGGTAGCGCTCGAAAACATCCGGCCAGAGGACGAGGTTCACGAAGCCGGTCTCGTCCTCGAGAGTCATGAAGACGACTCCCGACGCGGTGCCCGGCCGCTGGCGGCAGATCACCATCCCGGCGTAACGCACCCGGCGCCGGTTCGGCATCGCCGCCACCGCCCTGGCAGTGGGCAGCCCGGCCGCGTCGAAACGGGACCGGAGGGGCTCGAGCGGATGGCCCCGGGTGCTGTGGCCGGTCGCCTGATGATCCCAGACAATGGACCGGAAGTCGCCGAGCGACGCGAAGGTGGGCGTTTCCTCGCGTAGGAGCGGTTCTCTCAACGTCCCGGACCCAGCTGACCGGGACTCTCCCCGAGCACCGGCGCCGAGCGCCTCCCAGACCGCTCCCCGGCGGTTGCCGACTCCCAGGCTCCGGAACCCGTCGGCCTCGGCGAGCGCCACGAGCGCCTTTTTCCGGAGCCCCGTCCGCCGGCCGAAATCGGCGATCGAGGCGAATGGAGCCTTCCGTCGCGCCGCAAGAATCCGTTCTCCATCCGCGGCGCCGAGCCCCTTGACGTAGCGCAGCCCCATGCGAATCGGCGGCCGCTCTCCACTTCCCTCGGCAACGCGGCCCTCGAGCGAGCAGTCCCATTCGCTGACCCTCACATCGACCGGGAAGAAGCGCACGCCACGGCGGCGGGCGTCCTGCAGGATCGTTGCCGGCGAATAAAAACCCATCGGCTGGGCGTTCAGCAGCGCACAGACGAACTCCGCCGGGTAGTGACGGAGCAGATAGGACCCGGCGTAACTGATCAGGGCGAAACTCGCCGCGTGGCTCTCGGGAAACCCGTATTCCCCGAAGCCCCGGATCTGTTCGAAAACCCGTTCCGCGAATTCGGCGGGAATTCCCTTCCGTCCCATTCGGGTGAGCAGCCGGGCCCGGTGGCGTTCCATCCGTCCGGTCCGCCGCCAGGCGGCCATGTCCCGCCGCAACTGGTCGGCCTCGCCAGGGGTGTAGTCGGCGGCAACCACCGCCAGCCGCATGACCTGTTCCTGAAAGAGCGGCACTCCCAGGGTGCGCTCCAGGACCGGACGAAGCAGCGGGTGGGGAAAGTCCACCGGCTCTTCGCCCCGCCGCCGGCGCAGATAGGGATGGACCATGCCTCCGGCGATCGGCCCGGGACGGACGATGCTCACCTGGATGACCAGGTCGTAGTAGTTCTCGGGAAGCAGCCGGGGCAGCATGGCCATCTGCGCCCGGCTCTCGATCTGGAACACTCCCACCGTCTCCGCTTTCCGGATCATGGTGAAGGTCGCCGGGTCGTCCGGCGGGATGGCGGGCATCGAGAGATCGAGCCCCCGGGACTCCCGAAGCAGCCGGAAGCAGAGGTCGAGCTGGGTCAGGGCGCCAAGCCCCAGGAGATCCACCTTGAACAGCCCCAGCTCCTCGATGTCGTCCTTGTTCCACTGGACGACCGTGCGCCCCTCCATCGCCGCGTTCTCCACCGGCACGATTTCGGAGATCGGCCGCTCTCCCAGCAGAAAGCCCCCGGGGTGGATGGAGAGGTGGCGGGGAAATCCCTGGATCTCCACGACCAGGCGGATGAGATGGCCGACCGCCGGATGATCGGGAGACCATCCCGCCGCCCGGACCCGCTCCGGGTCGAGCGCTTCATGAGAAGAGAAGCAGCGAGCCAGCCGGTCCACCGCCCGTTCGCCGAATCCGAGCGCCTTGCCCACGTCGCGCACCGCCGATCGGGTGCGGTAGCAGACGGTGTTCGCCACCATCGCGGCGCGCCCCTCGCCGTACTTCCGGTAAACGAACTGGATGACCTCTTCGCGTCGGGAATGCATGATGTCGAGGTCGATGTCCGGCGGCTCGGCGCGCTCGCGTGACAGAAACCGCTCGAAGAGCAGCCCCATCCGCACCGGATCCACCGCAGTGATACCGAGGCAGTAACAGACCGCCGAGTTCGCTGCCGAGCCCCGTCCCTGGCAGAGGATGTCCTTCTCTCGACAAAACCGCACAATGGCGAGCATGGTCAGGAAATAGCCGCCGTAATCGAGCTCGTCGATCAGGGCCAGTTCCTTCTCCAGTTGCCGGACGACCTCGGCTGGCGTCCCCCCCGGATAGCGCTTCGCGGCCCCCCGAAACGTTGCCTCCCGGAGCTCGGTCGAAGGCTCCCCTCCGTCCGCCTCGGCCGGATAGCGAAAACGCAGGTCGGCGAGCGAGAACCGGCAGTCGTCGGCGATTTCCAGGGTCCGGGCCACCGCAGCCGGGTCGTCGGCGAAGAGATCCTGAAAAAGCACCGGAGAGAGCAAGGCGTGCTCCCCGTTCGGCCGCAGCTGGCGGCCGGCGCCGGCGAGCGGCAGCCGGCGCCGGATCGCGGTGAGAACGTCCTGCAGCTGGCGCCGGCCGGGGCGGTGGTAGAGGACTTCGGTCCCCGCGGCGACCGGAAGGCCGTGCTGCCGCGCCCAGACCCGGAGCTGGAGTTCGAGCGGAACGTCGGCGGCGCTCCGGTGGCGGGTGAGCAGAAGATGGCAGCGGTCGGGAAACGCCTCCGTCAGCAGGGGCAGGAGATCCGCGCGCCGGTCCCGGCCGTCCCAAAGGGCATGGAGGCCTCCGGCGTGAACGGCGAGTTCGTCGGCGAGAACGCCGGTGGCGCCCTTCCGCGGCGCCGGAGGCCCCCCTCGCAGGAGACTCCGGGTCAGCAGGCGGCAGAGATTCCGGTAGCCGGTCGGATCCCGGGCCAGCAGGACGATCTTTCCCGGCGCCGCGCCTCGGTCGGCTTCGGCGGCGACCCGGACTTCCGCCCCGATCACCAGCCGAAGCCCCCGCTCCCGGGCCGCCGCGTGCGCCTTGACCACGCCGTAAAGGCCGTTCCGGTCGGTGAGCGCGATCCCGGGGAGGCCGATCGCGTGCGCCTCCTCGACCAGTTCCTCGGGGTGGCTGGCTCCTTCCAGAAAGGAGGCGTTGCTCTTGCAGTAGAGCGGGAAGTACACCGGCGGGCGGCAGCGGGAGCGTCTATTCGACGCGGCCCTCGAGGAACCAGGAGCGCCGCTCGCGATCGAAGAAGACCCAGCAGACGTCCCCGCGTCGGAGACGGACAAAGAAGTAGTCGCGCGAGAGCGATCGTCCGGAAGGAGACCGCCACCAGCCTCCGGCGATTCTGTACGGGCCGGTAAAGGTCTCGACCGGGCCGTGCTCGATGCCTCGGAGCAGCCAGCCGTCCGGCTCGCCACCACTCCGGTGGGGGAGCGCGAGCGGCTGGTCGTAGATGCGGCGCACCATGGTGGGCCGGTCGGCGCCGATGAAAGACGCCCGCCGCCCTCCGACCGCCTTCCGGGGCTGGATCGGACGGCAGCGGTAGCGGCTCCGGGGCAGATGGCCCTCCCGGATCTCCAGCCGAACCAGCTCCCCCTCCCCGAATTCCGCCTGGATCCGGGCCAGCGCTTCGGACGCCTTCTTCGGGTCGCGGGGCGAGGCGCCGCCGAAAAGATCGGTCGGCTCGGTGACCTGGCGTCCGCCCCGGGCGCGGAGGATGAAGACGGTGAACCGGCCGGCCGGCCGTGGTTCGCGAAAACGGTTGGTGGGGCCCCCGCCGGCGGCCCGCAGGTCGGCCTCCAGCCGCAGGCGGAGCAGCGCCAGCAGCCGCCCGACGTCGGTCGTGGGCAGGGCCGGGCGCACCTCTCCGGTCAGTGGTCCGCCGCTCTCCGGGTGGAGTTCGTAGGTGAGCTCGACGAGGGCCAGAGCCCTCTCCCGAAGCTGATCGAGAAGGCGTCCCAGCAGCT
The DNA here is from genome assembly GCA_012271265.1 of Vicinamibacteraceae bacterium. Taxonomy (GTDB): domain Bacteria; phylum Acidobacteriota; class Vicinamibacteria; order Marinacidobacterales; family Marinacidobacteraceae; genus JAAXGQ01. The sequence continues at coordinate 17,188 of JAAXGQ010000202.1, forward strand.
CCTGACCATGCCGGAGAAGCCGTTCCCGGTCGCGTTCCGCCGGCTCGAAGTCCACGCGCTGCTCGAACGGCGTCTCCGGCGGCGCGGCGCGGAAGGCCACGGCATCGTTCTCCCCCGAGGCGAGGCGGTAGAGCGCGGCCGCTTCAGGTCCGAAGCGCCGGCCCAGTCCGCGTGCGGAGAGCCGCAGCAGGTCCTGCAGGGTGCGGATGCCGAGCTTTTCCAGCGCGGCCAGGACCTTCTCGGGCAGCTCGAAACGGCGAAGCGGCGCCGCAGCAGTGGACCGCTTCTCGGAGGCCGGATCGGGAAAGACCTGCTGGCCGAAGATGGACCGCGCCCCGGCAAAGGCGCCGAAGCGGGTGAATCCCACGGTGACCGAGACGAGCATGCCGCGCTGCTTCAGGTCCTCGCGCAGCGCAACGCTCCAGCACGAAAGCGAGCCGAACAGAGTGGAGAGCCCGGAGGCGCGCAGCCAGAAGGCGTAAGCGCCGCCGCATCCCTCCGGCCGGGCCGTCTCGACCTGAGGACTCCAGCGGTGAAGGCGTTCGGCGAGCCGGCCGACTTCCTCCCCGATCTCGGACGGCGGGAGATGGCCGATCCGCAGGTCCGGGCAGCAGGCGACCGCGGCGACCTGCTTCATCCCCCGACGCACGCCGCGCCGGCGCGCCTCGCGGTTCACGAAGCGGACCCGGGCCTGGACCCGGTCGTCGGCTACGAAGGCGGCCGGCTGCCCTCTCCAGCCCGGATGGCGACGCAGCAGGATCTGGAGGGGCAGGGCCGGAACATCAACACATGCCAGCCGGTTCACGATATTCCCTCCCGAACCGGGAGCCGGGGGGCAGGGGACGGCGGCGCAACGCTCCCGCCGCCCCCTTGTCCTTCACGACCGTGACAACGATGCGGTTTCCCCGGCGGCTCGCGTCGATCCGCTGCATCACCCGGGGGTCGAACGATGGAGCGGCCGCCGTCTTTTCCGTGAGCACCACGAGAGCGCTCCGGTGGCGGCGCGTCAGCCCCGCCAGCCGGGAGACCCCGGCAAGGGCAGGGGCGGAACGGGGAGCGCCGGCGAGGTCCACGACCACCAGCCCGAAGGCGCCGGACTGCATGAGCCGGGTGGCCGCTCCGATCTGGGCGGCTGGGGCGGATAGCCGGAGCAGGATCAGCCGGTCCAGGCAAACGCCCGTCCTTACCGCATCCGGAGGGAAGAAGAGACTGCGGGTCGACGCCACCCAGGCCGTCAGACCGACTTCGCCTTCCCGTCGCTGGGCCTCGGCGACGAGGGCCATCGCGGTGGAAAGCGTCCCCGAAGCGCCGGACCCGGAGATCTCGACCAGGCTGCCGGCAAAGCGGGAAAGCCGGCAGGCGGACAGAGCCGAGGCGCCGGAAACGCCCTGCTCGAACGGCCGGGACATGGCGGAAGCGGACGACATCACCGGAAGCGGCGGCGCAACTCCACGACCGGCCCCAGAATCCGGCAGGAGTCCGCAGCCGGACGAAGCACCGGGTAGGCCGGGTTTTCCGGGTGAAGCTCCACGGCGTCCGCCGTCAGCACGAGGCGCTTCACCGTGGCCTCCGTCTCGAGCACCTCGCCCTCGACCAGCGCGACCACGATCTGTCCGGAACGGGGCCGGGCCCGACGATCGATCACGACGGTGTCTCCGGGAAAGATGCCGGCGCCGGTCATGCTCTCGCCGCGCACTCGGAGCGCGAAGTAGTCCGAGGCCGACCGTGACGGTGGAATCCCGATCGGAATCTCTCCCTCAGGATTCCCGATCGCCTCCTCGAATCCGCCGGCGGCAACGGTTCCGACGATCGGCGCCAGCCCCTGACGGGGCACTGCGCCGGCAGGAAGCCGGTAGCCCCGGGCCTTTCCCGGCTGCCGATCCAGCCTCCCCTCCGCCACCAGAACGGCGAGATGGGCCCGGACCGTCTCGACGGCGCGGAATCCGAAGTGGTCCCGGATCTCCCGGAGGGAGGGCGCGTCTCCCCCGAGGAGTCGATCCCTTACGAACCGGTAGATCCGGTCCCGAGTCTGCCCCGGCGGCGTCCTTGGCACGGGAAGACCATACCAGACATATGTCTGGTAATCAATTCAACTCCCCCCGATCCTGGCCGTCAGTCGTTCGTTTCGGTGGGAGCGTCGGGGAGGAGACCGGCGTAGGCGTAGAGGACGGTCGCGACCGACTTCTCGGCGCCGAGCATTCCGTAGACCTCGCCGGCGCCCTCGATCACCCAGAACTCGTTCGCCGCATGGGCGCCGCCGCCGTGACCCAGCGCCGCGCCCACGATGGGCATCGCGAGATCGGTGCCGCCGGGAAGCTCCCCGTCGCGGCCGCTGAAGAGATAGGCCGGCCAGTAGCCGCCGCCGAGGATGGAGTCTTCGGCGATCGGATCGCTGTAGCGCACGCCGAAGATGTCGAACATCCGCGCCGCGGCCTCGGACAGCTCGTCGTCGAAGCGGGCCTTGGACCAGGGCACGTCGCCGATGATCGTCATCTCGACGTCCTCGTAGCCCTGCTCGTCGAGGTAGTCGCGGATCTTCTGGACCATCTCCAGCCCGTCCATGCTCGGGACGTAGCGCATGTTGTGCTTCGAGGTGATCCGGTTCGGCAGGATCGCCCCGGCGCCGCCGGGATACATGTTGCCGGCCCAGACGCCGTCCATGTTGAAGGAGATGCCGTAGCGGGCGTTCTTCAGGTGCTGCATCGGATCGTCGGTCATGAACCGGGCCACCCCGATGTTCTCGGCGGCGATCGCCATGTCGATGTTTGCGGAGGCCCGTTCGAACATCGCTTCCTCCGCCGGCGAGAGCGGGTCGGCGCCCTCGTAGAACCCGGGGACCAGGACGTCATTCCCATCGTCGGAGATCAGGGTGTTCAGCATCTTGATGTGGCGGAGCGCCGGCGCGTCGGTGGACCGCTTGTGGGCGCCGTGGATGTTCGAGGCCACCGGCCCCCGGCCCCAGCTCGCTCCGCTGGTGGTCAGCTCGATGTAGACGCAGCCTTCGGAGCCGCCCGAGTAGCCGGTGGCGCCGCTGCGGGACTGCCGCCCGGTCCGGTACATGGCGTCGGCGTGGGCGAACAGATCGGGGTTCTCCCGGACGAACTGCCGCAGGCCGATGGACATCCGCTCCTCATCGCCCTCGGCGATGAAGATCAGGTTCACCGGCATCGAGCCGGTCACTTCGTAGATGGCATGCATCGCGTTCCACATCGTCATCTGGGGGCCCTTGGAGTTCGTCGCTCCGCGCCCGATCATCACCTTCTGGAACGGGCCGAACTCGGTGAACTCGCCGTCGAAGGGCGGGAACATCCAGGCCTCCGGCTGGGTGATCGGCATCGTGTCG
>JAAXGQ010000203.1 GCA_012271265.1 Vicinamibacteraceae bacterium
CCCGTCGATGTTCATCACCGCGAGCTGGCGCACCTGGTAGGTCCGGAGGCGGTCCTCGTTGCTCACGAACGCGATCTGCGTCCCGTCCGGAGAGACGGCCGGGCTGACGTCGGGGCCGTGCCGGTCGGTCAGTGCCCGGATCTCCCCGCCCGCGACGGGCGCGATGTAGAGCTCCGAGTTGCGGTAGTCGCGCTCCCAGTTCCGGTTCCGGTTCGAGGCGAAGACGAGGTGCGCGCCATCCGGGGTCCAGGCGGCGGGACTGGCGTGCTGGAAGTCCCCGGAGGTCACCTGAGACGGAGTGCCGCCTTCCACCGACAGCACGAAGATGTGGTTGAAGCCGAAGTCGAGATACCCAACCCCGTCCTGCTTGCTCTTGAAGCGGTCCTCCATGATCGGCGGGTCGGCCCACTCCGCCCCGGGAGGCGGCTTCGGCGGCGCCACGAGTTGGGGCGGCGGGTAGGGAACCAGCATGTTGAAGGCGATCCGCTCACCGTCGGGCGACCAGCGAAGCCCGCTCGGCGATTCGAGGAGCTGGGTGAGGACGGCTGTCTCGCCGGTGTCCATCCAGCGCAGGTGAATCTGGCCGTCCGCCACGTAGGCGATCCGGGTCCCATCCGGCGACCAGCGCGGTCCGGCGCCGGCGCCTAGCCGCCGGTGACCGGAACCGTCGGCGTTCACGATCCAGAGGTCGGTCCGCTGGCGGTCGGTCATGATGTCCATCGAGGTGCGGACGTAGACCACGCGCCGGCCGTCCGGCGCGATCTGCGGGTCCGCGGCGAACTCGAGTTCGAAGACGTCCATCGGCTGGAAAGCGGCCTGTCCCGCCCGAGCGGCAGGGACGCTGAGCAGGCCGGCGAGGGCGACGAGGGACGCGGTCCTGAGCATGGTGAGGCTCCTCGAATCAAAGACGGAAGAACGGCCGGCGAAGGTACCAGCCCTGCTCTGGGGACGCCGTGCCGGCAACGGGCGCCGAACAGCCGCCGCCCGGCACGCCCTCCGCCACCTCGCCTGTCTCCCGCCCGCCTGGAGCTGGAACGCCGCTGTCCTCACTGGCCACCACCCCCATGGAGCGCCGGCGTTCTCGCCGGCCACCACCATGGAGCGCCGGCGTCCTCGCCGGCCACCGCCCGCAGGCGGCCATCGTACGTGGGCCTCCCGGCCCACGGTCCATCGGTACGTACGGCGGCGCCGTCGGCACGAGACTGCCTAACAGCCTGAGGGACCGAGAATGCGGCGCGGGCCGGCGAGGACGCCGGCGCTCCATGCATCGGCGCGGGGGTGTCAATGTCAACCGAAAATATCCGCTTTGTGGGGAGCGGTGTGGAGAGCGGGAGCGCCGGATTGAGGCCGGCGGGGCCAGCGTCGAGCCCGTGTCCAAGGCGGCGGTCGATACGTCAGGGCGCGCAGTTCTGGAGCGCCGGCGTCCTCGCCGGCCACCGCCTACCTGGAGCGCCGGCGTCCTCGCCGGCCACCGCCGGAGGCGGGCATGGTGCGTGGGTCTTCCGGCCCACGGTCCGTCGGCTCGGTCGGCAAGGGCCTGCGGTGCGGCACAGGCCGGCGAGGACGCCGGCGCTCCAGTGGGGCCGGCGCTCCATGCAGCGGTGCGGGCCGACGAGGGCGCCGGACCTCCATGCGGCGGCGCGGGGGTGTCAATGTCAACAGAAAATGTCCGCTTTGTGGGGAGCGGTGTGGAGAGCGGGAGCGCCGGATTGAGGCCGGCGGGGCCAGCGTCGAGCCCGCGTCCAGGCCGGCGGTCGATACGTCAAGGCGCGCAGTTCTGGAGCGCCGGTGTCCTCACCGGCCACCGCCCACCTGGAGCGCCGGCGTCCTCGCCGGCCACCGCCGGAGGCGGGCATGGTGCGTGGGTCTTCCGGCCCACGGTCCGTCGGCTCGGTCGGCAAGGACCTGCGGTGCGGCACAGGCCGGCGAGGACGCCGGCGCTCCAGTGGGGCCGGCGCTCCATGCAGCGGTGCGGGCCGACGAGGGC
>JAAXGQ010000204.1 GCA_012271265.1 Vicinamibacteraceae bacterium
CCGGCCACCGCCGGAGGCGGGCATGGTGCGTGGGTCTTCCGGCCCACGGTCCGTCGGCTCGGTCGGCAAGGACCTGCGGTGCGGCGCAGGCCGGCGAGGACGCCGGCGCTCCATGGGGCCGGCGCTCCATGCGGCAGCGCGGGACGGCGAGGACGCCGGCGCTCCATGCAGCGGCGTGGGGGTGTCAATGTCAACTGAAAATGTCCGCTTTGTCGGGAGCGGTGTGGAGGGCGGGAGCGCCGGATTGAGGCCGGCGGGGCCAGCGTCGAGCCGGTGTCCAGGGCGGCGGTCGATACGTCAAGGCGCGCAGTTCTGGAGCGCCGGTGTCCTCACCGGCCACCGCCCACCTAGAGCGCCGGCGTCCTCGCCGGCCACTGCCGGAGGCGGGCATGGTGCGTGGGTCTTCCGGCCCACGGTCCGTCGGCTCGGTGGGCAAGGGCCTGCGGTGCGGCGCAGGCCGGCGAGGACGCCGGACCTCCATCGCGCCGACGCTCTCACTGGCTATGCATCGCACGCCCCGAGGTGACGGGACGCCGGGAACGCTGGATCAGCCGGCGCCGGGGCCGGATCAGGTGGGCTCGGACTGCGCGCCTTCCTGGAAGGCCCAGATCCGGTTCCGCGTGAGGATGTAGAGGACGCCGTCCTTGACCACCGGGGTGCAGTAGACGGAGGCCCCCAGGTTGTACTCCCCGAGGACCTCCAGCTCCCTGCCGGCCCGCAGCACCACGACGTCCCCGTCCTCGTCACCGAGGAAGACCTTGCCGTCCACCACGAAGGGAGAGCCCCACACCGCCGCGAACGTGTCGTAGGTCCAGAACTCCTCCCCGGTGTCCGGGTCGAGCGCGTGCAGGTAACCCGAAAGGCTGGAGATGTAGAGCACGCCGTCGGCGATGGCCGCGGTGGACATGGTCCGGTAGAACTCCTCGCCACCTCGGCGCCACACGGCATGCGTATCGGTGACGTCGCCGGTTCCGGTCGCATCGATCACCCAGAAGTGGCCCGGCGCCTCGCCGTGCTCCGGGTCCTGGCCGACGCCGATGTAGACCTTGTCGTTGTAGATGACCGGCGTCGAGAGGATGTTGTTCCGCGTCCCGCGGCCGCCGAGGATCCACTCCGAGTCTTTCGGGTTGCAGTCGAACTCCCAGATGACCTCGCCGGTCGCGGCGTCGAGGCCGTAGACGACCCCGTTGCCACCCGGGAAGACGACCTGCGCCCGGCCGCCGATTACCCCGTAGGCCGGGTTTGTCCAGGCGCCGTGCAGGATGTTCTCGCCGACAGGGCGGCTCTCCCACAACAGTTCGCCGGTGTTCTTGTCGAGAGCGATGAAGTCCGGCGAGAACGGGGACGGGACGTTGACATGGCCCTCGTCGACGCCGTTGCTCGTCACCGTGTAGAGGACATCCCCCACGATGAGCGGCGACCCGGTGGCGAGGTTGTGCGGAAAGACATCCAGCTCGGCGATCATGTCGTAGGACCAGATGATGTCTCCGGCAATCTCGCCGGTGTCCTCCTCGTCCGTGAAGGGCCCGTCGTTGCCGTTGGAGAAACCGAACGCGTCCAGACAGACGATGTGGGCCTCGTTGGACACGTAGTAGATGCGGTCGCCCTCGATGAACGCGGTGGAGCAGACTCCCTGGAGCGGCCAGTCGTTGACCCGGCCCGAGGAGAGCTTGGGATGGACCATCTGCCACAGGAAAGCGCCGGTGTCCGCGGCGAACGCCATCACGACGCCCCGGTCACCCTCGATGGCCGGGTCGCGGCGCCCCTCGTTGTTCGTGCCGATGTAGACCCGGCCGTTCGCGACCACCGGGCCGCCGTAGGCCTGCGAACCGACCGGCTGCGACCAGAGCACGTTCCGGCCGCTGCGGATGTCCCACTCGCTGACGACGCCCGTCTCGTCGGACACCATGTTGCGGGACGGCGTGTTGCCGAACATCGCGATGTCCTGGGCCGAAGCGGCGACCGGGGCAGCCGCCAGCGCTCCGAGAATCAGCGCCTGTCGTGTCTTCATGAGCTCGGGTTCTCCGTCACCTGCACGTTGTCGTAGTAGATGTCGATCGGCGAGTAGCCGATCAGGCCGGGGCTCCCCTGCCGCACCGGCTCCGGGTCCTCCACGGTCACCGTCCACTCAGCGGGCTCGGCCTCGCCGCGTGGCCAGGCCTTGCCCCGGATGAGCGCCCGGTCGGCTTCGATGTCCACCCGGAGCTTCAGCCGGTACCAGGAATCGGGGTCCCACGCAAAGGGGAACCGCTCGGCCATCCGCAGCTCGGCGGCCCACGAACGAACCTCGATCCGCTGGTGGTTGCCCTGCAGGTCCATGGTGTAGCCGCTGTTGATGAGCCCGATGTCGGGACGTCGCCGCCCCCTCTCGGTCGACATCACGTCAGCCTGCACCGTGTAGTTGGACAGAGTGGACGGGCCGATGTAGATCGCGTGGCGGTGGATTCCGGTGCGCGACGGTCCTTTCCGGAAGAGTTTCCGGCCTTCTTCCTCCACCACGGCCAGGCTTCCGCCCCCGCCGATCCAGTGCCCCGGGCGCCCGCTCTCGAAGTCCTCGGTCCAGGGCAGCGGCGAGAAGATGCGCACACGCGCGGCGGCCGAACCATCGCCGGCCGTCGCGATGACCCGGCCCGCCTGGTTGGCAGCCTCGGGGGACGCCTGAAACTCGCCGCTCCCGCCAAGACTGGAGCCGGCCAGACCCTCCAGCGTCCAGGAAGCGCTCGCTTCCCCGGCTGGCTGCCCGTTCGCGTCGAAGGCGAGCAGCCGGAAGTCGATCGTCTCGCCGGCGGCCGCGATCACCTCGGCGGGAACCACCTGCAGGTTCGCCACCGTCCCCGTCGGCGCGCTCTCCGGCCCCAGGTCAGGGCTCGCCGCCGGCGCCGGTTCGAAGGACGCCTCCGGATCCCCGATGGCGTAGACGCCGGACTCCGCCGTGAGGTAAAGCCGCCCGTACGCCGGGGCGAACGAACCGTAGATCTCCGCCTCGCGGCCGCCCTCTACCTCGAGATCCTCGCTGTCGAGTTCGGTGACGCCATCGGGGCCGGGCTCCAGGATGTGCACGTTGCCGTTGACTTCGGTGACGTAGAGCCTGCCGTCGGCCCAAACCGGCGACGACTTGCCGACGGTCCCGACGCTGTGCTCCCAGAGAACGGTTCCGCCGGCGACGTCGATGGCCGAGAGGTTCGCGGAGTTGTCGATGACGTAGAGCCGGCCGTCGTGGATGGCCGGCGAGGAGAACCCGACCGCGAGTTCGTTGATGCGCCACTTCTCGCCGGTCGCGGTGATGTCGCCACGGCCGGTCGCGTCGATCGCCACGACCCGCCCCATGGTTCCCTCGTCCAGGTTTTCTTCGCTGTGGGCGATGTAGACGGTGTCGCCGGCGATCACCGGCGAGACGTTGATGCCGCGCTGGCTGAGGTGGAACTCCCAGACCTTCCTGCCGGTGCGAGCCTGGAGCGCGTAGATCCGGCCGTCGGCGTTCCCGTCGATGAGAAGCCGCTGACCGCCCACGACGGCCACGATGGGAACCGATTGCGTATTCAGGTCGGCCGGCTGCCCGCCCGGCGTCGCGACCCAGAGAACGTCTCCGGTCGCCTTGTCGAACGCCGCGTAGCGGTGCCGCGGCGGCCCGCCCAGGTCCCCCCAGGCCGAACCGATCACGCTGAGCACCAGGCGGTCCTCGTCGAGGATCGGCGTCGAAGTCCGCCCGCCGTAACCGGAGGCGCGACCGAGGTCCTCGCCGAGCCGCCAGCTCCACACGATGCCGCCGTCACGATCGAAGGCGTGCAGGTGGCCGTCCACGTTCAGGGCGTAGAGGAGGCCGGTCTCCGGGTCGCCGGTGACGCTGCCCCAGCCCACCCGGTTGTAGGGGACCGTCGTGTTGAAGACGCTGAAAGTGTGTTCCCAGAGCCTCGTGCCATCTTCCGCGTTCCAGCAGGTGACGATCTCCTTTTTGGCCACCCCGTCCCCGGTCCGGCCGTTGGCGCAGACGCGCCCGTCAAACACGGCGGGGGTCGAGCGGCCGATGTACTCCTGGAACCAGATGAGGTTCTCGCCGTCCACCGACCAGCTCGAAACGAGGCCGGTCTGGTCCGAGACGCCGTTCTGCATCGGGCCGCGCCAGCTCGGCCAGTCCTGGGCCGCCGCGCTTCCGAACGGCAGCAGAAGCAGCGCCACCAGAAGCGTCACCCCTGCGGTGACGCCGAGAGTCCCTTTCGTCATGGGCAGGTCTGAGATGAGGTGTGTTCCGTGCGTCAAGGCGGAATTTTAGCGCCCGATGCGCTTCGGACCCTGCCGGCGCGAGGCCGTCTGCCTCGGCGAAGGGCACCGATGCGTCACGACCCGAAGAAGGCCCGCTCGATGGCCCAGGCCATCCCGACCAGCCCGATGACCGCGGAGATGGGCACGGTGAGCCGGCGCCGGTACCACGGCTTCGAGCGGAACCAGCCGAGCGATCCGGCTGCGGCCCCGATGACCGCAAGCTGTCCCACCTCGATGCCGGCATTGAACGTCACCAGCGCCAGGAGACGCTCGTGCTCCGGCAGCCCCAGATCGCCGAGAACCCCGGCGAAGCCCAGCCCATGCAGCAGGCCGAAGCCGAAGACGAGGAGGGGCCGCCAGCGGGTCAGACGATCGGTCAGGATGTTCTCGGCGGCGACGTAGGCGACCGAGAGCGCGATGAGCGGCTCGACCAGGCCCGGAGCGAGAGAAACGACGCCGGCCGCGGCCAGGGTCAGCGTGGCGGCGTGCGCCACCGTGAACGCCGTCACCTGCCATACCAGAGGCCGGAGCTGCGCGCTGAGCAGGAAGAGGCCCAGCACGAACAGGATGTGATCCACGCCCTCCGGCACGATGTGGAGGAAACCGAGCCGCAGGTAGGTCCACGCCACCTCCAGCCGGCCCGTTGGCGCGACCGGGCCGGTCAGGTCGAGCGGGTCGCTCCGGGACCCGGGTTCGAGGACGGACCGAACCTCCACCCCGCGCCGGGGGTGGGAGATCGTCATGTGGACCTGTCCGAACGCCCGCGAAGCGAAAAAGCCCGCCGTGGAGGCGTCCTCGGGAATAGCTCCGGTGAGGCGCGCCGTCAGGCCGAGCACCGTGGGAATCTCGGCGTCCGTCGCGCGGGGCGTGCCGTGGTCGGGAAACGAGACCTCGAACGGCGTGGGCTGGCCGTCGAACCGGACGCGCACCCGTCGCTCGAACAGGCGCTCCAGGCCGGCGACGCGCGCCGCGAATTCATGCGGCGGGAGGCTCGCGATCAACGCCGCCAGCTCGGCGTCATCGGTATCCATGGGCGCCCCGAGCGCCAGGGCGTCGAGGTCGCAGATCAGGTTCGCCTCGAACCTGCCGTCGTCCCTGAGCGTGAGCGTCACTTCGGTGAACGCCAGCGGATGGGCGTGGGCGGGGCGGACGCCGGGTGGCGCCACGGCGCCGGCCAGAACCAGAGCCGCGACGATTCCGAGTCGGACCGGGGGCCTCCACCGGGCCTGGCCGTTGGATGCGAACACGAACGGGTCTCCGTGCCGAACAGAAGTCACGCTTTCTCCGGGAGGTGTGCGAGGGCGCGCAACGGTACGCTACGGAAAGGAGGCATCATGAAGCGAGTTCCCTGCCTGTTGGCCGCCCTGCTGCTGCCGGCGTTCACTCTGGCCCAGGACGCGGAAGCGCCGGCCGTCACCGAAGAGCTGCTGTCCGGGTTGAAGCTGCGGGCCATCGGGCCGGCGTCGCGGTCCGGCCGGATCGCCGACGTGGCGATCGACCCGAACGACAGTTCCACCTGGTACATGGCGGTCGCTTCGGGCAATGCCTTCAAGACCACGAACCGGGGCACGACGTGGGAGCCGATCTTCGAGAACTACCCGGTCTACTCCACCTCGACGGTGGTCGTGGACCCCTCCAACTCGAACGTCGTGTGGCTGGGGACGGGCGAAAACAACGGCCAGCGCTCGGTCCCCTACGGAAACGGGGTCTACCGGAGCCGGGACGCCGGCGGGTCGTTCGAACACATGGGGCTCGACGAATCGGAACACATCGGCAAGATCGTGCTGGATCCCCGGGACAGCGACACCGTCTACGTCGCCGCGCAGGGCCCGCTCTGGCGCGCCGGGGGGGACCGGGGCCTCTACAAGACCACCGACGGCGGCGCCACCTGGGAACGGATTCTGTACATCTCCGAGGACACCGGGGTGACCGACGTGGTCCTCGACCCGGAGAATCCGGACACCCTGTACGCCGCGGCCTGGCAGCGCCGGCGGCACACCGGCGTCCAGATCGCGGGCGGGCCCGAGGGCGGGCTCCACAAGACCGAGGACGGCGGCGCCACCTGGCGGCAGCTCACCAGGGGACTGCCGACGGCGCCGCGGCAGGACATCGGCCGCATCGGGCTGGCGATCTCTCCCCATGACTCCGACGTGGTCTACGCGCAGATCGCGGCGACCGACGGCGGCTACGGCTTCTACGCCTCCACCGACCGGGGCGAGAGCTGGGAAAAGCGCAGCGACTACTTCGTCACCGATCCGCAGTACTACATGGAGATCTTCGCGGATCCCCACCGGCCCGGCCGGCTCTACTCCATGGACACCTACAGCCACGTCTCCGACGACGACGGCCGGACCTGGCGGCGGATCGAGATGGAGTGGATCCATGTGGACCACCACGACCTCAATTTCGACCCCGACGACCCGAACTACCTGATGTTGAGCACCGACGGGGGCCTCTACGAGACCTGGGACCTCGGCAAGAACTGGAAGTACCACGCGAACCAGGCGCTCACGCAGTACTACCGGGTCGGGATCGACAACGCCTTTCCGTTCTACCGCGTCTATGGCGGCACCCAGGACAACGCCACAATGGCCGGCCCGTCGCGCACGGTGAACGTGCACGGCATCCTGAACAGCGACTGGGTGGATGTCCTGGGCGGCGACGGCTTCCAGGCGCGGGTGGATCCCGAGGATCCCAACATCGTGTACGCCCAGTACCAGTACGCCGGGATCGTCCGCTTCGACCACCGCACCGGGGAGCGGACGGAGATCCAGCCCCAGCCGGAACCCGACGATCCGCCGCTGAAGTGGAACTGGGACTCGCCGCTCGTCATCTCGCCGCACGACAACAAGCGCATCTACTTCGGCGCGAACCGCCTTTACCGGAGCGACGACGGAGCGAACACCTGGACGCCGGTGAGCGATGACCTCACCCGCGGGATCGACCGCAACACGCGGCTGGTGATGGGCCGTACCTGGAGCGTGGACGCCATCTGGCGGAACCGCGCCACCTCGACCTACGGCAACATGGTGGCGCTCGACGAATCGCGCTTCGCCGAAGGGCTGATCTACACGGGCATGGACGACGGGCGCATCCAGATCACCGACGACGGCGGGGCGGAATGGCGCGCCGTGGACGAGATCCCCGGCGTCCCCGAGTTCACCTACGTCGCCGATCTCCACACCTCGCGGCACCGGGAGAACACGGTCTTCGCGGTCTTCAACAACCACAAGCAGGGCGACTTCAAGCCCTACGTGGTGCGGAGCGACGACCGGGGCGTGACCTGGATGGACATCACCGGCGATCTGCCGGACGACCAGCCCGCCTGGACGATCGTGGAAGACCACGAGCAGCAGGGGCTCCTCTTCCTCGGGACCGAGTTCGGCCTCTTCGTCAGCCTGGACGATGGCGAACACTGGGTGCGGCTGAAGGGCGGCCTTCCGACCATCGCGATCCGCGATCTCGAAATCCAGGAACGCGAGAACGACCTGGTCCTGGCTTCGTTCGGACGGAGCTTCTTCATCTTCGACGACACCACGCCGCTGCGCCACCTGGCGGCGGAGACGATGGCGGCCGACGGCGCGATCTTCCCGGTGAAGGACCCCTGGATGTACATCGAGGCGAACCCCCTGGGCGGCCGCGGCAAGTCGCAGCGGGGCGCCGCGTTCTACACCGCCCCGAACCCGCCGTTCGGCGCCGTGGTGACCTACTACCTGAGGGACAGCGTCCGCGGCCTCCGCGAGCAGCGGCGGGAACGCGAGCGGGCGCAAGCGGCGGCCGGGGAGCCGTTGGCCTACCCCTCGTGGGACGAGCTGCGGGCCGAGGACCGCGCCGAGGACCCCGCCGTGTTCGTGCTGATCCGCGATGCGGAGAGTGAGGTCGTCCGGCGCCTCCCGGCGCCAAAGACCAGCGGGATCCACCGGATCGCCTGGGACCTCCGCTATCCGGACGCCGGCGGCGGCGAACGGGGCGGCCCGCTGGTGATGCCCGGGACCTACACCGCCGAACTGGTGCGGCGGGACGAGAACGGAACGACGCGCCTCGGCGAGCCGCAGTCGTTCACCCCGCGAGTGCTGGCGCGGGCGGGAGTCCCGGAAGGCGACACGGAGGCCCGCCATGCCTTCCAGCAGGAGGTCCGTGGACTTCAGCGACAGGTGTTCGGGGCCGTTTCCGCGCTGGAGGCATCCATCGAGCGCGTGGAGGCGCTGGCGGAGGCGATCGACGATGCCGGGGCGAGCGACGAGCTGCGCTCGCAGGCATCGGCGATCCGGGCCGGCCTGCTGGACCTGCGGGTGCGCTTCCTTGGGGACGACACCGTGCAGGCGCGCGCCGAGGCGGTGCTGCCCGGGATCCGTCAGCGCATCCAGCGCGTGGTCGGCGCCTTCTGGTCCATGGCCGATCCGACGACGACGCACCGACGGCAGGCCGAGATCGTGAGGGAAGAGCTCGGCCCGGCGAACGCTGAGCTCGTCAACCTGGTGGAGACCCGGCTCGCCGGCCTCGAGGCCCAGGCCGACGCCGCCGGCGTCCCCTGGACCCCCGGCCGGCGCATCCCCCGCTGACCACCCCTTCTGCATGGCCGCAACGGGCCCTTCCCGCTACGGGCGAACGATCTACCTCCCGCCAGACGACGCCGCCCGAGCCGTTCCCCTGCGCCGCCGCCGGCTGGCCGCAGGCCGGACCGGAGCCGCTTACGACGAAGACTGGCTACAGCGACTCCTCTTCCGATCCCCGGAGATCCTTCCCATCGGGGAAATCGATCCAGCTTTCGCTCCCGCGATCACCCTCTGCCGCGAACTCGAAACCGGGGCCGGTCCGATGGACCTCGCCTATGTGAACGACTCGGGCAGGCTCACCTTGGTGGAGTGCAAGCTGTGGAGGAACCCGCAGGCCCGCCGCGAAGTCGTCGCCCAGATTCTCGACTACGCCAAGGAGATCAGCCGCTGGTCCTATCGCGAACTGGATGAAGCGGTCCGCAGCGCGCGGCGCAGCGACGACACCTTGTTCGATCTGGTCCGGAAGGACGAAGGGAAGCTCGACGAAGCCACCTTCGTGGACGACGTGACCCGGAACCTGGCCAATGGGCGCTTTCTGCTGGTGGTCGTGGGAGACGGCATCCGTGAGGGTGTGGAGCGCATCGCCGAATACTTGCGGCAGTTCGCGGGCATCCAGTTCACGTTGGGGCTCGTCGAGCTGGCCATCTTCAAACTCCCGAAGGAGGCCACGCCGGGCGGTCTCATCGTGGAGCCCAGGGTCCTTGCCCGAACGGTCGAGATCGAGCGCGCCATCGTCCGGCGCGCGGATGCCAATGTCGTCGTGGAGGAGCCTTCGACGCCCGCGACCAGCAAGCGGACCCGCCGCCGCCGGATCACCGAGGACGAGTTCTACCGGGAGGTCAGGACGCTGGATCCGGCCCTTCCGGACCGAGTGCGGGAGTTCCTTTCGGGCGTCGAAGACCTTGGGCTCGTCGTCACGGTGTCCCGCGCATCACTGATCCTCCACTGGCATCGGGAGGACGGAGGGAAGGTCAATTTCGGGACGTTCTTCCCCGACGGCACCCTCAACTCAAACTACATCTGCGACAGCGCGGAGAGCGCCGGCGACGTCAACGTAGGGGTGCGGTATCTCGAAGCCGTGGCTCGACTGATTCCCGGCGCGCAGGTGAGAAAGATCGGGAAGAGTTGGACTTGGCGCGTCCTCGTCCACGGCGGATATCCGAGATTCGCCGTTCCGCTGAACCGGCCCGACAAGTGGCTGGCGGCGATCGAGGAGACCATGGACGCCTTCAACCGCCTCGCCGCGGATTGAGGCAGACCCAAGCCGTCAACCCCCGGCCAACAGACGCGACGGCCTCCCGAAGCCCCGGCCGCCGCATCCCTCGCTGACCGCCCCTTCTGCATGGCCGCAACGGGCCCATCCCGCCACGGGCGAACGATCTACCTCCCGCCAGGCGACGCCGCCCGAGTCGTTCCCCTGCGCCGCCGCCGGCTGGCCGCAGGTCCCCTGGAGCGCCGGCGTCCTCGCCGGCCACCGCACCCATGGAGCGCCGGTGTCCTCAC
>JAAXGQ010000205.1 GCA_012271265.1 Vicinamibacteraceae bacterium
GCCGCGAGCCCCGCGGACCATGCCACCTCCCGTCGTGGCCGGCGAGGACGCCGGCGCTCCCGATGCAGTCGCCGGTGAGAGCGCCCTCCATGGAGCGCCGGCGTCCTCGCCGGCCACCACCGCACCGCCGACCCCTCAGGCAGTCTCCTGCCAACCGCGGCGCCGGGCCGACCGTCCGTGGGCCGCGAGCCCCGCGGACCATGCCGCCTCCCGTGGCCGGCGAGGACGCCGGCGCTCCCGATGCAGTCGCCGGTGAGAGCGCCGCCCCATGGAGCGCCGGCGTCCTCGCCGGCCACCGCCGCACCGCCGCTCCCTCAGGCAGTCTCCCACCGACAGCGGCGCCGGGCCGACCGTCCGTGGGTCGGGATGCCCACCGACCATGCCGCCTCCCGTCGTGGCCGGCGAGGACGCCGGCGCTCCCGATGCAGTCGCCGGTGAGAGCGCCGCCCCATGGAGCGCCGGCGTCCTCGCCGGCCACCACTGCACCGCCGGCCCCGCAGGCAGGCTCCTGCCAACCGCGGCGCCGGGCCGACCGTCCGTGGGTCGGGATGCCCACCGACCATGCCACCTCCCGTCGTGGCCGGCGAGGACGCCGGCGCTCCCGGTGCAGTCGCCGGTGAGAGCGCCCCCCATGGAGCGCCGGCGTCCTCGCCGGCCTACGCCTCACCGCCGCTCCCTCAGGCAGTCTCCTGCCAACCGCGGCGCCGGGCCGACCGTCCGTGGGCCGCGAGCCCCGCGGACCATTCCGCCTCCCGTCGTGGCCGGCGTTCATGCCTCTTTGGAGTAGCATTTGCGCCCTCTTGACCGCGCCGGAAACTGTCTCTCCGGGTGGGCCGACCGGGAAGTCGATGCGAACTTGGCGCGGGGCGCGTCGCCTCGGATGCGCCGTGGCCGCCGTCCTTGTGCTGGCGGTGGCGCAAGCTGCTCCGGCGGCTGCCCAGGAGCAGCGCCTTCGCCTCTTTGCGGGGATCGGTCTCCAGTTTCTTGCCCACCAGGACCTCGACCTCGGGCGCGGCGCGGCGCTTGCCGGCTCCGCCGCCTTGCGGGCCAACGACAACATCAGCCTCGAGCTGGGCGGCTTCTTCGGGCGCTCGAACCGGCGCTACACCGCGACGGACGAACCGGTGGAAGACGTGATCGCGGAAGCGCTCTACGAGTTCCGGACGAACCGGTACCACCTCGACGGTTCCCTTGTCTACCATGTCGGGCGCCGGCAGCCCTTCCAGATGTTCGTGCTCGCCGGCGGCGGCGTGGTTCGCCGCGACGAGACCCGCGAGGACTTCGTCTACGCCGAGGTCCCGGACGTCGACGGGGATGACGACGGGGATGGCGCCGACCAGCTCGTGACCGGCTTCCGGCAGCCGATCGGCCGCGAAGTCTCACAGCGGACGACCCGGTACGCGATCACCGCTCATGCCGGAGCGGGCATCGAGGTCTACGTGTTCGACAACCTGTCGGCGCGGCTGGAATACCGTTTCTGGTGGCCCGGCGGCTTCTCGTACCGCACGCAGCAGATCGTGATCGGCGTCAACTACTACCAGTGAGCGGCGGCGGGACGGACTCCCCGCCCCGGCGGGGCCGGGCCGCGCTGATCGCCTCGGTTCCCCTGTTCTGTTTCTGGATCGCTCTCTCGGAGAAGTTCGACCTGTTTCACCTGGGGCTCGGAGCCGCTTCCGCGATCGCTGTCGCCTGGGCCGTGGTCCCCCTCCATCACGCCGCGCCGACTCCCCTCCCCAACGCGCACTTCGTGCGGATCCCACTCTGTCTCCACCACCTTGCCGCCTACGCCGCGTGGCTGCTGAAGGAGATCTTCGTCGCCGCCTTCAGGGTGGCCACCGTGGTTCTCGATCCGCGGCTCCCGATCCGCCCCGGAACCGTTCGGATCACGGATCGGCTGCCGCACCCGCTGGCGCGGGCCACCCTCGCGCATTCCATCACGCTCACCCCGGGCACGGTGACGCTGGAGTGCGACGAGACCACGATGGTGGTGCACGCGCTGAACAAGGACGCGGCCGCCTCTCTCGCCGGGGACGGCGGCGCCATGGCGGCGCGGGTCCGCCGCCTCTACGCGCGCCTGGCCCCTTCCGGGACCTCGGAGGGCGCACCCTGAGATGCAGCTCGTCCTGACCGTTTTCGCCGGAGCGATCTTCCTCGCCGTCGGCGGCGCGCTGGTCCGCGTGCTCCGGGGCCCCACGCTCTGGGACCGGATCTCCGGACTTGCGCTCGTGGGGACGAAGACCCTGATTCTGCTGGTCGTTGTCGGCCAGCTCTCCGGGCGCCCGGAGATGTTCATCGACATCGCCCTCGCCTACGGGCTGATCGGATTCCTCTCGATGCTGGTGCTGGCCAAGTATTTCGAGGCGGGACGGGAGCCATGATCTTCGGCCTGTCGGCGATCGAAGTGGTCGCCACCCTCCTCCTCGCCGGGTCCCTCTTCTTCTGCCTGGCCGCCGTGACCGGGGTGCTGCGTCTGCCCGACTTCTACACCCGGCTCCACGCCTCGGGGAAGTGCGACACGGCCGGGTTGTCGCTTGCGCTGGTCGCCTTCGCTCTTCTCGCGGGGGACGCGTTGACCGTGGTCAAGCTGGCCTTCCTCGGGTTCTTCGCTGCGATCGCCAACCCCACGGCGACCCACGCCCTCGGACAGGCCGCCCGCCGGAGCGGGGTTCCGGTCTGGACAGCCAGGCACGGGCCGCCCCGATGATTCCCCCGCCCGGAGTGATCGGTGTCGGACTGCTGGCGGTGATGCTGGTCGCCGCCACCGCCGCCCTCTTCGCGAGGGACCTCCTCGTCGCCGCCGCGCTGTTTGGCGTGTTCAGCTTCGCCGCCGCCACCTGGTTCGCCCTCGTCGGAGCGGTGGACGTGGCCTTCACCGAGGCGTGTGTCGGGGGCGCTCTGAGCACGATTCTGTTCGTCTCCGCGGCCCATCGCACCCGGCGGTGGCTCGACTGATGAGCCCGGCGCCCGGGAAGACCCGATTGCGGCACGGCGTGCCGCGCATTCTCGGGGCCCTGGCCTTCGCCGCGCTTCTCGGCGGGCTGGTGGCCGGGATCCGCGACCTGCCCCGCCTCGGCGATCCGGCGTCGCCGGCTGCCACCCACGTCTCCCCCCGGTTCATCGAGGCCGCCGCCCGGGAAACCGGCGCCGCCAACATGGTGACTGCGGTCCTCGCCGACTACCGGGGCTACGACACGCTCGGCGAGACGGCGGTCATCTTCGCCGCCGGCCTGGGCTGCCTGATCATCCTGGCGCTGGCCGCCGCCGACCGGCGCGAGACCCCACCTCCGGGGCTCACCCATCGCTTCGGCAGCCCCATCCTGGACGTGTCGGCCCGCGTCCTGACGCCCTGGATCCTGATGTTTGCACTCTACGTGCTGATCCACGGCCACGTGAGCCCCGGGGGCGGATTCCAGGGCGGGGTGCTGTTCGGATCCGGTCTCGTGGTGGTGCGGCTGGTGCGGGGCCGCCGGGGGCCCGCCTTCGGGCCGGGACCGCGCGCTGCGCTGGTGCTGGCCTGCGCCGGGGTTCTCGCCTTTCTCGGGATCGGGTTTCTCGCGATGGCCTTTGGCGGGGAGTTCCTTGACTATGGGACCCTTCCGCTCGGCGGCGACGAGGCTCACGTCCGCGAGCTCGCGACCCTGGGGGTGGAAGCCGCCGTCTTCGCAGCGGTGGCCGGGACGGTCTGCGTGCTCTTCGCGACCATCAGCGCCGGGGTTCGCGAAACCGAAGCCGCACGCTCCGCCGGCTCTGCCAGCCCACCCGGGTCAGACGGATGACCGTCTACCTGTTCATCGTAGCCCTGTTCATTCTGGGGCTGGGCGGGATGTCGCTCCTGCCAAACCTCCTTCGCAAGCTGCTCGCGATGAACGTGATGCAGGTTGCCGTCATCGTGTTCTTCCTGGCCGCTGCCTTCAAGGACGGCGCCAGTGTCCCCATCCTCGCCGAGAGCGGGCCGGAAGGAATCGCGGCAGAGGGCTACATGAACCCCCTGCCTCACACCCTGATGCTGACCGCGATCGTGGTGTCCGTTTCCACGACCGGACTCGCGCTGGGCATCCTGATCCGCATCCGCCGCCGCTTCGACACCCTGAACGAGGTCAGCCTGCTCCGCCGGCTTCGCTGACGGGTCCGCTCCGAGACCGAGCCATGCGCGAAAGCCTGCCGGGCCTTCTCGTTGCCGTCCCGCTCGCCGGGGCGGCGCTGGTCCCGCTGATCGGGGCCCTCTTCCGCCGGGGGGCCCGGGAGACCGCGCTCGTTCTCCACGCCGGCGTGTTCGCCATCGCCCTGGCGCTGTTCGCCCTGGTCCAGGACGGCGCTCCGATCGCCTATGCGATGGGCGGGTGGCCGGGCCCCTGGGGCATCGAGCTCCGCCTGGACGGCCTGAGCGCCCTGATGGCGCTCCTGACGGCGGGGATGGCCTGCTTCGCCGCCCCTCTCGACCTTTCCGGGCGGCGGTCGGGGGCGGCGGGTGGACGCACGTCTCCGTTCGGGGACAGTCTCCTTCGGGGGGTGCTCCTCCTGCTGCTCGCCGGCCTCCTGGGGATCGTCGCGACGCGGGACCTCTTCAACCTCTTCGTGTTCATGGAGATCTCCTCCCTCGCCGCCTACACGCTGATCGCGGCCGGAGGCGGGAAGGCCACGATCGCCGCATTCCGGTACCTCCTCGCCGGCACGGCAGCCGGCTCGCTCTATCTCTTCGGAGTGGGGTTCCTGTACGCGCTCACCGGAACCCTGAACATGGACGACCTCCCGGTGCAGCTGGCCGCCGCCGCGCCGGGAGCGGCGCTCGCGACCGGGGTGACCCTCATCGCGATCGGGCTCTCGATCAAGGCGGCGCTCTTCCCGCTGCACGGGTGGCTGCCTGACGTCTACGTCTTCGCGCCGACCGCGACAACCGGGTTCATCGCGGCGGTGATGGCCAAGGTCAGCGCCTACGCCCTCCTGCGGCTGCTCGGCGAGACTCTCTTCGGGGTGGAGGCGGGCGCCTTCGTTCTTGACGTCCTGCTCTGGCTGGGCATCGGCGGGGTCCTCGTCGGAGGCGCCCTCGCGATCGCCCAGACGGACGTCGCCCGGATGCTGGCCTGGTCCAGCATCTCGGCGATGGGGACGATCCTCATCGCCGTGGCCGTCGGATCGGAACTCGCGGTCACCGCCGCGCTCTTTCACGTCGTCGCGCACGCTCTCGCGAAGGGCTGCTTCTTCTTCGCCGCCGGCGCTCTCGCCGGAGGCCTGGGACTCTCCCGCGTCCAGAGCTGGGCCGGACTGGCATCGCGCCTTCCGGGAACCGCGGTGGCGGTGACCGTCGCCGCCTTCTCCCTGATCGGCCTTCCCCCCGTCGCCGGGTTCTTCTCCAAGTATCTCCTCCTCGCCGCGACGTGGAACGCCGGTGGAGCGGCCGGCGCCGCGGCCTTCGCCGCGCTCATCGCCTCCAGCCTGCTCGCGGCCGTCTACCTGTTCCGCGTGCTGGAGGCGGTCTGGTTCCGGTCTCCGGCGCAGGGATCCCTTCTCGCCGAGGCGCCGCGGACCGGGCCGGAGCGGCTTCGGCTGCCGCGCCCGCTGGTCTTCGCGGTGGGCGCCCTCGCCGCCCTGACCCTGGCCGGCGGCCTCTTCGCCGCAGCCGTGGAGCGCCGTCTCCCCCGCTGGCCGCTCCCGGAGCCGGTCGGCGCCGCCAGCGACCTGTCACGGCTCGACTCCGCCCGGCAAGAAGGCGCCGGCACGCCCGGGAGACGCGTCCTCCGGTGACCGATCCTGTCTCGCTGCGGCCCTTCGCAGCGCTTCTGCCAGGGATTGTCGCGGCCCTCCCCATCCTGCTCTGCCGGCGCCGGCCCAATCTTCGCGAAGGGGTGACCTTCCTGGCCGGCGCGGTCCAGCTTGCCGCGGCGGTGAGCATGCTGCCCGCCACGCTCGACGGAGCAGCGGTGACGACTCCGGAGATCGCGCTCCTTCCCGGCGTCGCCCTGCAGTTCCGCGCCGACGCTCTGGGCCTCCTTTTTCTGATCCTGTCGTCGGTCCTCTGGCTCGCTACCTCGGCCTATTCGGTCGGCTACATGCGGTCCCTCAAATATGGACACCAGACCGGATACTTCGCCGCTTTCGCCGTGGCCGCGGCGTCGGCCGCCGGGATCGCGCTCGCCGCGAACCTGGTCACCTTCCTGATCTGCTACGAGATCCTCACCGTCTCGACCTGGCCGCTCGTCCTGCACCTGCGCAAGCCGAGGGTGCTGGCCTCCGGCCGCGCCTACCTCGCCTACACGCTGTTTGCCGGGCAGTTGCTTCTCGGCGCCGTGGTCTGGACGGCCGCCCTGGCCCCGGGCGCCGGGTTCACGCCCGGCGGCTTCCTGGCCGGCAGCGCCAGCGACGGGGCCCTCCGCGTCCTCTTCGTGCTCTTTCTCGTCGGGGTCGGCGCCAAGGCGGCGGTGTTCCCTCTCCACGGCTGGCTCCCCGCCGCCATGGTGGCGCCGACCCCGGTGAGCGCCCTGCTTCACGCCGTGGCCGTGGTCAAGGCCGGCGCCTTCGGCATGCTGCGCATCACCGGGTGGGTCTTCGGACCGGACCTCATGTGGGCCCTGGATCTCGCCCTGCCCCTCGCGCTGCTCGCCGGGGGCACGATCCTGTTCGCCTCGCTGCGCGCCATGACCGAGGACCATCTCAAGCGGCGGCTCGCTTACTCCACGGTGAGTCAGCTGAGCTACATCGTGCTCGGGGGCGCAATCGGGTCCCCGCTCGCGCTGGCCGGCGCCGCCTTCCACATCGCGGCGCACGGGTTCCTGAAGATCACGCTGTTCTTCTGCGCGGGCTCGGTCTACGCCGCCACCGGGAAGGACCGGATCTCGCAGCTCGGGGGGCTGGGGCGGATCATGCCGATCACGTTCGCCGCGTTCGCCGTCGGCGCACTGGGCATGGCCGGCTTCCCCTTCCTGCCCGGCTTCCTGAGCAAGTGGAACCTGGGGCTGGGAGGGATGGACAGCGGCCAGCACTGGGTCGCGGCACTCCTCGCCACGAGCGGCGCGCTGAACCTGGCCTATTACTTTCCCGTCCTGAAGACCGCCGTCTTCGAGGGTTCACCCGCGCCCCGGCTTCCCTACGGGCGGACCATCGTGCGCGCCGAGGAGCTGCCCCCGAGGCCGAGGCTGATCGAACCGACGCCGTGGCTCTGGGCTCCGCCGGTCTTCGCCGCCGCCGCGGCGCTGGTCCTCGGGCTCTTCCCCGATTTCGGCCCCGGTTTCTGGTCGCTCGCGGAGGCCGCGGCGGCGAGCGTGACGGACGGCGCCCGCGACCTGACCGCGCTCTACCGGGGAGGTCCTTCGCGGTGAATCGGCACGCCTCTTCGTGGTGGATCCGCGGGGTCTTCGTCACTGGCCTGATCTTCGTCGCGCTCCTCGAGGCCGCGGCCTTCCTGATCGCCCATGAGCATCACGGCGGCTTCTGGAACGCCATTCCCATGTGGGACCTGGTGTTCGGGTTCGGCGGCGCCGCCGTCCTCTATCTGGCGGCGAAGCGGGCGCTCGGCCCCCTGCTTTCCCGCCCCGAAGCCCCGATGCGACGTTCGCGGGGAGGGCGAGCGTGACGCCGAGCTGGGAATTCCTCATCTATCACCCCGGGGCGTATCTCATTGCCGGGGGCCTCTGGGCCGGTCTCTTCCCAAGCTACGCCTGGGCCACGAGCGGCGTCTTCAGTTTCGGCGCGGCGGCGGTCTTCGTCCTGCGGCGCCTTCCCAACCTGGACTTCACCGCTTCGGTCGCCGACTTTCACCTCATCTGGTACCGGGGCGACGCGCTCAGTGTGCTGTTCACCGTCGTCTTCACGGTGGTCGCTGGTCTGGGATTGATCTACGGGTGGTACCGGATGCGGCGGGGCGAGGCAGCCGCCGCGATGATCTACGCCGGCTGTGCGATCGCGACCGTCCTTGCCGGCGACTGGGTCACGTTCTTCGTGTTCTGGGAAGGGATGGCGATCGCTTCGACCGCCCTGATCTGGCTGGGCGGCACGGAGCAGTCCCGGCGGGCGGGGATGCGGTACCTCCTGTTCCACGCGGTGGGCGGCGCCCTGCTGTTCGTCGGCATCCTGCTCCACCTTGCCGGCGGCGGGCCGATCGAGGTGGCTGCCCTGACCGGGACCGGCCCGCCGTTCTGGCTGATCCTGACCGCCGTCGCGGTGAACGCGGCGATCCCTCCGCTTCACGCCTGGCTCACCGACGCCTACCCGGAAGCGTCCACGGCCGGGTCCGTGTTCCTGTCCGCGTTCACCACCAAGACCGCGGTCTACGCGCTCCTGCGCATCTTTCCCGGGGCCGAGGTCCTCGTCCCGCTCGGCATCGTGATGACGCTCTACGGGGTGGTCTTCGCCATCCTGGAGAACGATGTCCGCCGGCTCCTCGGCTACCACATCGTGAGCCAGGTGGGCTATATGGTGACCGGGGTCGGCCTCGGGACGCCGCTGGCGCTGGCCGGCGCCGCGGCGCACGCCTATTCCCACATCCTCTACAAGGCTCTGCTCTTCATGGGCGCCGGCGCGCTCATCGAAGCCACCGGGTTCCGCCGGCTCTCCGACCTGGGCGGCGTCTGGCGCCGCATGCGCTTCATGA
The DNA here is from genome assembly GCA_012271265.1 of Vicinamibacteraceae bacterium. Taxonomy (GTDB): domain Bacteria; phylum Acidobacteriota; class Vicinamibacteria; order Marinacidobacterales; family Marinacidobacteraceae; genus JAAXGQ01. The sequence goes on from JAAXGQ010000205.1 coordinate 8,585, forward strand.
CGGCGATGTACCTCGTCGGGGCGGTCTCGATCTCCGGCTGGCCGCTCTTCAACGGCTTCGTCAGCAAGTCCCTGATCGTGAGCGCGGCGGCGGAGGCCCATGCTCCCTGGACCGAACTGCTCCTCACGCTGGCGGCGGTCGGCACCTTCCTCTCGGTCGGTCTGAAGCTCCCCTGGTTCGCCTTCTTCGGCGCGGACCGCGGCGTCGCCGTCCGGAAGCTGCCCTCGAACATCCCGATCGCGATGGGAATCGCCGGCTTCCTCTGCTTCGCCTACGGTGTGCTTCCTTTCATGCTGTATCGGATGCTGCCGTGGGAGATCGATTACCGCCCGTTCACCTTTGACCACCTCTCCTCCAGTCTGCAGCTGCTCGTGGGTACCGGCTTCCTCTTTTTCCTGGTGGTCCGGAAACTGACCCCCGCAGAAAAGCGCACGCTCGACGTGGACTGGCTCTGGCGCGGTCCCTTGCGGGGCGCCGTCTCGGACGCCGGGCGCGCTCTCCGAGGCCTGGCGCCGGCAGCACAGGAGGCGCGCCGGTGGGTCGTGACCGGGATCGACGCCGGCCTCCGCCGCGCTGCGGCGGGACGGGCCGCGCCGGTCGCTCCCGCCGCGCTGAACTTTCGGGACTCGATCGGATGGACCATCTTCTTCGCCGCGGCAGCTGCCGCGATCCTGCTTGTGATCCTGGACCGGGCGTAGTCCCTTCGGGCCTCGGGGCGGGCGCCCCCGCCCGCGCTACCCTTTGGGAGCATGGGTTCTTCCCGCTGGCTATGGCCGGTCGTGCTGACCATCGCCGGGATCCTGCTGATCATCCGGCCCTGGGCGGGAGACCTCCCGGCGCAGGCCGAGCAAGCGGGCGATCCGGTCTCGGAAGCGGAGGAGCTGTTCCACCAGGCCATCGGCGACCTCGAGACCGCTCTCGACGCCACCGCCGGCCCGGACGGGATGCGTGATCTCCGCGAGGCGATCGAACCGGAGCGGCAGGCGCTCGACGCCGCCATCGCCGAGAGCCGGCGGCTGGCCCACGAGTCACCCGACGACGATCGAGCCCAGGAAACGCTGATCGAAAGCCTGCGGCGGAAACTGGACCTGCTGCACAACACGCTGATGCTGATGCGAGACATGGAACGCGGGGACAGCGCCAACGCGCAGGACCGGATCCAGGCGATCTCCGGGCAGGAGCGCCCGGACACGGACTGAACCTGCGGCGGGACGCGCACCGCGGAGGAACGACCCTGATGATGGAAACACGGCGCCCGTCGCCCGCCCTGACGCGGGCAACCCTCGCCTTTGTGGTCTCATTCGCCGCACCGGCCGCCGCCCAGCCCCTGGCCGAACGGGAGGAGCACACGCTCGAGGTTTCGGGAACCCCGCTCGTCCGGGTCATGAACTTCGCCGGTCACGTCGAAGTGCACGGAACGGATCCAGGTGAGGACCGCGTGCTCCGCGTCGTGGGAGTGAAGCGCCTCTCGCGGGAATTGCCCCCGGAGGAGAGCGCTCGCATTCTCGATCGGATCAGTCTCGGTCTGCGGCATCGCGCCCACCACATCGAGATCAGCCCGTACGGTCTTCGGTCGGGGGGCGGGCGGCGCGCCCGAAATCGCGATGAGGGGCGGGGCCGGGGCCCCGACCCGTTCCGGCCCGACACCGCCGAAGGCCCGCCGCTCCGGGATCGGCCGATCACCGAGATCCGGGCGCCGAGGCAGGTTCCGCCGGTCGAAGTCGACCTCGAGCTATGGCTGCCCGAAGGCCTCTCCCTCGAGGTCCACACGTTTTCGGCGCCGGTGACCCTGACCGACCTCCGCGCGCCCGAGGGCAGCTTTCGGCTGCGCAGCATCAGCGGGACCCTCACCCTGACGGGCGTGGAAGTGCATGAAGTGCGGGCCGAAACCGTGAGTGCGCAGCTGCGGATCCGGGACCTCCGGGCCCAGCGCGGCCTCTTCAAGACGCTCACGGCCGCAATCCACCTCGACGGGGCGCTGCACGCCAAGGGCTGGTACGAGTTCCAGACTCACTCGGGGCCGGTGGTTCTGGGCCTCGGCGCCACTGCGGGGTTCGCCATCGATGCCGCCTCGTTCACCGGCGAAGTCCTGAACGAACTGGAGATCGAGGGCGAGACGGGGCGGAACCGGCTGGCCGGCGGCCGGGGCCCGAGCGGACCCCGCCTGGTCGTGAACACGTTCAGCGGCGCCATCAGCCTGACCGAAAAGATCGCGTCCAACCAGTTGGTGGCGAAGGACCGGTAACCGCGCCGGGCAGTCAGTGGAGCAGGAAGACCACGACGAAGACCGCGGATAGCGCCACCACCCCGAGAGACACCTTCCGGGCGCGCCCGGACAACAGGTGGAGCAGACTCCAGGCGATGAATCCGGCCCCGATGCCGTTCGTGATGCTGGTCGTCAGCGGCATGCCGACGACCACGCAGAACGCCGGAATGGCCTCGATGGGACGCTCCCAGCGGATCCGCCGCAGGCTCCCCATCATGAAGACGCCGACCAGTATCAGGATCGGAGCCGCCACCGGGTAGAGCACCACGCCGTCGGGCTGGGGCACGCCCCCAACCACCGAAAGGAGTGGATGGAGCAGCGACGAGGCGAACAGCAGAAGGGCCACGACCACGGACGCGATCCCGGTGCGGGCGCCGGCGGCAATGCCCGCCGCGCTCTCGATGTAGGTGGTCACCGTCGAGGTTCCGAGCACGCTGCCCAGGATCGTTCCTCCGGCATCGCTTGCGAGCGCGGCTTCCGCCCGGGGAACCTTCCCGTCCTTTGCGAGACCGCCGCAGCTGCTCACTCCGAGGAGCGTTCCCACGGTGTCGAACATGTCCACGATGAGCAGCACGAGCACCGCGCCGATCCAGGTGGGCGCGGAAAACAGCCCGGCGAAATCAAGCGCCAGGAACGTCGGCGCCAGCGATGGGGGCGCCGCGAGAATGCCCTCGAAGGCCGTGAGGCCGAAGGCAAGGGCAAGGCTCCCGGAAACGCCGGCGCCGATCAGGAGCGCCCCGGGCACCCGGCGCACCCAGAGGACCGCGGTGACCAGGAGACCCACGACGGCCACCTGCACCGGGCGGGCGGTGAAGTCCCCGACGCCAATGTAGACGCCCGGTCCGGCCCCGCCCAGGATTCCCCCCCAGCGGAGGCCGATCACCGCGATCATCAGCCCGATCCCGGCCGCGATCCCGTGACGCAGAGGCGCCGGAACAAACTCCATGAGGCGCGAGCGCAGGCGGAACAGCGCGGTCGCGAGAAAGATGACCCCCGCCACGAAGGTGGCGGCGAGCGCCTGCTGCCAGGTGAGTCCGAGCCCGCCGGCGGAGACCGCGCCGCAGAGGGTGAACGCGAAGAAGAAGTTCAGCCCCATTCCCGGAGCCAGCGCGACGGGCAGCCGGGAGAAGATCCCGGCAGCGGCCGTCGCGAATCCGGCGCCGAGACAGCTGGCGGTGAGCACCGCGCCGGCGTCCATGCCGGCCGCACCGAGGACGAGCGGATTCACCAGGACGATGTAGGCGAGGGTGAGCCACGTCGTCGCTCCCCCAAGCAATTCCCGCCGCCACGTGCTCCCTCGGGCGGCGAGTTCGAACCAGTCCTCCAGTCTGCGAATCATGGACCTCTGCCCCTCTTGCCACCGTGCTGCCGCGCGCGAATGCGCGAAGCGAAGAGGCCGCGCGCGAAGAGTACAATCCCGACTTCACCGGCCCGTTCGCGGACTCGTCGCGACGGTGCCCTCGTTCCTCTTCCCGAGACAGGCACGGACCTGACATGGCTCACAGCAAGACCGCGAAAAAGCGCGTTCGGCAGAACCGCGAGCGGCGCCTTCGCAACCGTCACCATCGCAGCCGCCTCCGCACCGAGGTGAAGCAGCTGCGGGCCGCGATCGCAGCAGGCATGACCGAAGACGTCGAAAAGCGTCTGCCGCGCACCTGCGCGATGCTCGACCGGATGGCCGGCCGGGGCATCCTCCACAGGAACGCCGCTGCCCGCACCAAGTCGCGCCTCGCCCGCCTGGCAGCCAGGTAGGCAACCCCCAGCTCCAGGAAGCGCGAGCGTCGGTCTTCCGACCCCCAAGCGGCCCGCAGGGCTGCAGCGGGCCTCCGCTCCGCGACCTTCCCGGTGGCTTCGGAGACAACGCCCGGGTCCGGGAACACACCCCAATCGACGAAGCCATGGCGACCCGAATCCCATGGAGCGCCGGCCCCGCGGAGCGCCGGCCCCATGGAGCGCCGGCGTCCTCGCCGGCCTGCGCCGCACCGCCCGTCCCTCACGCAGCCTCCTGCCGACAGCGCCGCCGTGC
>JAAXGQ010000206.1 GCA_012271265.1 Vicinamibacteraceae bacterium
GGCCAACACACCGGGAGCGCCGGTGTCCTCACCGGCCAACACACCGGGAGCGCCGGCGTCCTCGCCGGCCAACACACCGGGAGCGCCGGCGTCCTCACCGGCCAACACACCGGGAGCGCCGGCGTCCTCGCCGGCCACCACACCGGGAGCGCCGGCGTCCTCGCCGGCCACCGCCGAAGGCGGGCATGGTCCGTGGGCTCCCGGCCCACGGTCGGTCGACACGGCCCCCCGGTCGGCGGGAGATTGCCTGAGGGACCGAAGGTGAGGCTCAGGCCGGCGAGGACGCCGGCGCTCCAGGGGGCCGGCGCTCCATGGGGGCGGCGCTCCATGGGGGCGGTACGCCAACCTCGGCGATCCGATTTCGTTGGTGAATGGGCCGTTTTTCGTCACACCGGGAAGACATGATTCCCCCTGTGACCGAACCAGCGACGACCCGCGCCCAACCGGCCGACGTCCGAGCCGAAGGCGCGCTCTCGGGCCGCCCCCTGCCGGCGCTTCGCGCGCGGCGGTTTTCGTCGTGGGGCGCGCTGCGGGCGTGGGCGTTCTCCGAGGCCTCGCGCGCCGGGCCGCACGCGAGGACGCGCGAGGTCCATCTGATCGTCCCGGGCGGCTCCGAGGCATGGGCGATGCAGGGCGCGTGGCGCCGTCGGCAGGGGCGCCGGCCGGGGATCGCCGAGCCGCTGATCGGACCGCCGGCGGGTCTCTTCCGCGACCTCGCCGGGCTCCTGACGCCGCCGCTCTCCGAAGCCGCCGCCCTGCCCCGGGAAATGCTGATGGGCGAGGCGCTTCTCCGTCACGCCGGGGAGGAGGGCGCGCCGGCCGGCGATCCCGAGTCGCTGGTCGCCCCCCTCCTCCGCTTCCTCGACGAACAGGCCGGCGACCGGGGCATCGATCCCGGACGCCCGGCCTTCGCAGTCTTGTGCGAGCGCGCCGCGGCCACTTTCGGGGAGTACGCCGAAGTCGACGCCGGGGCCGCCCGGCTCCTCGCGCTCGCCGGCTGGCTGGAGCGGGTGCATGGCGCCTACGCCGCCGCGCTGGACGAGGTGCAGAAGACCGACGCCGACGGGCTCCGCCGCCGCCTCCTCAAGGAAGCCGAGGCGCTGCGGCCGCGATTCCACCGGACCCGGGCCCTCGTCCTCGGCGAGGATGCGATGCGCCCCGCGGACTGCCAGCTCGCGCTGGCGCTGCTGCCCCCGGGGGACCTGATCTGGGCCCTCCCCGAAGGCGCCGAGCTCCCCCGGCTCCCGGAAGGCGTCACCATCCGTGAAGAGGAAGCGTCGGAAGCCCCGCCGGCGCCTCCCGCGCCGACCCCGCCCGCCCGACTCCTACGGCCGGGGGCTCCGAAGAGCCTCTTCCTGAACACCCCGAAGCGCCCGAGGCGGCCCGCCGTATGCCCGCCCCCGGACGAGCCGCGCCGTCCCGTGGTCTACGGCGCCGCGACCGACGCCCCGGCGGCCCCCCCGCTCTTCGACGCCGCGACCGACCGCGAGCAGGAGCCCGAGATCGCCGCGGCGCTTCTCGAACGCTTTCGGCGGGAGAGCGGGGACGGGTTCGGCGGCTGGGACCGCTGCGCCATCGTCGCCCGCGATCCCCGGAATTACCTCAATGCGGCCGAGGCCGCGCTCGGGGTGCGCCGCATCCCGATGGCCACGCCCGAAGAGCCCCGGCTGAGCCGGGAACCGTGGGTCGCCGCGGCAGCCGACGTCCTCGACTTCGCCGCGAAGCCGGGGCGGCTTTCCCGGGCGCTTCGGATGATGCGCAGCCCGTTCTTCCGGGACCCGGACCTCCCGGCCGGCCCGCCCGTCACCGCCGACGTCCTCGCGGCCGGCGCGGCGAAGCTCCACCTGCGGGACACGCGCGAGGCCGCGGCGCTTCCCGCCGTCGTCCACGCCTTCGAGCGGGAGGCGAAGCGGAAGCGCCGGACGGCGGCGTGGCTCGCCGGGGAGGAGCGGCCGACGGACCGGACTCTGGCGAAGGCCCGCGAGTTCGACGATCTTGCGGCGACAGCCGCCCGGATCGTCGCCTGGGCGGAAGAACTCCAACCCCTCCGGAACGAGGCCGCCCCCTTTCCGGCGGCCATCCGCGCTCTCCGCCGGTTTCTCGCGAACCATCTTCCTCCGCCCCCGGAACCCGCGGCCGCCGAGTCCGCCGAAGCCGTGGACGGGGCGTTGGAGCAGGCGGAGGGAACGGCGCCGGAAGGCGTCCGGGTGCGCGACCCCGACCTCTTCGTCCGCCGCGTCCGGCGCCTCCTCGGCGCCCGGCGCGCCCCGCGACGGGGCGCCGGGATCACCCCAGGAGCCGGCGTCCACCTGATCGCCGCCGCCGCCGCGCCCTACGGGGACTACGACTTCCTGGTCGTGCTGGGCCTGGTCGACGGGGAGTGGCCCGGCCCCAGGCAGGCCAACATCTTCTTCCCGCCCAGCGTGCTCGAGGAAGGCGCCCGCCAGCGCGCCCGGCGCTTCAGACAGCGGGAGATCACTCTGCTCAGGACCCTCGCCGGACTGCCGCGCCGGGGCGTGGCGTTCGTGCGCCCCCAGCGAGTGGACGGCTTCCCTGCCGCCGCTTCGGCGTTCGAGGCGGAGCTCACGAACGCCATCCGGGAGGCCGGGTCCACGATGCGCCCAGTCTCCCTCGAGCGGGACGCCCCCGCGCCCCCGGAGGCCAGGCCGCTCCCCGGCGGGCTCGATCGAACGGCGCCTTCGCTGCGGCGGCTCCTCGACGAGCCGCTGTCGCCCTCCGCGATCGATGCCTACCACCGGAATCCGGCGCAGTTCTTCGCGCGGAGGGGCCTCCGGCTCGACGAGGAGCGGGATCCCACCGATCTCATGCCGCCCGCCGAACGCGGGGAGCTGCTGCACGACTTCCTGAAGGAGGCCTACCTCGGGCGGCGCGGGACGGACACCCCGGCGGACGCGGCGGCGGTGGACCGCTGGATCGTCACGCTCCGGCGGGAGTTCCGCTCCTTCGCCGCCCGCCATCTGGACCCGGTCGAGGCTGGCGCCGAGGAGAAGTGGCTGTTCGGAACGCCGTTTTCCCCGGGCGCCCTCGCGTGGTTCCTGCGTGAGGAAGCCGCCCGAGGCCCCACCCGGCCCCTCCAGTTCGAGGCCTGGCTCGAAGGCGAGGTGGAGCCGGCCGCCGGGGACGCTCCGCCGCTCCTGGTGCGGGGACGCCTCGACCGCCTCGACCAGCGGCCCGACGGGACCCGCCTGGTTATCGACTACAAGTCGGGGCGCCCCTACGGGAAGCCCCTCCAGACCCGGCTGTACGCCCGGGTTCACGAGGGCGAAAGCGGCGTGACGACCGACTACGCCCTGCCCTACTTCGGCGCTCGCGCGTGGGAGGGTCCCGACCCGAAGAAAGGCGTCGCTGCCGAAGACGACGCGATTCGCGCCGTGCGCGACGGCATCGCGGCCGGCCGATTCGCGGTCGGGGACGAAGGACGCTTCGACGACCGGCTCGTGGGCCGCAGCGACCTCCCGGACCCCCCGCCGCCAACCGGACCGCCGTCCCCGAGCGCCCCCGAAGCCTCGGACAACCGCAGGCGCTGACCGATGTTCGCCGCCCCCGTCTCCTCCGCCGCCCCCTTCGTCCCCCCGGATCAGCCCCACCGCGACCGCGCGCAGGACCCGGGGCGCAACGTCGTGCTCCGGGCCTCCGCCGGCACCGGCAAGACCCGGGCGCTGACCGACCGCTATCTCCGCCTCCTCGAATGCGGCGCGCGGCCCCGCAACATCCTCGCGCTCACCTTCACCCGGGAGGCGGCGCGGGAGATGAAGGACCGCATCTTCACGAAGCTCAAAGGTCCCGAGGCGCGGCGAAGGATCGGCGGGAGCGCCCCCCTCGCCGAGGTGACCATCTCCACGATCGACGCGTTCACCCTCGGCCTGATCCGCGAGTTCCCGCTCGACGCCGGCGTCACCCCGGGCGCCCGGATCCTCGACGAGCGCGCCATGCCGGCGGTCATGCAGCAGGCGATCGACCGCGTGCTCTCCGGCCGGACCGGCTTCGACCGCGGCCTCCTCGGGGAACTGCCGCTGCTGCTCGACAAGCGCCCCGGCACGGTGGGCGGGATGGCGCGCCGCTATCTCGACAAGCGGCTGGTGTGGCGGCCCCGGTTCCAGGAGAAGGCGCAAGCCATCGCCCGAAGCGGCGCGGCGCCCGCCCCGACCCTCGCCGCCGCGCTCCGTCCGGCGGCCGCCGCCTGCCGGCGGCTCGCCGCCGCCGAGGGGTCCGACGCCATCCCCCTGCCGGTCCGGATCGCGCTCTCGCACGTGGTCGCCGACCTCCGGGCCGGCCGGCCGGGCGCCTGCTCCGCCCTCGACGTCGACACCCTGACGCGCTGGTGCCGGCTGGACATCAGGACCGTGCCCCGGGGGTTTCCGAAGGCCTGGAAGCGCGACTACCGCGCGGTGAAGAACTGCATCCGCGCATTCCGGCCGCGGTGGCAACGGGCGCTGAACGACCGCGCCCTGCCCCGGGTCTGGAGGGTGTTCCAGGCCGTGGAACGCGAGTACCAGCGGCTCAAGCAGGAACGCGGGGTCATGGACTTCGACGACCTCACCGAGACGGCGATCCGCCTGCTCCGAGAGATGGGAGAGTTCTCCGACAGCCGCTTCCGCCTCGAATCCCGCTACCACCACCTCCTCATCGACGAGTTCCACGACACCAGCGACGCCCAGTGGACCCTGCTCCGCGCCATCGTGGAACCGTGGAAGAGCGGCGCCGGGCTCGCCGCCGAGGAAGTCGTCCGGACCACCGGCGGCCGCCTCTCCCGCCCGACGATCTTCGTGGTCGGCGATCCCAAGCAGTCCATCTACCGCTTCCGCGACGCGCGCGTCGAGATCCTGAGCCAGGCCGAGACGTTGATCGCCGAGCTCGCGGGCGCGGACGCCGGGCCCCGGCGGCGGAAGCCGACGCTCCACCTCAAGTTCAACTTCCGGTCGAACCGGCGTCTCCGACGCTTCGTGAACCGCGCTTCCCGGCGGATCGCGGCGGCGCCGGGCGGCGCGGCTCCGGGGGAGGCGTGGGCGTTCCGCTACGAGGGGGCCGACCATTTTCCGGAGGACCCCAACCCGAATCACGCGGAGCCCGGCCCGGACGAACCGGTCCTTTCCGTCGCCGTGGACCGCGACCACGCGCGGGTGGCGGAGCGGGTAGCGGAGCGCGTCCACCTGCTCCTCGCCGAAGACCGCGGCGACGAGCGGGAAGATCGCTTCGGGCGGAGAGCAGCGGCCGCCCCCGAAGACATCGCGATCCTGGCGCGGGCCAACGGCCGGCTCGGGATCTACCAGCGGGCGCTGGAGGACCGGGGGATCGCGGCGTTCGCGCTCCGGGGCGCCGGCTTCTTCGACGCCCCGGAGATTCGCGACCTGCGCGCCGTGCTGCGGTTTCTGGGGCGGCCGTGGTCCGACCTCCGCGCCGTCGAGGCGCTTCGCTCCCGCTTCTTCGCGGTGGCCGGCGAGTCTCTCGCCGAACTGCGGCGCCTGGGGACCTCCGCCTCCCCTTTCGCCGACCTGCTTCGCGAGGGGCCCGGGGCCCTTCCCGAAGGTCTGGCGCCGGCGCACGCCGACCCCCTGCGCATGGCGGCGGCCACGACGAAGGAGTGGGTGGCGCTCGCGTCCTCGCTGCCGCCGGTCCGGGCGGTCGCCCGCATTCTGGAGACGTTCGGCTACGTGGAGCGGTTGCGGGCCGGGTCAGGCGGCGCCGCCTTCGCGGGGGAACAGGGAGCGGCCAATATCGGAAAGGCGCTGCGCCTGCTGCGGGCGTTCGAGCGCCAGGGGTTCGCCACGATGGAGCGCATGGCGGAACGCTTCGAAGGGGCGGCGGCCGATGGGGACAGCACCGCCGAGCCGATCCAGGCGGCAGGCGCGGTGCAGCTGCTCTCGATTCACGCCGCGAAGGGGCTGGAGTACGACCACGTGTTCCTCGTGGACTGCGCTGCGAAGACTCCCCCGACCACCGGCATCCCGAGGGTGGTGGAACACGGAACCGGACGCTGGAGCATCGCGCTCGTGGACGACGCCCCCGGATGGAAGGCCGACGACGGCGGCCGCGGCGACGCCGAAGAGCGGCGGTGTCTCTACGTCGCCATGACCCGCGCCCGCCGCAGCCTGTCGCTCTCGTGGGTCGGCATGGCGGGCCGATATCCGCTGAAGAAACCCCGGGGCCTCGCCACCTACCTGCCGCCGTCGCTTTTCCGGGACGCGATGGCCACCCTGCCCGGGGTGGACGGGGACGGCGGGGCGACGGGCCCCATCGGCTGGGAGAACGAGACGATCGAAGTTCTGCCGCCCGTGGCTTCCGACCCCGATGCGCCGGCGGCGGCAGGGTGATCCGTTGACGTGACGGCAGCGGGCCCGCGCACTGGCTTCGGGAGCTCCCGGGGCGGTCGCCGGGACACGGCGGTTCGCGTGCTTGCGCACCGGCTGTTCCACCGGGCAGCGCACCTGAACGAGACCCCCGATCGGGAAACCGCGCGTCGTCTGGTCGACGAGCGCCTCGTGCCGGCGCCGGACGCCCGCGAAGCCGCCGCCGAGGAAGCGCGTCGTCTCTGTCTGGCTGCCCTGGGGGAGCGGCGCCCGGGCGGGATGCTGGAGGGCCGGGTGGAGACCTGGGTCCGGACGTCGGTCCGCCGGCGCGACGGATCCCTCCGGCTTGTCGTCGTGCCGACACTCGTCCAAAACCCCGGCGGGGAGCGCTGCGTCGTGGCCTTCGCCCCGGCGGCGGACCGGAAGGGGATCACCCGCCTCGGCGCCTACCGCCGGGCGGCGGAGGGCCTCTACGGAGTGGCGGTGGCCGGCGTTCTCGTCTCGCCCCGGGGCGTCACCCCGGACCCCGGGAGGGGACGTCCGGCGCGGCGATAGTCACTCGCAGCGGACGGCGCGGGGGGCGGAATCGAGACAGAGGATGTTCTCGGTCCGTCCTCGCGCGATCCGGGAGCAGGCGCCGGTGACCGCGGCGCGGATCGCGTCCTGCCGGGTGGCGCCCCGGGCACTGACCGTGGCGGAGCCGCGCTCGGCCATCTCCATCGTGACCTCGCAGCGAACCTCGTCGAGGTTGAGCGTGGACCAGACCACGTAACCCGCGACGAGCACGAACAGGACGAGGCCGATCCAGCCGGCCTTCCGCGAGCGCCCGCTCATGCCACGTCCCGGACCAGTGGTCGGGTGAGACAGGTCGGCCCGCCGGAGCCGTTATGGCAGATCTCGCCGCCGTGGAACGCCCGCACGTCGAACCCGGCCCGGCGCAGCCGTTCGTTCGTGCGCGGGTTTTCGGCGAGGGCGATCAGCCGGCGGTCGCCAAGGGAAAGGACGTTGGCCGCCATCGTCTTCCGTTCCTCCTCCACGATGGGAATGAGTGTGAAGCCCCGGTCCACGAGCAGCGCGACGGTGGCGACCGCGAGGAAGCGGGGATCGGCCACGATCGTACGCCGGTCGAGGACGCTGATGAGCGACATCAGATGGAGGCAGGCGTCCGGCCCGTCGCCGTGGGGGAGCGGCGCCGGGATCACCTCGACGCCCGGGCCGAGCAGCTCGCCGAGCGCCACGATGCCGGCGGCGTTCGTGCGGTAGCCCTCGCCGGCGAGAAGCGTCCGCTCGTCCAGCCACACCAGGTCCCCGCCCTCGGCCAGCGCCGGCGGCCGGACGGCGCCGCGCACCGGGATGCCGAGCGACCGGTAGAGCTCGCCGTGCCACGCCGGTTCCGGGCTGCGGGCCGGTTTCCCCATCGACATCAGGACGACGCCTCCGGGAGCCGCCAGCGACGCGTCGTGGCAGTAGACCGCGTCCGGGGTCACGCCGGCGGGCGGGGTCGCGGCGGATGGGCCCACCAGCTCGACGCCCGCTTCTTCGAGCAGGGTGGAGAGCGCGCGGTGCTCCCGGCTCGCGGCCTCGGGGGCGGGAGGGTGGAAGTAGCCGAGCTCCCGCCACGGCGCCCCCGGTCCCCAGCCCACCGCTTCGGGGGGGATCACGAGACACCGCCGAAGCCGCCCGCACATGTTCGGCGCCCCGGGGAGGAGCTCCCCGTTGGACATCGCCGGCCCCCTCACGGGCGCGAACCCTACCCCGGCTCCGTCACTCCCCGACGCCGATCCATCGTCGCATCGCCCGCGTTTCCCAAGGAGCGCCGGCCCCATGGAGCGCCGGCGTCCTCGCCGGCCTGCCCCGTATCGTCGGTCCCTCACGCAGTCTCCTGCCGACCGCGCCGCACCCATGGAGCGCCGGCGTCCTCGCCGGCCCGCCCCGCACCTTCGGCCCCTCAGGCAGTCTCCTGCCAACGGCGCCGCACCCATGGAGCGCCGGCGTCCTCGCCGGCCTGCGCCGCACCTTCAATCCCTCCGCGCCGCCGTGCCGAAGGACCGTGGGCCGGTGAGGACACCGGCGCTCCATACGGGCGGTGGCCGGTGAGGACACCGGCGCTCCAGAACGCGCGCGCCCTGACCTATGGAACCCCGGCCCCATGGAGCGCCGGCGTCCTCGCCGGCCCGCGCCGTACCGTCGGTCCCGCAAGCAGTCTCCTGCCGACCGCGCCGCCGTGCCGAAGGACCGTGGGCCGGCGAGGACGCCGGCGCTCCATGCGGGCCGTGGCCGGTGAGGACACCGGCG
>JAAXGQ010000207.1 GCA_012271265.1 Vicinamibacteraceae bacterium
GCCCCATGGAGCGCCGGCGTCCTCGCCGGCCCGCGCCGCACCGCCGGGTCGGTGCAACACTTCACCGCAGCCACGCCGCCCGCTGCCGCACCCGCAGACCGGAAACAACCCGCTCCAGAACTCGCGCGCCCTGGCCCATGGAGCGCCGGCCCCATGGAGCGCCGGCGTCCTCGCCGGCCTGCGCCGCACCGCCGGGTCGGTGCAACTCCTCCCCGCAGCCACGCCGCCCGCTGCCGCACCGGCGGTCCGGAAACAACCCACTCCAGAACTGGCGCGCCCTGACCCATGGAGCGCCGGCCCCATGGAGCGCCGGCGTCCTCGCCGGCCTTCGCCGCACCGCCGGGTCGGTGCAACTCCTCACCGCAGCCACGCCGCCCGCTGCCGCATCGGCGGTCCGGAAACAACCCACTCCAGAACTGGCGCGCCCTGACCCATGGAGCGCCGGCGTCCTCGCCGGCCTGCGCCGCACCGTCGGGTCGGTTCAACTCTTCACCGCAGCCACGCCGCCGGAGCGCCGCTATCCTCCCGGCGCTGTGTGGCACGACGGATTCCGTTCGCGGCGAAGGGCGGCGCCTGCTGCACTTCTTGCGTTCACCGCCCTTGCCGCCAGCGGCTGCTCCGCCTCTCCGCAGTCGCCGCCGCCCCAGGACGCCACCGCAAGGATTGCCGCGGCGATCGCGGCGACGCCGGCTGACGCCTTCACCGGCCTCGGGCGAAGTATCTGGATTGGCGCCGCGAACGCGGGCGAGGCGCTCTACCGCGAGTCCGCCGATCTCCCGAGGCCGGCTGCGAGCTCGATCAAGACCGCCTATCTGGTGGAGTTCTTCGCCGACCGCGCCGGCGCCCTCGACGAGCCCGTCCCCGACGCAGCCGCCGTCGTGGGTGACCCGCAACACGCCGCCATCGTCCACTTCGACGCGGAGGTCCAGACCGAGATCCGGGAACACCTCGAGCCCGCGACCGCCCGCACCGTCGGGCGCCACATGATCCGCGGGACGGATGTCTCGAACGCGGTCTACAACGCCGCCGCCAACCTTGTCACCGCCCACTTGGGAGGACCTCCCGACCTGACCCGGCGAATCCACGAACGCCATCCGGACCTCGCCGGGATCACCGCCCGCCGTTACATGCTCGCGGCGCGCGACGTGACGGGCGACAACGAGGTCACCGCCGGATCGCTCGCCACGGTGCTGGGTGGGATCGCGCGCGGCGATCTCCCGGGGATCGCACCTGAAACCCACGAGGCCCTGCGCGACGTGCTCTTCCTCGAAGAATCCCCCGAGGGCCGCCACTACTACAAGGGCGGCTCACTGAACAGCAGCCCGATCACCCGAGTCCTTTCCGGCTACTTCGAGCGCCCCGGGGACGCCCCCGGCCAGCAGCTCGTCTACGCGTTCATGGCAGAGCTGCCCGGACCGGACGGGATCGGACTCGGCAACCTGGACTCCGGGGAGGCCGGCCGGCAATTGCAGGACTACCTGGAGGCGCTGCGCGAGGCGACGCTGCCCATCGCCCGGGAGGCCCTCGCCCAATGACCCGTTCCGCTCTCCGGGCCGCCACCGTCGCCGTGCTGTGGCTCGGGCCCACCGGCGCCATGGCCGGCGACGACTGGCCCCAGTGGCGCGGCCCGAACCGCGACGGCGTGTCCCACGAAACCGGGCTTCTCCAGAGCTGGCCGGAGGACGGGCCGCCGCTCGCCTTCCAGGTCGAGGGCCTCGGCGCCGGTTACTCCACGGTGGCCATCGCCTCGGGCCGCATCCACACCCTGGGGATGAACTCCCGAAGGGAGTGGGTGCTCGCCTTCGACTCCCGGACCGGCAAGTCGCTGTGGGCCACGCCGCACGGACCCGGCTACCGCGATGGCCGCGGCGACGGACCGCGCTCGGTCCCGACGGTCGTGGACGGAACCGTGTACGTCCTCGGCGCCCAGGGTCGGCTCTCGGCTCTTCGCGCCGACACCGGCCAACTCCTCTGGTCGGTGGATCTCTTCGCCGAGGTGGGCGGACGCAACATCAGCTGGGGAATCAGCGAGTCGCCGCTCGTGCTGGACGACCGGGTGCTGGTCTCTCCCGGCGGCCGCCGGGCCGGCTTCGCCGCCTTCGACCGCACGACCGGAGAGGAACTCTGGCGCTCCGAGGGCGACGAGGCCGGTTACGCCTCCCCGATCACGGTGGATTTCTCCGGCGCCGTCCACGCCGTCTTCTTCAGCGGGGACCGGGCCGCAGGCATCCACCCCAAGAGCGGCGCGCTGCTCTGGGAATACTCTGGCGCTTCGAACCGGACCGCGAACATCGCCACCCCGATCCTGGTCTCCGAGAGCGCGGACGCCGCCCGCCTGTTCTTTTCCTCCGACTACGGAACCGGCGCGGCCCTCGTGGAACTGCGCGCGGCGCCGGACGGCCGCATCCATGCCGAGGAGCAGTACTTCACCCGCCAGATGCGGGCGCACCACGCCACCCCGGTGCTGGTGGACGGCGTGCTCTACGGCTTCTCCGGCTCCATCCTGACCGCGCTCGACATCGAGACCGGCGCCACGTTCTGGCGCGATCGCGCCGTCCGCAAGGGTTCGCTGACCTACGCCGACGGCCGCCTCTACATCTTCAGCGAGCGGGGTGACGTGGTCCTGGCAGAGCCATCACGGGCCGGCTACATCGAGCACGGACGTTTCGAATTCCCCGCCGAGGACCGCTCCCGCCGCGCCACCTGGAGCCACCCGGTGGTCGCCAACGGCCGCCTCTACCTCCGCGATCAGGACACCCTCGTGGCTTACGACATCAGCCGGTAGAACGATGTCCGGGAGGCCGCTCCTCCGCGCTGCGCTGGCGGCTCTGGTCGTCGTCGGCTTTCTGGCCGGCCCGGCCCTCCCCATGCCCCACATGCTGGGGATGGATTGCCACGCGGACTGCCCGGAATGCGCCCGCCATTGCTGCTGCGCTTCAGCGGCTCCGGCACGGATCGCGGAGCCGGTGGATCCCGGCGGCGCGGCGGCGGCCCGGGGCAGGATCCCTCCGAGGGAGGAGGTCCTCCCGAGGACGAAGCCGCGATCCCACGTCGCGTCGCCCCGCGGCCCCCCTTCCTGAAACCAGATTCGCTGTCCGGCCCGTTCCCGGACATCTTCTCGAATCCCGAGCCGGCCTGAGATTTCGCTTCCCGCGGGGAAGCGCGGCGCGACCCTGCGCCAACCAGGTTCCGCATCGCTGCGATCCGGCTCTTCTCGCCGTTGCCGCCGTGGCGGCAGGCGCTCAGGAACTTTCTCTCCATCCAGATGTCTTCATCCCTCCCTTTCTCCTTCCCCGGGCGGCGCCGCTGGCGCTGCCTGTTGACGGCGGCAGCCGCCGGTTGGCTCGCTTCCAACCCTGTGTCCCACGCCTTTGCCGATGCCGACGAGCGGCCGGATCCGGTCGTCGCCGCGAGTACGACGCCCCCGGCCCAGCCGGACCCCGAACCCGAGCCATACGACGCCGACGGCCACGCCCCGATCGGCGTGATTGGCGACCACCTCCACGCCGCCGGGGAGTTCATGCTCTCCTACCGCTTCATGCCGATGGCCATGAGCGGCCTTCGGGATGGGCCCTCCGATCTCACCGACGCGGAAGCCCTCGCCATGGACAACCCGTTCTTCGGAAATCCCGGGCAGCCGCCAAAGATGCGCATTCTGCCCCGCGACATGACGATGCAGATGCACATGTTCGGAACGATGTACGGCCTCACCGACCGCATCACCTTGATGGCCATGGGAATGATGGTCGGCCGCGACATGACGCTCGAAACCCACAACCTGCCCGGCGCATCGATCGGAACCTTTGACACCGCGACCTGGGGGCTCAGCGGAGCGAGCGCCAGCGCCCTGATCGGTCTTGCCGACGGCAACATCCGGACGCATCTCCTGGCCGGCGTCGGCTTGCCGGCAGGCAGTCTCACGGAGACCGGTGAAGCGCTCCTCCCGAACGGCACGCGCCGGGAAGTGCGGCTTCCCTACGCCATGCAGCCGGGGTCAGGTTCTTTCGAAGCCCGTCCCGGCATCGTCGTTCAGTCGAAGCGCGAGCGGACCACGTTGGGCGGTCAGCTGGCGGCGCGCCTTCCCCTCGGCGACAACTCAGAGGGCTATCGAACCGGAAACGCATACCTCCTCAACATGTGGTGGATGGTCCAGCCAACTCCGGCGGTCGCCTTCAGCATGCGCTTTCTGCTTGAGCGCATGGGTGCGATCGAAGGGCGTGACCCCATGATCGCCGGTCCGGTGCCGACAGCCGACCCCGCGAACTACGGCGGAGGCCGGATCACCGGCTACCTCGGAGTGAACGTGGCCGGCCAGAGCGGCGTGCTGCGCGAGCACCGCCTGGCCCTGGAGTTCGGCCGGCCCTTCATCCAGGACCTGAACGGCCCCCAGATGCCCCGCGACTGGGAGCTCATCATCGGCTGGCAGCGCTCCTGGTCCCTTACCAACTGACCCCACCCCGGGAGGCGGCCACCCTCGGCGCCGCCTCCCCCATAGAATCCGGCGCTTCCGCGATGAGCGAAGCCTTTTACCTGCGCCCGATCCTGAACTCCCCTTACGAGGTTCCGGGCCGCCACTGGAAGCTGGACGAAAACGGACTCCCGACCGCCGAAATCGTCGAGTCCCGGCGCCAGGCCGAGTTCGTCTCGCCGGTCCCGGCCCCCGGCAGAAGGGGCAAGGCCGCGGCTCCGCGACTGGCCCTGGGGATCGAGGAACTCTCGACCGCCGAACAGCAATACAACCCCTATCCGGTCATCAACCGGATCCGCCGCGAGGTGGACCTTTGGAGGGAGCTTCCCGAGCCCCGGTGGGGGGTGACCGCCGAGACAGCCCGCCTCCTTCGCCACTGGCGCACCCACCGCTTCGCGGACATCCGCCCGTTCTTCTGCCAGCGCGAAGCGGCCGAGACCGCGATCTGGCTGGTCGAGGTGGCCGGGGTCCTGAGCCCGCCGCCCCGGCGCGTCCCTGCCCGCCTCCGTCTGATCCGGGACCACCTCTGGAACGCGAAGGGCGACGCGAACCCGGACCTGCTCCGGATCGCGCTGAAGATGGCGACCGGCTCCGGGAAGACCATGGTCATGGCGATGCTGATCGCCTGGCAGACGGTGAACGCCGTCCGCCACCCGCAGCGGAAGAAGTTCACCCGCGGCTTTCTGGTCGTGGCGCCCGGGATCACGATCCGGGACCGCCTCCGGGTGCTGCGGCCGAACGACCCGGACAGCTACTACCGGCGGCGCGAGATGGTCCCGCTCGAAATGCTGCCCGATCTCGGGCGCGCCGAGGTGGTGATCACGAACTTCCACGCCTTGCAGCGACGGGAGCGGATGAAGCTGACCAAGGGGAGCCGCTCGTTGCTGCACGGCCGGGGGGAGGCGCCGAGCACCATCGAGACGAAAGGCGAGATGCTGCGGCGGGTGATGCCGGGGCTCATGGGGATGCAGCGCATCCTCGTGCTGAACGACGAGGGTCACCACTGCTACCGGGAACGGGTGGGTGTCAGCGAGGAGGGGAGGCTGAAGGGAGACGACCTTCGGGAGGCGAAGAAGGACACCCAGGCCGCGCGCGTCTGGATCTCGGGACTGGAAACGGTGCACCGCACGGTTCCGGTGCCGGTGGTCTTCGATTTTTCGGCCACCCCGTTCTTCCTGCGCGGCTCCGGGTATGCCGAGGGGACGCTCTTTCCCTGGACTGTCAGCGACTTCTCGCTGATGGACGCCATCGAGTCCGGCATCGTGAAGCTGCCGCGGGTCCCCGTTTCCGACAACGTGAGCCGCGACACGATGCCGAAGCTCCGGAACCTCTGGGAGCACATCGGGAGGAAGATGCCGAAGCGAGCTCCGGGCAAGGGGAAGCCCCCGCTCGATCCCGGCCTCCTTCCGGCCCTCTTCGAAGACGCCTTCGATGCGCTCTATTCCCACTACGAGCAGACCTTCGCGGCCTGGCACGACGCGGGCATCGGGAG
>JAAXGQ010000208.1 GCA_012271265.1 Vicinamibacteraceae bacterium
GCCGTGCCCCATCGCTGCATGATCCATCGCCCCGTGCCCGGCGTGATCCCCCTCGGCGTCGCCCTCGAGGGTGCCGCTCACCGGAACGCTGAGGTGGTTGTCCGGCAGGACGCGGGTCGAAGGCGACGCGCCCCGGAGGACGAGCCGTCCGGTGCGTCGGGTCACGTCGGGCGAGGCTTCGGCGCTGATGAGGATGACGAACCTGTCGAAAGCGACGGCGCCCAGATCCGGAAACGAACCGTTGCCCACTTCCCCGAGCCGCACGACCGGACGCATCACCGGGGTCGTCACCCAGGCCACGTAG
Source organism: Vicinamibacteraceae bacterium (assembly GCA_012271265.1). Lineage (GTDB taxonomy): Bacteria > Acidobacteriota > Vicinamibacteria > Marinacidobacterales > Marinacidobacteraceae > JAAXGQ01. The sequence continues at coordinate 305 of JAAXGQ010000208.1, forward strand.
GCCGTGGTGTCGCCGAGCGTGGAGACCTCCGGCAGACCCTCGATCTCCGCGGCGAGCCGGTAGCGCTGGTTGCCGTCCCGGGTGACCGAGACCCCGAACGGGCCCGGATCCCAGCGAAGGAAGACCGTGCCCCCGGCGGGGGCGAGGTCGGGCGTCGGGTAGAGCGCGATCCGGGTGAGGCCCGGCGCCCCGTCGGCCGGAAGCACCTCCTGGGCCCCCGAGGGAAGAGCGGCCAGCCACCCGGCCAGAGCGAGCGGCGGGCAGCACGAGAAGAGGGTCCGAATCATCGTCGGGTGAGCGCGCCGCAGGGCCAATGTCAGGGCGCGGGGCGCGAGGTGGGGCGATGCTACAGTGAAGCCAAAGATCTTCGGGCCCGTGTCACTTCCGCGCATTCTCCTCCGGCTTGCCGCCGGCGTGGCGCTGCTGACGTTCCTCACGGCTCCCGTCGGAGGACTCGCGCACGAGCATTCCGAGTGGTCCGACCCCGAGTGCCGGGTGTGCCATACGGCGCGTCCCGCATACGACGCGCCTGCACCGGCTGCGGCCGCCCCACCGGCGCCTGCGGAGACCCGCGGCTTTGCCGAGGCCGAGGACGACGCCGTGGCGCGGGGAGAAACCACCTGCGACTCCGGCGGCCCCCGCGCGCCCCCCGCCTGAGAGGCCGGCCCTTCGCTCCGGAACCGCCCGGTTCCCCCGCCGGCGAATCCCTCGCAGGGCGGTTCCCAAGCCGTGCCAACCCCCCGGAGGTCCCAGCCCGTGCGCGCACCCGCTCCTCTTTTCCTGCCTGCGTCGGACCGCGTCCGGCGCGTCCTTCCCGTGACCCTCCTCACCGCCTCCGCCCTGGTCAGCGCCGCCAGCGCCCAGCCACGGATCCAGGGCGCCGTCGTCACTGCCGGGGGAGACGCCGTGGCGGATGCCGATGTCCTGGTGCTGGAAACCGGCGAGACCGTCCACACCGACGAGGAGGGCCGCTTTGAACTCGACGCCGACGAGGCACTGGCCGCCCTCACCCTGCAGGTCACCAAGGGATTCCTGACCGGACTCGGCAGCGTCGTCTTCACCGGCGGCGAGGGAGATGAGGCCGTCGAGGTGGAGCCCATTTCCCTCGAGCCCCGCCACCGCAGCCACGAGCGGGTGACCGTCTCCGCTTCCACGACCGAAGCCATGCCGTTCGAGGCTTTCGGCCAGGTTTCCTCCCTTGAAGGACTGGCCCTCCAGAACGAATCCGCCCGAAACCTGGGCGAGCTGCTCGAGGGCGCCCCCGGGATCGCGGTGCGCAGCTTCGGGCCCGCCCCCGGCCGCCCCATCATCCGAGGTTTCGACGGCGATCGGGTGCTCGTCATGGAAGACGGGGTCCGCACCGGCGACCTCGCCAGCCAGTCGGCGGACCACGGCGTACCCGTGGATCCCCTGCAGGCCGAACGGGTGGAAGTGGTTCGCGGCCCGGCCACGCTGCTCTACGGCTCGAACGCAATCGGAGGAGCGGTGAACGTGATCTCGATGGGTTCCTACCTCGGGCACGCGCCGCGCCGGGGCTTCCGAGGCCAGGCGAACCTGGACATGTCCACGGCCGACGGCGGCCGCCGCGGGGGCCTCCGGGTGCAGAGCGTGGGCGACGGGTGGTTTGCGTGGGGCGGCGGCAACGCCAACCGGACCAACGACTACGCGTCACCGCTGGGGACGGTGGTGAACTCCGAATCCTCCATGAACCAAGGTGAAGCAGGGGTCGGCCTCTTCGGAAACCAGACATGGGTCGCGGCGACGGTCCGGCAGGACAATGTGCGGTACGGGGTTCCGTTTGCCGGTGACTTCCACGCTCCGGGAGCCCACGCTGGCCATGACCACGCGGACGAGGAGACGCTCCTGGTGGACGTCACGATGGACCGCCGGCAACTGCGGCTGGAGTTCGGCATGACCGACCTCGGGAGCCTGTTCCCCGAGGCCGAGTTCGTGGTGCGCTACAGCGGGTACGACCAGGACGAACTCGAGGAGATCGTGGAAACCGGAGACGAGTGGGTCGCCACCCACTTCGACAACGACTCCATGATCCTTCGCGGCGAACTGAAGCGGCCAGGCGGCCGGTTCACGAGCAGGATCGGCGCCTGGTCCAATATCCGGCAGTACGCCGCGGCCGGTGAGGAGGCGCTGGCCCCCGAGACCCGGCAGAACGCCGTCGCCGCCTTCACCTACAACGAATGGGCGGCAACCGACCGGTTCAGCCTGATGGCCGGAGCGCGGGGAGAGCAGAACCGGTACCGCGTGGAAGAGCGCGGCGCCGCGGAACTCCGCGGCGGGGCTTTCGAGGTCATGGACCGGGACTTCCTCGGGCTCTCGGCGAGCGCCGGGGTTCGCTTCGAACCTGGCGCCGGGCAGGCCTTCGTGGCGAACGTCACCCGCTCCGCCCGGGCGCCGGCGATCGAGGAGCTCTACAACTACGGCCCGCACGCCGGGAACCGCGCCTACGAAATCGGCGACGCCTCGCTCGACGCGGAGCAGTCACTCGGCGTGGACCTGAGCTACCGCCTGCGAGCCCGGCGGCTGAGCGGCACCCTGAACCTCTTCCGCTATGCCATCGACGACTACATCTTCGGAGCGGCGACGGGCGAGGTCGAGGGACCGCTTCCGGTGTTGCGATGGGGGCAGGCCAAGGCGCTCTACCAAGGCTTCGAGTTCGAGGCGCACGCCGACCTCGGGTTCGCCGAGCTGGTGGCGGACGCCTCCTGGGTGGACGCCAGGCTCACGGACACGAACGAATACGTCCCGCGCATCCCTCCGTTGAACGGGCAGGTTCGCCTCGACGCTCACTTCGGCCGGATCCACCTGGCGCCCCGGATACGCTGGGCGGCACAGATGGACCGGCTGTACGCCGGCGAGACGGTGACGGACGGCTACACGCTCTTCGACGTCACCGCCTCGTGGGTCTGGGTGCGGCGCGACAGCACCCACAACATTTCGATCCGGGGCTACAACCTCACCGACGCCACCTACCACTACCACACCTCGCTGATCAAGGACCTCGCCGCGCAGATGGGCCGCGGGCTCCGGCTGGGTTATTCGATCCGATTCTTCTGATGACCAGGGGGGAGTCGCTCCCGGCGAGGCGCCCCGGACCGCGGCCGCCTCTCCCCGGTTTCTTCCTCCTCGTGGCGGCGTGGGCCGCCTGCGGCGCCCCGGAAGCCGACCTCGTCATCACGAACGTGCGCATCGTGGACGGAACCGGGAGTCCCTGGCGACAGGGCAGCGTGGCGATCCGCGACGACACGATCGTGGCTGTGGGCCGCTCGGCGCCCGAAGCCGCCGAGACGCTGGATGGCGGGGGCATGGTCGCCGCCCCCGGATTCATCGACATGCACGCGCACTCGGAGTACGGGCTGGTCGTGGACCCCCGGGCCCTGAGCAAGGTCGCCCAGGGCGTCACCACCGAGGTCCTCGGCGAGCATCTGTCCGCCGGACCGGTTCTCGGGCTGGCGGTGGACGATCCGATGATGGTCGCGCCCCCGATCGAACGCGACTGGACGACGCTCGGCGGCTACTTCGACCGGCTGGAGGCGGCCGGCGTGGGGCCGAACGTCGTTTCCTACGTCGGTTCCGGCCAGGTGCGGGCCTCGGTCATCGGCTACGAGGAACGCGCCGCGACCGAGGCCGAGATGGAAGCCATGGAGGCGCTCGTGGCCGAGGCGATGGAACAGGGCGCCTTCGCGCTGGCCAGCGGGTTGGCCTACATCCCGAACGCCTTCGCCAGCACCGAGGAGCTCACCCGCCTGACCCGCGTGGCGGCCTCCTACGGCGGGTTCTATGTGACCCACCTACGGGGCGGGATCGAAGGGCTGCGCGAGGGCATCCGGATCGCCCGCGACGCCGGCACGGCCCTGGAGATCCATCACCTGAACTCGACCTCCGGGGCGCGGATCGCCGAGTACGCCGAGATCATCCGGGAGGCGCACGCCGCCGGCATCGAAGTGACGGGCAACGTCTATCCCTACATCGCCGGCTGGACCTACCTGCGTTCGCTGCTGCCGGGGTGGGTCCAGGAAGGCGGCGTCGACCGCATGCTCGGAAGGATCACGGATCGGGAAGATCGGGAGCGCCTCCTCGAGGAACTGCGCGAACGGGAAGCCGCCCGCCCCCGTTGGGAGCGGACTTTCGTCAGTTCCTTCCGGGACGAAGTGGACGGACTCTCGATCGTGGACCTCGGGGCCGCGCGCGGCACGAGCCCGGAGGAAGCGCTCCTCGATCTGCTCGTCGAGCAGGAAGGCGAGGGATTCCAGATCTCCTTCGGGAACACGGAGCCGAATCTCCGGCAGGCCCTCGCCCTGCCGTTCACCCACATCGGCTCCGACGGCAGCGCTCTGGCCGCCGGGATGCGGACCCCGATGGGGAAGCCGCACCCCCGCTCCTTCGGGACCTATCCCCGGGTACTCGCCCGCTATGTCCGGGAGGAGGGACTGCTGTCGCTCGAAGAAGCCGTGCGCAAGATGACCTCGGCCCCGGCCAACCGGCTCGGACTCACCGACCGGGGTCTGATCCGCCCCGGCATGCGGGCCGACCTGGTGCTGTTCGATCCCGAGGCCGTGCGCGATGAGGCCACATTCGCGGAGCCGGAGCGCTATCCGACCGGCATCGAGTGGGTGTTCGTGAACGGCGTCGCGGTCATCGCCGGGGGCGAGCCGACCGGCGAGCTGCCGGGGCGGGTGCTCCGGGGGCCCGGCTCTCGTTAACAGCGCCGGTCCGCCGCCGGGGCCGCAGCTGCCACTGCGGGCTTCCCGGCAAGGACCCGGACACGAAACCCGGGGCGACGGCGAGACGATGCCCCGACCAGGAGAACAGGGGTGTCCTCCGAGCGGGATTCCCCTTCAACGAGGTGGGACAGATTCGCCCTGATTTCCGTCTGTGTCAGGAGGAACCACCCGCGCCGCCGAGCGGTGCGACCGACCGGTCCGGGCCCCGCGGCCAGAAGCCAGGAGGGCGCCATGCATGAACCCCACGAACACTCCGCCTCATCCGACCCGCCCGACCCCGCCACGGCTTCGGGAACGGGGGCGCTCTTCGAGGTCCTCACCACCGGAGAGCGCGATCCGGCTCGGATCTATACTGCGATTCGGGAAGTCGAGAACATGGCTGGACAGAGCGTCGTCGCCCAGCTCACCGCGCTGAACCACGCCACCACCGCCGAGCTCACCGCCCGGTTGCGGGCGGGGCTGACTGAGGTCAAGACGGAGCTGCGGAGGGAACTGCTGGCGGCCATGGCCGAGCACAAGTCCGATCTGCAGGAGGCCATGGCCGAGCACAAGGTGTCCATGGAACGGCAGTTCGGGCGCATCTGGACCGTGCTGCTCCTCATCCTCGGGACTCTCTTCGGCGCGATGACGACCGCGGTCACTCTGCTGCTGCCGAACTGAGCGCCCTCCCACGCCAGCCGGCCCACCCCGGGGACTGATCCGGCGTCCCTGAACTTCGCCCACCCCGGCTACTCCATGGTCGGGCTTTCCCTGCCCCGCAAGACGGTCCTGGTCGCGCATCCACCGACGTCGCCCCCGGTTGCCCGATCCGAAAGCGCATTCATTTGGAATCAATGATTTGCATGACTGCAACCGTCGCCGTCCGCGGCATTCGCGGATCCGGAGCGCAATCCGACCGGCATGGTGGGTGTTTGTGAACGGCGTCCCGGTCGTCGTCCGGAGGGAGCCGGGACCCGGCTCTCGTCAGCAGCTCCGGTTGGCCGGCAGGTCCACGGCTACCATTGCCCGCTATCCCGGCAGGGAACGGGACACGAAAACAGTCCCCGGAGTTGATCGAACCGCTTGGGCAGCAGGATGGCGAAGGACCGCGGCTCCGAGATGAAGACGCACGGTCACGGGAACGAGCACGGCCTTGGCCGCGACCATGGTCACCAGCGCGGATTCGGCAGGCACGATCACACGGCCGCGCTCCGGGGCGCCAGCAGGAAGAGCCTGATCTCGGCGTTCGTCCTCATCGCCGGATTCGCCGTCGCCGAGGTCGTCGGCGGCATCGTCTCCGGCAGCCTGGCGCTGATCGCCGACGCCGGCCACATGCTGGCCGACGCGGCCGCGATCGGGCTGGCGATCCTGGCCGTCCACTTCGCCGCGCGACTTCCTTCCGCGAGGCGGACGTTCGGTTTCCACCGGGCGGAGATCCTCGCGGCGCTCATCAATGCGCTCACTGTTGGCCTGATCGCCGGCTGGGTGGTCATCGAAGCGTTCCGCCGGTTCGCTGAACCGCCCGAGGTGCGCGGCGTTCTCATGCTCAGCGTCGGCGTGCTGGGACTCCTCGTGAACATCGCCGCCGCCTTGATTCTGCGTCGCTCGGCGGAACACAGCATGAATGTCGAAGGCGCCTTCCGTCACGTCATGGCGGATCTCCTCGGGTCGGTCGGGGTCGTGATCTCGGGGGTGCTGATCTGGGCGTTCGACTGGCGCCTGGCCGATCCGATCGTCAGCGTGGTCATTGCCGCACTGATCCTGCTGAGCGCCTGGAAGCTCCTCTCGAAGGTGGTGCACGTGCTATTGGAAGGGACTCCGGAGCACATCGACATCCACCGCCTCTGCAGCGAGATGGAACGACTCGAGGGCGTCACGCGGATCCACGACGTCCACGTCTGGACGATCACCCAGGGCTACGACTCGCTCACGGCGCACGTTCTCGTCGACCCCCTGCTCTCCGTGAAGAAGCGCGAGGACCTGCTTCGGCAGCTGCGGAGTGTTGCCCGGGAGGAGTTCGAGATCCAGCACATCACGATCCAGATCGAGACGAGCGCGGCGGGGTGCATCGAGGACCACCGCGAGAGCCACCTGGAGGCCCACAGCCGGGCCGACCTCGGCGAGCGCCCGACGCCTTCGGCGTGGGAACACGGTCAGGGGCCGGCCACGCGCTGAAGGGATGACATGACCGCACTGATCGCAGCGCTGGTCGCCCCCATCTTTGGGGCGCTGTTCTATGGCCTGCTCCGGGGTTCAACCTGGGCGATGCGTTTTGTGGACCGCGCGATGCAGGTCGCGATCCCGCTGCTGGTCGGGTTCGAGGTGCTGCGGCATGGCTGGGAGGAATTCGGCATCCTCGCGGTGGCTGCCATCGCCCTGGGGATCGCCACCCCGCCGCTCATCCGACGGGCATCCCGCGTCATCGCTCCGCACACCGACAACATCTCCATCGTGGCGGCGATTTCCGGCCTCGCGCTTCACGCCGTGCTGGAAGGCGCCGCGCTCGCGCCCGACGGCGTCGGCCTGCAGGCGGCCATCATCCTGCACCGCGCACCGATCGGACTGCTCATCTGGTGGATGGTCCGGCCCCGGCACGGCCGGACCGGTGGTTCCATCGGCCTCGCCGCCCTGGGCGTCGCCACGCTGGCGGGTTACGGCATCGGCATGCAGCTCGTCGAACAGTTCGAGAGCAGCATCATCCTCTACCAGGCGTACGTCGGGGGAACCCTGATGCACTTCGTCTTCCACCAAGGCCGCCATGGCCGGCGGCCCCCGCATCCGCCCGGCCCCTGAGCGGGAGCCGCCGACCTGGCGGCACGCGGCTTGGCTAGCCGTGGATCAGCGCGGACTCGGCTCCGAAGGGACCGGAACGCCCGCGTAAAGGCGCCCGATTTCGCCGCCGAGGCCTGTCGCGAGCACAACCGGCGGCGGGGTACCCCCCGGGCCAAAGCGCGGGTCGCCTCCGGTCTGGATGAGCGCCTGCGCGGCCGCGAGCCGATCCTTTTCCCTGGGCGCGAACCCGGGGGAACGGCCAGAAAGCCCCCGCGTCCAGCCCAGCAGGATCGCCTTCAACGGGGTCAGATTGTTCGGTTCGCCATGCGCATTGGGGTCGGCGCCGGAGCCCAGCAGGAACTTCACCGCCTTGACATTGCCTCGGAGCGACGCATTGGTCAGCGCTGTGTTCCCGGTCTGGTCCTGGGCCTCGACGAGATGCGCCCCGGCCGCCACCAGCATCTGGAGCACGGCGACGGAGTCACTCGCAGCGGCCTCATGGATGGCGAACTGACCACCGCTTTCGGAATCCGCCGGCGTCCCTGCAGCGATCAGCTCCCGCACGCAATGGGCGTCACCCGCTCGCGCGGCCGCGACGAGCAGGCCCGCCGCAGATGTGTCGTCCGAGCGTCGAGCCATCGCACCGGTCACCCGCGCCGGGCTCCGGACGACGGCATTCGACTGCGTTCGAAGGTCGGACTCGTCCCCCGCGCTCCCTGTGGGTGGTTCGCGGGACGCCGTCAACGCAACCCAGGCCACGAGCCCGAGCGCCACGAACGGCGCCAGCGCCCAGGCGCCCACAACCTGGCGGGACGTCAAGGAGGGCATCGGGTCGATCGTAGCGAACTCCCGCGCCGCCCTTCCAGCTTCCGAGAGCGCCCGCCATCCGCGCGAGGTGGGCGGCCAGCGGCAGGGTAAGGTGAGCCAATGAACGTTGTCTGGATTCGCCGAGCCGGCGCCGCGCTTGGGATCACGGTGCTGGTAGCTCTTGGTGTCACGGCGATTCTTCGAGGCAGCAGCACTGGGGGCGCCGACAACAAGTCCGACACGATTCCTGTGTTGGCAGACGAGCCAGATCCTGCACCGCAGATCCGCCGGGGCCAAATCACGGTCACGCCTGGGCGGACCCGGGAGCCGGACACCACTCCAGAAGGCAGGTTGGTGGATGCCGCCCGGCGTGGACGCCTGGGTGAAGTCGAGGATCTTCTGCGGGAGGGTGTCGCTCCTGCAGTAAGGGACATCAACGGCGACCTGCCACTTCACCGAGCCGCTCGGGCGGCGGCCCCCGACGTGGTGAGCGCCCTCTTGCTGGCCGGTGCTGATCCGAACGAATCGGACAGCGATGGCTGGTTTCCTCTCTCCTACGCCGTCTTGGCCGGGTCCTCCGCGTGCACCGAATTGCTCCTGGACGCCGGAGCCGCAGTGCGGTCACAAACGCCTGGTGGTTCTCCGCTCGAGCCGCTGGTTTCCGGGTGGCTCGCGGCCGAGGCCGGTGTTCCCGATGCCCCAGAGAAGCGCCAGGGCGAACGAGTCGAGGTGGCTCGGATCGTGCTGGAAGCGGGGGGCGTCTCCGGATCAGCCGAGATGCTCTTTCGGGCAGTTGCCATCATGAAGAACGAGGACCTCGTGGCTCTCCTGCTGGAACACGGCGCCCGGCTTGACACTTCCACCCCCATCGGGACTGCGCTGATGCGCCTCCAGGGTCCAATCGGCGATCGACTGCGGGACGCAGCTCGGCAGGACTCCCGTTCATCCGGTGAACCAAGGGCGTGAGAAACCTGAGCCCCCTCCCTCGGTGATCTGACCGCAAATCACCCACCACCGGCCCATACTTACCCCCCGTGGGCCACCTCATCACTATGCGCCAAATGTCCCGCGGCGCAGGCTCCTGGATCTAACCGGCAGCGGTGCGCCGCAGCACGGCGCCCTCCTCGCCGGTCTGGTGGTACGAATCCCCGTAATACTTGCTGGTGATCCGGGTGTGGAAGTCTTCCGCCCGGACCGGTGGATAGAGCGGCCGCCCCTGCCGCGGCAGCACTTCGAGGAGTTCGTCCTCCCAGACGTAGACCGCCATCGGAAATGACGTCCGGGGGCGGGCCTGCTCGGCCGGATCGCGGGGCGCGGCGCAGCGGTGGGTGGTGGATGGCAGGCGGTTGTTCGTGATCCGCTGCATGTAGTCGCCGGTGTTCAGGACGATGGAGCCCTGCGGCGCCGCGACCCGGACCCACTTCATCGTTTCGCGGTGCAGCAGTTGCAGCCCCTCGGTTTCGGCGGCCGGAAGGATGGTGAAGAGATCCACGTCCTCGTGCCCGAGCATCCGTCCCGGCAGATTGTCCCCGGTCGCGGTCATCGGCGGGTAGTAGTTCAGCCGGAACCCGAAGTTCGTCTTGGTCAGCCGTTCATCGAAGAGCGCCGGGTCCTCGCCGAGGTATTCCAGAATCGCTCGCATGATCGGATGGATCAGCGCCTCGTTCGCGCGGACGACCCGGCGAAAGAACGGCTCCCAGCCGGCTGAGGGCCAGAAGGCCGACTCGTCCCAGCCGTGGTCTTCCCTGAGATTGAAGGCCCGCCGGCAGAACACCCAGCCTTCCACCAGGTCCGGGTGGATCACCGTGGTCTCCCGCATCGGGAAATACCCCTGGTTCACCGAACCGTGGCGGCGGGCGCGGTAGCGGAGCTTGTCCTCCAGCCGGTGGTTTTCGAAGAACGCGCGGGTCCGCCGGTGCGCCTCGGCGTAGAGCGCGGCGGGCACCCCGTGTCCGGTCAGGATGGCGAACCCGGTGTCCGCGAGTGAAGCGCCCAGTTCGGCCACGAACGCCTTCCGGTCCCCTTCCCGGGGGGAGCGGTACCGGGAGAGATCGCAGGGCTGAAGCACGAAGTCCTCGTCGAACTCCTCGTCGGCCCCTTCCGCGAGCCGGTAGCGCTGAAGCTTCTCGACCTGCTCGTAGGCGCGGAGTTCCTGGTTGAACTGCGCCGGCGCGCCGGCCCGGAAGTCCGCCTGCGCCTGGCTCATCCGCCGGCCGCCTGCATCTCCGCCGCGATCCGCTCCGCCTCGCGGAGGATGCGGAGCGTGTTGCCGCTCCAGAGCTGCCGAATCTGGTCCTCGGTGTAGCCCCGGCGGACGAGTTCGACCGTGACGTTCAGGGTCTCCGAGGCGTCGTCCCAGCCGTCCACCCCGCCGCCGCCGTCGAAGTCGGAGGAGATGGCCACGTGGTCGATCCCCGCGACTTCGATCGCGTGTTCGATGTGGTCCACGAAATCGGCCACGGTCACCGGATAGCGGGCCGAGATCTCGCCAAGCCGGGCCCGAAGGGCTGCCTGATCTTCCTCGGTGAGCGACCGGATCTCCCCCCGCGATGCGATCCCGAATTCCTCCATCGCCGCCGTCATCTCCTCGATCTTCTCCGGCGGGTCCACCTTCACGAAGCTTCGGAGCGCCACGGCCTGCATGACCCCGCCGTTCGCGGCAAGGGCCACGAGCTGCTCATCGTCCATGTTGCGGGGGACATCCGCCAGCGCTTTCGCGCTCGAGTGGGAAGCGATGATCGGGGCAGCCGACAGCTCCGCCGCCTGCAGCATCGTGTCTTTCGAGGCGTGGGAGACGTCGATCAGCATTCCGAGCCGGTTCATTTCGGCGATGACCTCCCGGCCGAACTCGCTGAGGCCGCCATGCTCCACTTCGTCGTCGCCGAGTTCGGGGCGCGGGATGGCGGCGTCGCCAATGTCGTTGTGCCCGTTGTGCGTCAGGCCGACGTAGCGCGCGCCGAGCTCCCGGTATGTCTGGAGCAGCGACAGGTCCTTCCCGATCACGAAGCCGTTTTCGACCCCGATGAGCGCGACGAGCCTGCCCTCACCGTGGATCCGCTCCACCGCATCGGCGGTGTCGGCGAAGCCGATCACGTTCGAGTGCGTCTCGGTCGCCCGATGGATCGCTTCGAACTTGGTCCTCGCGCCGGCCTTCGCCGCCTCGTAGCCCTCGGGGGTGCGTTCCGCCTGACCGTAGTAGACGACGAAGAAGCCGGCATCCAGGCCGCCTTCCTGCATCCGCGGATAGTCGACCTGGTAGTCCTCGTTGACGTTCCCCGGGTCGACCTCGTCGGTCATGTAGTTGAACGGAATGTCGATGTGGGTGCAGAGCGTCAGCACCGCATCATGAATCCGCTCGGCTTCAGCCAGGATTTCCGCCTCGGTGGGTTCGGCCGGAGGCTCGGGCGCTCCGCCGCATCCGGAAATCATGGCTGCGATCAGCCCGGCCGGCAGGCCGCCGGCAACCACGAGAAAACGATGCCGCCTGGACATGGGACCTCCGTCACGCCATCCCCGAAGAACGGGCGATCGTAGCAGCCGGAGCGCCCTCGGGCCGGCTGGCGGCTGGCGGTGGGGCGCCCGGTACGCTTGCCGGCGACATGGGGGCTCACGCCGCGTGATTCGGGGTCGGCGCGCCCTGCCCGCCGCCGCGATGGGGCTGATTCTCGCGAGCGTCGCGGCGGCCGGCGGCGGCGGGGAAACCCAACCATCGGACCCCTATGTCGAGCGTCTTCGGGTCTACCGGAGCGGCGACTTTCCGACGGCGGTGCGGGCGAGCGCCGAGGTGCCGATGCGCCGCCTGCGCGACCAGGCCCGGGACTTCCTGCGACGCACCTCGCAGCGGGACGAGCGGAATCTGCTGGCCGCGGCCATGCTCCACTTCGACCTGGCCTGGGCATTGGGCATGGAGCCGGAGGCGAACGAGCGCCTCGGCCGCGAGATTCTTGGCCACGTCCAGGGTGAGCGGCGCGACGCGTGGATCCTGGATTCGCACCTCGGACTCCTCGGCATCTATGCCGACCGCGGGGTTCTTGAAGCCGCGGTGCGGATGGCGACGTTCCTCTACGAGGAGTACCCCCAGGACCCCGCGGTGCGGCTCGCCCGGGCGCGCCTCGCCGAGTTCATCGGGTGGGGGATCCACGACGAGCGCTTCTTCGACCAGGCCCAGGCCGGCTATGAAGAACTCCTCGGCGAGGGCTACGGGGATCCGGCCGAGCTCGAGTTGCGCATCGCCCATCTGAGCCTTCGCGCCGGGGCGCCCGAAGTGGCCCTCGGACGCCTTGACGCGGCGACCGGATTGAGCGCGAGGCAGCGGTTCGTGTCGGCGTTGCTCCGGGGAGAAATCCTGCTGTGGCTGGATCGCGTCGAGGAGGCCGAAGCCGCCTTCACCGCGGCGCAGGCGATCCACCTGGGCTCGGCCTCGGCGGCCGCCGGGGTGGTCGCCGCCCGCCAGGCGCGGGGGGATGGGGCCGGCGCGGCGGAGGCGGTCCGCGGTTTCCTGTCCCAGACCAGCGGACAGGATGCGTGGTGGGGGTTCCTGGTCGAGGGGATGGCGCGGGAGACCGGCCGCCTCGACCGGCTGCGCGGGCTCGCATCACAGCCGGACCGGTAGGAACGAGAACGGACGGTGCGGTCTCGAACCCGGAGAAGGCGCCTGGCGCTGCTCGCGGGCGCCCTGCTTGTCGCCGCGGGTCTGGACGGGGCCGCCAGCCAGATTCGTTTCCGGGTCACGGTCGAGGAGGTGCTGGTGGAGGTCGTGGTGACCCGGGGCAACCGCCCGGTCACGGGACTGACCGCCGAAGATTTCGTGCTGCTCGACGAGGGCGTGGAGCGCCCGGTCCGCCTGGTTCCACTGGAGGAATTGCCGGTCTCGGTGCTCTTCGTCATGGATCTCAGCGAGAGTGTCAGCGCCGAGCGCCGGCGGCGGCTCGCCGCCGCGGCCCGCCACTTTGCCGGCGAGCTCGGACCGGGGGACCGCTGCGCGGTGGCGCTCTTCGCTTCGGAACCGGTCCTGGTCCACGACTTCGCCGGCTGTCCCGAGCAGCCCGAAAACCCTTTCCCGACCCAGGGGGTGGCCGGCGGCACCGCTCTCTGGGACTCCCTCCTCCTCGCGACGGCTCTCCTCGAGGAGGAGCCCGGCCGCACCGTCCTGGTCATCTTCACCGACGGGGAAGACACGATGAGCTGGACCCCGGAGGGGTTCGTGGAGGCAACGCTCCAGGGCAGTGACGCGGTCGTTTACGGCGTCATCCCCCGGGATGCGTATGGAACGGCGCGCACTCCCTACCGCTACGGGGTGCAGGACAACCTGCCCCCGTCGGTGGCCCGGCGGCGGCGCATCGGAATCCGGCGGATGAACGGCGGCTTCGCTCCCGACGCCCTGGCCGCCCTCCTCGAGGGACCGCGCCGGCGCCAGCGGCCTCGCACGGGCCTCCGGGCGTTTTCGGAGCTGGAACTGCTGCGGCACGTGGCCGAGGCGAGCGGCGGACGGGTGGTCCACAGCCGCGACGAGGAGCGGCTGGGCGCCGCCTACGCCGAAATCCTGGAAGAGATGCGATCGCGGTATCTGCTCGCCTTCCTCCCTGATCCCGAGGCGCCCGCTGGCTGGCGGCGGCTCGAGGTGCGGGTGACCGGCGACGGGGCCGATGTCCGCGCGCGGCAGGGATACCTGCACCGTTCGGCCGAAGGCCCGGCGCCGGACGACGACGCCCGCTGAACTATTCGCTGTAGAGCTGGCCCGCCGAGTCGCCGGAAGGGCTGATGCGGCGGACGGCGGACGACAGCGCGGCCCCGTACTGGCGGACCCTGGGCCGGGAAGCCCACGGACCATGCCCGCCTGCGGCGGTGGCCGGCGAGGACGCCGGCGCTCCAGGACTGGCGCGCCCTGACGTTTGGAGCGCCGGCCCCATGGAGCGCCGGCCCCATGGAGCGCCGGCGTCCTCGCCGGCCTACGCCGCCCCGTCGGCCGCATGGAGCGCCGGCGTCCTCGCCGGCCCGCGCCGCACCGTGGGTCCCATGGAGCGCCGGCGTCCTCGCCGGCCTACGCCGCCCCGTCGGCCGCATGGAGCGCCGGCGTCCTCGCCGGCCCGCGCCGCCCCGTGGGTCCCATGGAGCGCCGGCGTCCTCGCCGGCCCGCGCCGCCCCGTCGGTCCCTTCGCCAGTCTGGTGCCGACCGCGCCGCCGTGCCGCCGGACGGTGGGCCGGTGAGGACACCGGCGCTCCAGGACTGGCGCGCGCTGACGGATGGAGCGCCGGCCCCATGGAGCGCCGGCGTCCTCGCCGGCCTGCGCCGCCCCGTCGGTCCCTGCACCAGTCTGGTGCCGACCGCGCCGCCGTGCCGCCGGACGGTGGGCCGGTGAGGACACCGGCGCTCCAGGACAGGCGCGCGCTGAC
>JAAXGQ010000209.1 GCA_012271265.1 Vicinamibacteraceae bacterium
CCCCGCTCGGTGAACAGCCCCGAGTCCCCGATGCGCTTCTCGGAGAAGCCGAGGGACTCAAGGGCCTGCCGCAGCCCGACGCCCGGCGAGTAGCCGAGACCGAGGCGGGCTGCGGCGACGGGGCCGACGCCCCGCGAGGCCAGGTACTCCCGCGCTTCTGTCGAACGCCGGAGCATTCCGGCGTAGAAGCGCGCCGCCGCCGTGAGCAGGGCGGGGTCCCTTGGAGGCAGCGCGGCGGACGCAGGACGCCGCGTTCGGGCTGGACGAATGGCGGCCCGGGGCGCAAGCCCTGGGCTGCCGTCCAGCCGCGCGATGGCCTCCGGCAGGGTTAAGTTCTCGATGCGCTGGATGAAGTCCAGGACATCGCCGCCCGCGCCGCAGCCGAAACAGTACCAACGCTCCGAGTCGGAGTAGACCGTGAATGATCCCTCCGCCTCGTCGTGGAAGGGACAGACGCCCTGGCGTACCCGGCCCCTTCCACGGAGCCGAACACCCGACGCCTCAACCGTGTCGCCCAAGGGGTGACGCGCCTTCAACGCCGGGATGTCAACGTTGGCCGCAACCATCACGCACCTCCCCGTTCGGCGGGCTCAGGGCAAACTCTCAGGGGCCGCAGTCCCCGGAGGCTGCGCTCCGAGACGACCTTGCCGGGCCGCCAGCGCATTCCCAGGACCGCAGCGACCTCCAGCGTTCCGCCGTTCCCATGCGGGACTAGCGCGGCGGCCCGACCCGTATCCTGGCTATAGAGCACGGTGTCCCGGTCGCCGAACCGCCGCTTGACCAGTCCCTTCCACTCGGAGAAGACCCACCTGACCTCCCTCGGCGTGGCCCTAGCCACGTTCACTTTCCCCAGCGTCTCCAACGCGGCGTCGAGTTCCCCCTCCTGCCTGAGCCGCCGGGCTTCGTGGATGCTCCTCGTTGTGGTCGGCCCGACCGTCGCCGCCTCATCCCTGAACCCCATCGCCGCGAAGAGCCGGTCGACCAGCTCCTCCAAACTCCGCCGGGGCCGTACCGTAGTGTCCGTCTCCACCGTCCGAGTTCC
>JAAXGQ010000210.1:0-5016 GCA_012271265.1 Vicinamibacteraceae bacterium
ACCGGAACGACCACGACCGCGCGTCGGCGACGGTCCGCACCCCACGACGCGAGCCTTTCCCCGATCTCGACGCCGAGGGTGGAGTTCCCGGTGATCACCGCGTCCGCGTCGTAGCCGCTGCCGCGAACGCTCGAAGGCGTTTCCCTCACGAGCCGGTCGACCACCGCACGGCGGGGCTCCCGGTCCGTGTCCGTGAGTACGACCCGGCCGCCGAACGCCTTCACCGCCTCGATCTTGACCCGGGACGCCCGGTGGGGCATGACGATCGTCGCCCGCTTGCCCAGCATCCGGCTGGCGAGCGCCAGCGCCTGGCCAAAATTTCCGGACGAGGCGGCGATCAGGTGATCCGCCTCCGCCAGACTGGCGAAGTGGTACGCCGCCCGGAACTTGAAGCTGCCGGTGCGCTGGAACGTCTCGCTCGCCAGCCGGATGGACAGCCCGAGCCGGTCCTCGAGACGTTCGGGGGAAATCCAGGTCGTGGGTCGAACTGAGGCATGACGTTCCGGAACGACGAGCGGGGACATGGCGAAACCTCCGGGAAATGGCGGAGCGGACGAGGATCGGCGGCGGAACCGGTCCGGGGGATTCTGGGCTAGGAACCCGGACTCCGACGCCTGGATCCAAGGCCTGCTTCCTCGAGCACCCGGTCCAGGATCCGGTCCGGGTCTGTCTCCCCGGTCTCGTCCTGGACTTCGCGGCTCAGTCGGATGAGCTCTCCGACCTGGGGACCGGGCGGCACCCGCCGCGCGAGCACGTGCCGGCCCCGGACCGCCGTCTCCGGCGGCATGCGGAAGACGCCGAGCGCCTCCGCCCGCTCGCGGAACCGGTCCCCCTCCGGGAAGCGGCCCGAGGCGGCGATGGCCGTCCCGCGCCCCAGGTTGTCGGCGCGGGCAACCCGCAGCAGCATTTCCAGGTTCGTCCCCGCGGCGTGCAGCTTCCGGGCGAGCCGCCGATAGGCCTTCGCCCCGGCGCCGTGCGTCACCCAGGTCCGGGGCGCGAGGTGGTGGCGGGTCAAGGCTTCCACGCTCGCGGTGAGGGCGCGCGGCATCCGCAACCGTTCGAGGAATCGGACCGCGATCGCCGCGCCCGCCTCCGAGTGCCCAAAGGAGCGGAGCCGTCCACGTCGCCGCGAGGTGGTCCTGGGCTTGCCGAAATCGTGGCAGAGCACCGCGAACATGAGGACCCGCCGATCCGTCACCTCGTCCAGTTCCGCCGCGGCCGGCGCCGCCGCATCGAGCGCCATCAGCGTGTGGGTGAAGACATCGCCCTCGGGGTGCCACTCCGGATCCTGCGGCGTGCTTCGGAGCGCATCGATTTCGGGAAGGAACCGGAGCAGGCCGGCGGCCTCCAGAAAACGGAGGCCGCGGGACGGCTCGGGCGCGAGCAGCAGCTTGGCGAGCTCCTCGGCGATCCGCTCCGGGCTCAGCTCGGAGAGATCCAGTTCGGAACACAGACGCACCAGGTCGGAGGCGGCGGTGAACCCGAACCGCGAGGCGAAGGCCGCGACGCGGAGAGCCCGCAGCGGATCTTCCGGGAATTTCTCGCGGTCCGTGGCCCGCATGACGCCCGCGGCCAGGTCCGAGGCGCCGTCATGGGGATCGAGCAGCTCTCCGGTGAGGGGGTCGAGCCCCATCGCGTTCAGGGTCAGGTCCCGCCGGCTGGCCGCCTCGGCGAAGCTCATGAACGGATCGGCAGCCACATCGAACCCCCGGTGGCCGGGACCGGTCTTCGACTCGCGGCGGGGCAGGGCGATTTCGACGGGCAGGTTGCCGACCCGCAGCACCGGGAACGCCCGGCCGATCCGCCGCACCCGGCCGAAGCGCCGGAGCACACGAACGAGCGCCGGGAGCCGCAACCCGAATACCTCCAGGTCCGGGTCCCCCCGGGAAGCGCCGCCGAGCATCACGTCCCGGACGTAGCCGCCCACGACGAGCACCCGGCCGCCGGCACGGTGGATGGCGGCGGCGATCCGGCGCACATCTCCCCGGGCACCCCGGGCGTCCGGGGAAATCGGCTCGGGGCGGCGAAGGCGGAACCGGGGCTCCGAAGGGGGCGGGGAGCTCACGTTGGCTGGATGCGGCGCCTGCGGCGCCCGGGTGGATCGGCCGGCGCGGGCTCGGGATCCGACGCCTGGAGTCTCACCCGGACCGGGGGACCGATCGCGTCATCCGCCCATCGGGCCCAGCCCGCGTCGTTCAGGAAGTCGCCGACTCCACCCAGGCCACCGAATCCCCGACCCGGATGGGCCCGCCCGCGACCACTTCGCCGAAGGCGCCGGCGCGCCATTCGGGCGCCAGCGCGTCGAGGAGCGCTCCTTCGGCGACCCGCCCGCAGGCCTTCGTCTCGCCGTGGATGAGGATGCGGGCGTCGCCCACCGCCAGGGTGCGGCCGGCGGTCTCGTGGAAGTCCACTCCCGTGACCAGCAGGTTCGCACGCCGGGTCACCGGGTCGGCCCCGGGGAGCCCTGCCTCGGCGGCGGCCCGCTCCCAGGCCTCCCGCGCCAGCAGCGTCACCTGGCGCTTGCCCCTGGTCGGCGCCGATCCCGAGAGCCCGGTTCCCGGCTCCAGGGCGGCCTCCCCTTGCACCCGCATCGGCTGGCCGCGCTCCTGCTTGGCCCAGATGGCCACCAGCGAGCCGTTCGAAGAAAGAGCGTCGTGTTCCATGAAGCGTCACCTGTCCGCGCCTGGCGGGGCACAGGATGCTAACGAAATCATGACGCCGGGAGGCGCAGGCGCCGTGCGATGCTCCCGGACATGCGGGTGGCGGCGCTGGTGTCCGGGGGCGTGGACAGTTCCGTCGCGCTGGCCCGGCTGGTCGAGGAAGGGCACGAGGTCCACGCCTTCTACCTGAAGGTGTGGCTGGAGGACGAGCTGGCCTCGCTGGCGCAATGTCCCTGGGAGGAGGATCTGCGGTTCGTCAAGGCCGTCACGGAGAGGCTCGGGGTTCCGCTGACCGTGGTGCCCCTCCAGCAGGCGTACCGCGAGCGCGTGGTGGCCTATCTGCTCGACGAACTGGAGCGCGGCGGCACGCCGAGTCCGGACCTCTTCTGCAACGCCCGGATCAAATTCGGCGCCTTCGCCGACTTCGTGGACGCCGAGGCGGGAACCCGGCGCTTCGAACGCCTGGCCACCGGCCACTACGCGGTGCGCCGGGAAGGTCCGGAGGGCACGGAACTGCATCGCGCCCCCGACCCGGTCAAGGACCAGAGCTACTTCCTGTCCCGGCTGACCGGCGCGCAACTGGATCGGTGTCTGTTCCCGGTGGGGGGGCTGATGAAAGCCGAGGTGCGAAGGCTCGCGGCGCAGTTCGGGCTCGCCACCAGCGACCGCCCGGACAGTCAGGGGATCTGCTTCCTCGGGAACGTCCGCTACCGGGACTTCGTGCGCGCCCACCTCGGCGTTCGCCGCGGACCGGTGGTGGACGAGGCGGGCGGTGAACGGATCGGGACCCATCAGGGCCATTGGCTGCACACGATCGGGCAGCGTCGCGGCCTCGGTCTTTCCGGCGGCCCCTGGTACGTGGTGGGGAAGGATCCCGCTGCGAACCGGGTTGTGGTTCGCCGGGGCGGCGGGACGCCCAGGACCCGCTTCGCACTCGGCGCGCGCCACTGGATCGGCGCCCCGCTCCGGGACGGCGGCTCCGGGCTCCGCCTCTCCTTCAAGGTGCGCCACGGACCGGACCTCATCCCCGGCAGGCTGCGTCCGCCAGGCCCGGGAAGCGCTGCCTGGGAGCTCGAGCTCGACCGCCCCGATCCCGGAGTCGCCCCCGGCCAGTTCGCGGTGTTCTACCGAGGCACGCATTGCCTCGGCTCCGCACGCATCGCCGGCGGCAAGTCCGGGTGAGCGGCGCCCGCGCCGCCGGCGCAGAAGGGGACTACGGCCGAAGGCCGCGGCAGTCGAAGACGACGGCCGGCGGGAAGTTGGTCCAGATGATCGGAGTGCGCCGGACCTCGGCGAAGCGGGCGTGCACCTGCTGCGCGAACAGGGAACGTTTCCAGAACGGCAGCGCCTGCACGTAGATGTAGAACAGCAACTGCCCGCCGGGCCCGAGCGCCGCAAGGATCGCCCGGATCAGGGCCTCCTGCTGCCCCTTCGGCAACAGCGACCACGGCAGCGTGGCCACCACGACCCCGACCTCCGGGATCTCCTGCCGGCGGCATATCGCGTCCAGGTTGGCCAGATCGTCCACGACCACCTCGACCTCTGGCAGCCGCCGGCTCAGCGCCCGGGCGCACTCGGGGTTCACCTCCACGGCAAGAAAGCGGGCGCCCTCGGGCCGCGCTGCGATCAGGCTCTCGGTGATCGCACCGTCACCGGGACCGGCCTCGATGACCGCCGCCCTGTCCTCCGGCCAGAGCACCATGCGCGCCATCATCCGCCCCAGCGCCGCGGAGCTCCGCCGGAGCGTCCCGATCTGCCGGGGACGGGAAACAAACTGCCGAAGGAGCGTGTTGTCCGGCGGCGGCCGGCCCGAGGCCGCGGAGCCGGAGCGGGTCACGCCGATTCGGACCGCCTGGCGGTGATTCTCCGCGTCGCGAACCCGAGCCAGTGCAGCCGCCCGAGATAGCGGGCGTGTTCCACCTTCATGCAGCGGTCCATGACGACCTCGATCCCCAGCTCGCGCGCCCGCTCCGCCGCCGGCTCGTGAATGACGCCGTACTGCAGCCAGAGCGCCTTCGTCCGTCCCGCGCATTCCTCGACGATTCCGGGGACTGCCGCCGGCGCCCGGAACACGTTGACCACGTCCACCGGTTCGGGGAGCGCCGCGAGACTGGGGACCGCTTTCTCCCCGAGGATCCGGTCGGCGCGTGGATTCACCGGAATCACGCGATACCCGTTGCGCTTCAGGTAGAAGCCGACGAAGTGGCTGGCGCGCAGCTCGTTGGGAGACAACCCCACGACCGCCACCGTTCGCGCGGTCTCGAGCAGGCGCCGCATGACGCCGGGGTTCTGCCAACGGGCGAGATCGATCCCCCCGGCGATTACAGCGGACATGCTGCTGCCTCCTCGACGCCGG
>JAAXGQ010000210.1:5076-13132 GCA_012271265.1 Vicinamibacteraceae bacterium
CCGGCTCCGGCGAGATCGGCGTCCCCGAGCTGGCGGTGGGTGGTGCTGGCCGGGTGGATCACGAGGCTCTTCGCATCGCCCACGTTGGCCAGGTGGGACAGGAGCCCCAGCCGCCGGATGAACCGGATCCCCGCTTCCCGGCCGCCGGCCAGGTCGAAGGAGAACACCGCTCCCGCCCCGCCAGGCAGGTATTTCTTCACCAGCGCCTCGTAGCGGCTCCCTGGGAGGCCCGGATGGGAGACGGATTCGACCTCCGGGCGACCGGCGAGGAAGGTGGCCACCTCGAGCGCGTTCCGCGTGTGGCGCTCCATGCGGAGCGGCAGCGTCTCGACACCGAGCATGAACAGGAAGGCATTGAACGGCGACATGCAGGCGCCGAGATCGCGCAGCGTCTCGGCCCGCAGCTTCATGAGGAATCCGTACTCGCCGAACGTCGCCGCGAACGCCAGCCCGTGGTACGCGGGGGAAGGCTCGGCGATCTGCGGGAACTTCCCCTGCCCCCAGGGGAACCGCCCGGACTCCACCACGATCCCGCCGATGCTCGTCCCGTGTCCGCCAAGGAATTTCGTCGTGGAGTGGACCACGATGTCCGCGCCCCACTCCAGCGGCCGGCAGAGGAACGGCGTGGCGAAGGTGCTGTCCACCATGAGGGGGGCGCCGTGCTCGTGGCCGATCGCCGCGACGCGCTCGATGTCCAGGACGTTGCCGCCGGGGTTGCCGATGGTCTCCCCGAAGAGCAGCCGGGTCTCTCCCCGCATCGCGCCCCGCCAGGCGTCCTCGTCGTCGGGATCCACGAAGGTGACGCTGAAGCCCAGTTTGCGCTCCAGGTGGCGGATCTGGGTGAGGGTGCCGCCGTAGAGCGCCCGCGACGAGACGAGGTGATCGCCGGGGCGCAGGATGGTGAAGAACGCCGCCGCCTGCGCCGCGAGGCCCGAAGCGAAGGCCACCGCCCCGACGCCGCCCTCGAGGCTCGCAATCCGTTCCTCGAAGGCGGCAACCGTGGGGTTGACGATCCGGGAATAGGTGTTCCCGTACTCCTGGAGGTTGAAGTAGGCGGCGGCCGCCTCCGGATCCTCGAAAACGTAGCTGGTGGTCTGGAAGATGGGGACGGCCCGGGCTCCGGTGTTCGGCTCCGGGCGGGCCCCGGCGTGGACGGCGCGGGTAGCGAATCCGAAGTCCCGGGTCTCGCCGCTCTTCGGGTCGTCGCTCATCGGACGGATTTTCCGGCGCGCCGGGAGAGGAAGCGGCGGATCAGCGGGGTCATCCGACCTGCCTCCAGCAGAAACGAGTCGTGGCCGTAGGTCGTCTGGATCTCATGGTGGAGGACCTGCTTGCCGGCAGCAGCGAGGGCGCGCTCGAGGGCGCGCGATGCTCCGGGAGGATAGAGCCAATCGGACGAGAAGGAGAGGAGCAGGGTCCGGCAGCGGAACCGCGCCACCGCCCGTGCGAGGTCCCCGTCGGCATGCCGGGCGCCAAGATCGAAGCGGGTGAGCGCCCACGAAAGGCGCAGGTAGGCGTTCGCGTCGAAGCGGCGGTTGAAGGCGGCGGCCTGGTGCCGGAGGTAGGACTCCACCTGGAAGTCCGCCGCCTCCAGCCGGCCGGAGACCGCCGCCCGGTCCTGGAGATTGCGCCCGAACTTCGCCTCCATCCCCGGGGCCGAGAGGTAAGTCAGGTGGCCCAGCATCCGGGCGGTCGCAAGTCCGCGCACCGGACGGACGCCGCGCCCGGCGTAGCG
Source organism: Vicinamibacteraceae bacterium (assembly GCA_012271265.1). Classification (GTDB taxonomy): domain Bacteria; phylum Acidobacteriota; class Vicinamibacteria; order Marinacidobacterales; family Marinacidobacteraceae; genus JAAXGQ01. The sequence continues at coordinate 6,812 of JAAXGQ010000210.1, forward strand.
GCCGCCGTGAAAGTCCGGGTCGCCCAGGATCGCACGGCGGGCGATCCAGTTCCAGCCGATCCCCTGGGCCGAGAGCGCCGCGGTGCTCGCCACCGCGATCACGGCGTCGATCTCGTCGGGGAACGCGGCGGCCCACTCCAGCCCCTGCATGCCGCCGAGCGAGCCGCCGGCAATGCCGGCGAGGCGTCGGATTCCCAGCTCCTGAAGGCCGGCGCGCGCGGCCCGCACCAGGTCGCCCACGGTGACCAGGGGAAAGTCGGGGCCGTAGGGGCGGCCGGTGGCCGGATTCCCGCTCAGCGGGCCGGTCGTCCCGCCGCAGCCCCCGAGGAGGCTCATGCAGATGACGTAGTGGCGGTCGGTGTCGAAGGCCTTCCCGGGACCGATGAGCGGATCCCACCACCCGAGGCCGCCCCGGCTCCGCCTTTGCTCCTCGGCGCCGAAGCCGTCCACGGCCGACTGGGGACTGCCGCCCCAGCCGGCCGCGTGCGCGTCCGCGGAAAGAGCCGGAGCGATCAGGATGGCGCCGTCACTCGCGGGCGGCGGCTCGCCCCAGGTCTCGCAGGCAATTTCGAGTTCGGGCAGGCTCGCGCCGCTCTCGAGCCGGAAGGGCCCGGGAGGGCGCAACCGGTGGAAGCGGTGGGGCGCGGCATTGCCCCGCGCCAGCCACGGGGAGGTCGCCGGCACGGAGAACTGCCCCCGTACACTCAGGCCCGGAGCCACAGCGCCACGGCGAAGGCGCAGGCGGCCGCCGAGACCACGATGCGGAGCGTTCGGTCCCCAGCCTTGAGGGTGAGCCGCGCCCCCACCAGCGCCCCGAGGAAGGTGCCGGCGCCGAGCGCCAGGCCGACCACCCAGTGCACCGCGCCGTTCGCGGCGAACACCGCGAGCGAAATGATGGAGAAGAGGAAGACGCAGGCGACCTTTATGGCGTTTCCCGCCACCATCCCGAAGCCGGCGCGCGAGGTCGCGGCGAGCGACAGGAATCCGACGCCGGCCTGCAGGAACCCGCCGTAGAAGCCCACGCCCAGGAAGGCGAGGCAGAGTGCGGAGCTCGCCCGGCTCGGCGGCGAGGCCGCCGCTCCCGCCGCCTCCCCCGCCGGACCGGAGCGCCGCCGGATCACTCCCTCGAGGAGCGGCGCCAGGGTGAACAGGACGATGACGATGGAGAGGAACCGCAGGAAGACCGCCTCGCCGACCCTCAGGGCGGCGACGCTGCCCAGGCCAGCGCCGACCACCGCGGCGAGCCCCAGCCGGAGCAGGAGGGGCGCCGCAATCGCCTCGGCGCGGCGGAAGGCGGCGGTGGCCCCGGCGCCCTGAATCAGGATGCCCAGCCGATTCGTCCCGTTCGCCGTGTCGTGGGGCAGGCCCAGGAAGATGAGGAGCGGCAGCGTCAGGAACGAGCCGCCTCCGGCCACGACGTTCAGCGCCCCGGCGACAAACCCGGCCGGGACCAGGAGCAGCACCGCCAGCGGCGCTTCAGCGATCGTCGCCTCCCTCCTTCGGCCGGAAATCGAGCGCGAGCGAATTGATGCAGTAGCGCATCCCGGTCGCTTCGATCGGCCCGTCGGGGAAGACGTGGCCCAGGTGAGCGCCGCAGCGGGCGCAATGGGCTTCCTCCCGGATCATCCCGAGGCTCCGGTCCTCGCCGGTGGCCACAGCCCGGTCCTTCGCCGGACGGGTGAAGCTCGGCCATCCGCTCCCGGAGTCGTACTTGTCCTCGGAGGCGAAGAGGCGCAGCCCGCAGCAGACGCAGCGGTACTCGCCGGGTGCGTGGTTCCGGACGTAGCGCCCGATGAACGGCGGCTCCGTCGCCCCGCGCCGAGTCACGGCGTACTGCTCCGGGGTCAGGCGCCTTCGCCACTCCCGATCCGACCGGGAGATCGGTTCGTGTCCGGGTCGGTCGCCGGTGGTCACTCTGTCCGTCTCCCTGCGAAACCTCTTCAGTCGAAGAAGCGGCGACCCAGCATGAGCATCCAGAACAGGATGAGAGAGATCACGACCGCGCGCCAGAGCCCGCGGATTTTCTCGACCAGGCGCGTCTTCTGCGAAGCCGGGAGCAGCGCGTAGACGGCGAGGGCCACCAACACGATGATGACCGCGTTGCGAAGCGAGATCATCGGCGTTCCGGATGATACGCCGCGCGGGGCGCCGCGGCCGGCCGGAGACCCCCGCCCGGCTATCATCCGCAGCCCGCATCCCCGCCGCCGGGGCGATGGCGCGAGGAGAACACGTGAGCGACGAGACGGGCCATCGGGATCCTCAGCATCAAGGCGCGGGAGTCGACCCCTTCGACGACCCGAACTGGGGGGCCGCATCCTCTCCGGAGGATCCGCCCGCTCACGAAGGCCCGCGGGAAGCCGGCGGCCGAGGCAAGTCGCTCGCCGTCATCGCCGGAGTTGCGGTGGCGGTGCTCGCCGCCGTCGCCCTGCTGCTCTGGGTGTTCGGCGGAGAGGACGAGCCGGCGCCGCCCGCCGAGCCTCCGCCGGCCGTCGAGGCGCCGGCGCCGGCGCCGGAGGACGCCGAGCTGGTGCAGTTGCCCCCGCTCGACGACAGCGATTCGCTGATCCGGCAGTTGCTCTCGGTTCTCTCCGACCACCCCGACGTGCTCGCCTGGCTCCTCGGCGACGACCTGATCCGCCACGTGGTGGTCGCGGTGGACAACGTGGCCGACGGTGTTTCGCCGAGGCCGACGCTCCGGGGCCTGACGCCAGGTGGCGCGTTCCAGGCCATGGGCGGAGAGGGAGACGACCTGCTCCGGGTCCATCCGGCCTCCTTCGGCCGCTACGACGCCATCGCGGCGGCGATCGGGGGCGCGGACGTAGCTGGCCTGGCCGGGGTGATCCGCACGCTCATGCCGCTCCTCAACGAGGCCTACGCCGAACTCGGACGGCCGGACCGCGACTTTGCCGACGCGCTCTTCGCGGCGATCGACCGACTCGTCAGGGCGCCCGTCCCCGAGGCGCCGATGCTGCTGAACGCCCGCACCTTGCGCTACGAGTTCCGCGACCCCCGGCTGGAGGCCCTTGATCCGGCCACCAAGCACCTGCTCCGATTCGGCCCGGAGAACCAGCGCACCGTCCAGGACTCGCTCGCCAGGCTCGATCGGGAGCTCCGCTCGCGGCTCAGGCGCCCGTGATCCGGCGGGCGCCCGACGCGTCCCCGGGGTAGTCGGGGAGAAGCCTGATGGCCGAGATCCACTTCACCCCGAACCTGCGGCGCCATCTCCGGGTCGAAAGCGCCGAGGTCCCGGCGGGCGTCCTCGCCGAGGCGCTGGAGACGACCTTCGCCCGAAACCCCGGTCTCCGTTCCTACATCGTGGACGACCAGGGGCGCCTCCGCCCCCACGTAGCGATCTACGTGGACGGGAGGCGGGTCCGCGACCGCGTCACGCTTCGCGATGAGGTGGGGAAGAACGACCGGATCCATGTCATGCAGGCGCTTTCCGGAGGCTGAATCCGACATGTTGCTTCACCTGGGGACACGGAAGGGCTATCTCGCCCTGGAACGCTCGAAGCGGGACGACTGGCGGATCGTGCGGACGGCATTCCTCGGCGAGCCGGTGAGCCAGTTGCTGCCCGATCCGCGCAGCCGCCGCCTCTACGCCGCGCTCAACCTCGGCCATTTCGGAGTGAAGCTGCATGCGTCCGAGGATGGCGGCGCGAGCTTCACGGAGCTTTCCGCGCCCGCCTATCCGAAGGTCGCGGACGCGAGTGCGGGGGCCCCGTCGGTGGATCTCGTGTGGTGCCTCGAGGGGGTCGGGACGGATCCCGGCAGCCTCCTTGCCGGAACGATCCCTGGCGGACTCTTCCGGTCGAACGACGGGGGCGCCTCCTGGAGACTGAACGAGGCGCTCTGGAACGAGCCGACGCGGGAGAGGTGGTTCGGCGGCGGCTACCCCGAACCGGGGATCCACAGCATCCTGTCGTCTCCCGATGGGGGGCGGCTGGTCGTCGGGATCTCCTGCGGCGGCGTCTGGATCAGCGAGGACGGAGGCGCCTCGTGGCAAGTCCGCACCGAGGGGATGTTCGCGGAGTACATGCCGCCGGATCGGCGCCACGAGCCGGCGATCCAGGATCCGCACCGGCTCTCGCGGTGCGCCGCCGACCCGAACCGGATCTGGTGCCAGCACCACAACGGCTTTTTCCGCTCCGACGACGGCGGGCGCACCTGGGTCAGCATGACCCCCGAGCCCTCGGTGTTCGGGTTCGCGGTGGCGGCCCACCCGAACGACCCGGACACCGCCTGGAGCGTCCCCCTGGTGAAGGACGAGTGCCGGGTGCCGGTGGACGGGAAAATGGTCGTCGCGCGCACCCGGGATGGCGGTGCGTCGTGGGAGGCCGTGGGTCGCGGGCTCCCCGAGGAGCACTCGTTCGCCCTCGTCTACCGGCACGGCCTGGAGGCCCATCCCGACGCCGGCGTGCTCGCCATGGCCACCACCACCGGCGCCCTCTGGGTTTCCGAGGACGAGGGCGACTCCTGGCACTGCGTGACCACCGACCTCCCCCCGGTCTACACCCTCCGCTTCTGACGCCCCGGCTCGCGGCGTCACGCGGGTCTCGCCACCGGAGCGATCGAGGCGCTCCACCGTAACGCGTCGTCGCCTGACCTGACGCCGAGACGCAAAGCAACGACGCCCGGAAGCGAGCCAAACATCAAATGGTCGCATCTTTGGCAGCAAGCGCGTCCTGTTTGCCTGTCAAACGGCCCAGCCTCTACGTGAAGGTCGAGCTGCGGTCAGGACGGATCTGGGGGCGGAGCTTCCACTACTCCCGCTACGCCGACCGGTGAAACGAACGGAGAATCGAGCAACATGAGCTCCCGAGCTACAGGCGCCCTGCCCACGCTCCGTTGCATCGAGTGCAACGGCCAGATCAAGACCAGGTGGCGTGATTACACATTCCAGTACGGGACCCGGAAGCCCCTGGTGGAATTGACGGCGCGAATCCCGGTTGAGATCTGCGTCTCCTGCGGCGCCGGTTCGTACGGACCTGAGGCCGCCGAGATCAAGCACGAGGCTGTCTGCCGCCACCACGGGGTCCTGACGCCTCGCCAAATCCGCGCTCTCCGGAAGGGGCACGGGCTGTCGCGTGCTGATTTCGCCAACCTCACGGGGCTCGGCCAAGCCAGTCTGCACCGCTGGGAGAACGGCATCCTCATCCAGAACCCGGCCAACGACCGGTACCTCAGACTGCTCCGGTCGGCCGGCGCCATCAGGGTTTTGCAGGAACTCGCCGCGGGCAGGGAACAGCGCTGGAAGCCGGTCTTCCGGCTGATCGCCGAAGATGATGAGCGTCGTGCCGCACCGGCCGCGTACCAGTTGCGCGCCGCCTGAAGCGGGACCGGAGCATTCGGGTGTACGTCACCACCTTCTACTCGTTCAAGGGCGGCGTCGGCCGCACCATGGCCCTCGTCAACGCCGCGGTGGAACTCGCCAATCGGGGGAGGCGGGTGGTGGTGGTCGACTTCGACCTGGAAGCCCCTGGGCTCGACTCGTTCCGCATCCTGCGACCCGAGAAGAAGACCCCGGGCATCGTGGACTTCGTCCGTCAGTATCTCGACACCGCCCGGGCGCCGGCAGTGAAGGACTTCGTGTACCAGGCCTCCGGCGTGGGGAAGGAGGGCGGCGAGCTCTGGGTCATGCCGGCCGGCGCCGACCGGCGGGAGTACGGCGTGAAGTTCCGCGATATCGACTGGCAGGACCTCTACGCCCGTCGCGACGGATACCTCCTGTTCGAGGACCTCAAGGAGCAGTGGAAGGAGATTCTGCAAGCGGACTGGGTGTTCGTGGATTCACGCACCGGACACACCGACACCGGAGGCATCTGCACCCGCCAGCTGCCGGACGCGGTCGTGGCGGTCTTCTTCCCCAACGCCCAGAATCGGCGGGGTCTGGCCGCCGTCGTTCGCCAGATCCGGGCGGAAGCCCGTACGGCGCGGAAGAAGGAGATAACCCTCCACTTCCTGATGTCCAACGTGCCCGACCTCGACGACGAAGACCGCATCCTGCAGCGTCAGATCCACAGCTTTCGCCGGGATCTCGCGATGGAGCCCCGGGCCCCGCTCGTCGTCAACCGCTACGACGCTCTGGCGCTGCTGACGCAAGCGGTGTTCGTAACGGAGCGTCCGAGGAGCCGACTCGCCGCGCAGTATCGCGACGTCGTGGACGAAATCGTCAAGGCCAACCTCGCGGATCGGGACGGGGCCCTTCTCTATGTCGCGGAACTGTGGGACCTCGACCGGCTGCCACGTTGGCGGCGCCGGGGGCTGAGCGGGCCGCGCGACGACTACGTCGCCAAGCTGGAAGAGATCGAGGAACACCAT
>JAAXGQ010000211.1 GCA_012271265.1 Vicinamibacteraceae bacterium
CTACGGCGTCGTGGCCGGGGCCATTCTCAGGGTCTTCATGGGCGTCGGCATGGGCTACATCACGACCTACGCCGATGCCCTGATGGGCACCGGGACGGCGGACCCGTTCGAGCTCTGGCTCTGGGCCGTCGTGCTCATGCCGCTCGTCGTCTCCGGCCTCATGGCCGGGCTCAAAGTCGGCGAGCTCGCCTCGATGCTCGTGTCCGGCTCCGGCTCCGCCGGGTCCGGGTTCGTCGCGCTCGTCATGCAGGGAGCCGGCAAGGCCGCCGCTCCCGTCAAGCCCCCCGTCTGAGCCCCAAGGAGAAACCGATGATGAAACGAGACCGTGACGCGGGCCGCGAGTACGCCGAGATCTGGGGCGAGGCCGTGCAGGCGAACCGGAAGCTCAGGACGATCCTGATCTTCCTCTCGGCAAGCATCGTGCTTGGCGTCTTCGTGCTGCTTCGGATCGCGGGGGCGGAGCCGCCCAAGCCCATTGTGATCCGGGTCGACGAGGTGGGCCGCGCCGAGGCGCTGGCCTACGAGGCGGCGACCGCCCAAGCGGATCCGCTCGATCCGACCACGAAATACTTCCTGAACCGGTTCGTCCACGACTTCCACTCGCGGCGGCGTGCGACCGCGCGAGAGCAATGGACGCGTAGCCTCCGGTTCCTCTCGACGGACTTGGCGAACGCGGCGTTCCAGAGGGACGGCGCGGAGGTCGCGAGCGTCGCGGCGGGGACCGCCGACACGGAAACCGAAGTAGAGCAGGTCGTGCTCCGCATCCATCCCGCGCCGGAGCCGCCGCACGGCGCGACGGCGGACTTCGACCTCGTGCATCTGAGGGGCGAACAGGAGCTGCGGCGCGAGCGCTGGTCGCTCACGCTCCGGTTCGAGTTCCTCGACTCGATCCCGACCGAGCTGGTGGTCCACAACCCGATGGGGCTTCTCGTCACCTACATGCGGGCCGACCGGGCGCTCGTGACGGGAGACGAGCGATGATCGCCCATCTCAAGGGGCGCGAGAAGGCGCTCGAAGGGTTCGGCTGGACGGGCCGGAAGGCCGAGTGGATCGCGCTGGTGTGCCTGCACAGCGGCGTGTTCACCCGCGCGCAGTGGGCACGGTTCATGGGCGCGCACCCGGAACAGGTCCGGCGCGGCGTCCACGGGCTGATCGCCGAGCGCGTCGCGAGCGAGGAGACGGAGCCCGGGGTCGCCGGCATGGGCCGGGTCGGCCGGATCTTCGCCCGCCCGGTCTACCGGGCGCTCGGGGCCGAGCACATCCGCCACCGACGTGGCGCTTCGACCGAAGTGCTCCTGCGCCGACTGCTCTCGCTCGACTACGTGATCGAGCACACCGACCTGCCCTGGCTCCCCACGGAGCAGGAGAAGGTGTCCGCGTTCGAGGCGCTCGGCATCGAGCGCTCGCTGCTCCCCGTGCGCGTGTACCGGGGGGCCGCCCGCACCACCCGCCGCTACTTCCCCGTGAAGCTGCCGGTCGCGCTCGACTCCGCACGCGCCCTGTTCGTCTACGCCGATCCGGGCCACGACACCTCGACGGCCCTCCGCTCGTGGGGCAAGGCGCACCGCGGACTGTGGCGCGCGCTCCGGGGACTTGGCCGGTCGGTCGAGGTCGTGGCCGTCGCGCGCACCGCGCGGGAGCTCGAACGGGCGCGGCGGGTGACGCGCGGATGGTCCGAGCCCGGCGGTCCCGGCGAGTCCGAAGCCGGTGCGGCCGAGGAACTCGCCCGGATCGAGCGGGCGATCCTCAAGGGCGCGGTCCACATCCTCGAGGAGTTCGGCGGACTCCGGGCCGCCCTGAAGCGCAGCGTCGCGCTGGAGGAGCAGGCGCGCCGGCGGGGCGGGCGCGGATTGATCGACCGCGGGACCGCTTGGCGGACCGAGCGCTTCGCAAGGGTCCGCTACCGATGAGCGGAGCGCGTCCTATGCCGAACCGTGACGTGAAAACGACGCGGGGGGTCGTTTCACGAATCCGGCCCCTGGCGATTCACATGCGGCCTTCCGTCCATCCGCTTGCGCGGTGGCGTCTTGCGGTTCCGCGGCCCGCCGGCCCGCTGCCGGACGGGCCACGGGGGCCGTGGCTGGAGCGACCCGCCTCGCCTAGGGCTCGGTGCGGCGTAGGGCCGAGTGTGTTTTCACACTTCGGCCCCCCGCCTCGACGGGTCGCTCCAGCGCCAGAGATCCTTCCAGGAAGGGTGTCGGGCCGATGAGGCCGTGGACGCTCGTCCTCATCGGGGCCGCCCTGACCGTGGCGGCCGCGTGCGCGCTCGTCGCGCCGTTTCCGCCCATCGGCGACAACCCGTTTCTCGACCTGATCGCCCACAACGACCCGGGCATCCATACGGCGATCCGCGCATGGTACTACCTCGCGCCCGGCGTGGCCGTGCTGCTCTTCGGCAGCGTCATGCGCTCGGCCTCGCGGGTCTGGCTGGAGCCGCTCGCGATGCGGCGGAACCGGGGCAGGCTGCCCGCCTGGCCCAACTCGCCCAAGGACGACGCGCCGTCCCTCGTCGTCGGGGAACTGCACCACCCCACCGTTCCCAAGGAGAGCGACCGGCCCTCCTGGCTCGTCGTCCCCGAGAAGGGACTCTACACCGGCGTCCTCGTCGTCGGGGCGGTCGGCACCGGCAAGACGACGGCCTGCATGTACCCGTTCGCGCGGCAGCTGCTCCACTGGCAGGCCGAAGACGCCGGCCGCCGCGCGGGCGCGCTCGTGCTGGAGGTGAAAGGGGATTTCTGTCACCAGGTCCGGCGCATCCTTGGCGAGGCCGGCCGAGAGGACGACTACCTCGAAATTGGGCTTGGGGGGGCTTGGCAGTGGAACCCGCTCGACGATCCGCTGCTCGACTCCTACTCGATGGCCTACGGCGTCGCATCGCTCATCAACCAACTCTTCGGCAAGTCCCGCGAACCGTTTTGGCAGCAGGCGTACACGAACCTCGTCCGGTGGATCGTCGAGCTTCACCGGCTCCTGCCGGGCGGCTGGGTCACGCTTCGCGACATCTACCGCTGCACGGTCGACGCGAAGCTCTTCGCGAACAAGATCGGGGAGGCGAAGGCCGAGGCCCTGCGGCGGTGCCCCATGCGGCTTGTCGTCGCCGCCAAGGTTCTCACCAAGCACCGGAAGGCGCTCGGTGACTGGGATTGGGACATGGCGCCCGGCAGCGACACGGTGGCGTGCCCCCTCGATCCGAAACGCGCGGCGTTGCTCGCGGAGTTGAAGGTCGAGTACGCCACCGAGCCGGTGGGGAGCGGCGCGGGCCGCGAGTACGCGGAGCAGGTGGACGCCGTCGAGCGGTGGTACCGGCACGACTGGCTGAAGCTCGACGCGAAGCTCCGCACCTCGATCGTCGAAGGCATCTCGGTGTTCCTGTCGCTCTTCGATCAGCCGGACGTGGCGCGCGTGTTCTGCCCGCCGCCGCCGAAGGACGACCCCCCAGACGCACGGACGGACGGCGACGAAGGAGAGGAGGTCCCGGACGTCCCGGCCATGCCGGGGCTCCGGCGCCGTCTGCCGCCGCTCGCCGACCTGATC
>JAAXGQ010000212.1 GCA_012271265.1 Vicinamibacteraceae bacterium
TTCTGCGGCGCAGGCTCCTAGCATCGCGGCCGTGGCGACGTGGGCGATTGGCGACATCCAGGGCTGCTTCACGACGCTTCGCCGCCTCACCTCCCGCATTCGCTATCGGCGAGGCCGGGACCGCCTGATTCTGGTGGGAGATCTGGTCAACCGGGGCCCGGACTCACTGGGAACGCTGCGCTGGGTCCGGGATCAGGGCGATTCTGTCAGCACCGTGCTGGGCAACCATGACCTGCACCTGCTGGCCTGCCACGCCGGCCTCCGCGAGCCGAAAGGCCGGGACACCCTCCTTCCGGTGCTGGAGGCTCCCGACGTCGATTCCCTCTGCGACTGGGTCGCCTCCCGGCCGTTCCTGCATGAGGAGGGCCGCTTCCTCGTCGTCCACGCCGGGTTCCTGCCCGGGTGGACCCCGGCGCGGCTGGCCGTCGCTGCCGGCGAGGCCGGCGCGGCTCTTCGGGCGAACCGCATCGGCTTCCTCCGGTCGCTCTACCGCCTGCGCGGCGACCCGATTCCCGGAGACGGGGCAGGGATGCCCCGCCCGTCAGAGGACCGGGAGGCCGGTTCCGCAGTCCGGGCGGCGCGGATCCTGACCGCCATCCGCGTCGTCTCGGACTCTGGCGTTCCCGCGTTTGGCTTCGACGGCGCTCCCGAGGCGATTCCGTCCGGTCACCGTCCCTGGTTCGAAGCCGCCGCGACACCTCCGGGCCGCGTGGTCCTGTTCGGGCATTGGTCCGCCCTGGGCCTGACCCTGACCCGCCGCGCCATCTGTCTCGACTCCGGCTGTGTCTGGGACGGGGCCCTCACCGCGCTTCGCCTCGACGACGGGGCGATCGTTACGGCGCCGGCAGCGGCGGGCGACGGTCGTTCCGCGGGGCGCCGGCCGGTGGCGTCTCGCAGGACGGCGGGATGAACCGCAGCGTGCGCTCCCGCGCCCGCAGGTCGACGCGGGACCGGAACTGACCGACCCGTTCGAGGGTTCCGAGGTCCAGCCGTTTTCGCCCCAGGTAGATGCTCGCCGGGGTGATCACGACCCGGGTCCGGAAGGGCGTCGACCGGAGTTCCCCGCTGCCCGGGCGGGACTCGATCCAGCCTTCGACGGTGAGCCGTTCCCAGGCCGGATCCGGCTCCTCCCTCCCCGCGTGAAACGCGAACTGGGAGACGAGCCGTCCCGGCGCGACAGCGCGCACTTCGCCGTCTTCGGTCCGCACGATGACATCGCGAAGGCACGGCGCCGTCTCGATGCGCACCGGGACGTAGATGCTCCGGGGCAAAACGTCCGGTTCGTCATCGCCCGCCGTGGCGGTGGTCGCCGGAATCAGCGCCAATCCCGAGAGGACCGCGACGGTGGGGCCGATCCGCACGGACCGAATTCCCCTGGAGTCGTACCGCATATGAACAGACTATGACAAAACAATGACATCCGCAACAAATACAATGCGCCTCGGCCCAAGGACGTTCGGCCTCTTTCCGGAGCGCGGGCGCGCGCCGGATCAGGGTCGCTTCTTTACCGTCGTGGCGAAGGCCCGCCCGCCGAGTTCGAGGCGCATCGGTTCCCGGGTGCTCAGGTCGTAGCGATCCCCTGGCTGCAGGAAATAGAACCCGCCACCGTTCGGGAGGACCCGTGAGTTGTCGTAGATCGCGACGTAGCGCTGCCCGATCACTTCGAACCGGTTGCCCTGCACCACGATGGCGGTGTCCTCGTCGATCCCGATCCCGAGGAGGCCCGGATGCGCCTCGAGAACCTCGAGCAGGTCGAAGTGGCGGTTCCGCACCAACAGGTGCTGATCGATGGCGGCACCCCGCAGGAAGCCGAATCCCTCCTCGTGGTCGCCCATCATGATCGTGTTGCCGCTCGTGTCCCCCCGGACGAGGTATTCGCCCTGGATCGTGGCGCCGGCGGAGGAACCGCCGATGACGCCGCCCCGGGCAAGAAGCGCATGGAGTTCCCGTTCGGTGGCGGTGTCCGCGTAGGAATCCACGAGGCGCCACTGGCGGCCGCCGGGGAACCACACGCCGCGCGCGTTGCGGATGGGCGCCGTGAAGTCCTCGCTGTCGGCTTCGCTCCGATCCTTGGTATGGAGCACGGTCACGTCCTGTACGCCGAGCCTCCGGAACCGGCGCGCCCCGGCATACCACCGGTCGTAGCGTTCCCCGCCCCCCGCGGTCGGGATGACCACGATGGGGGCCTCGGGGCCGCCGGCGAGCTGGATGAAGCGCTCCAGAATCGCTTCGTCGCGAAGCGCTCCTCCGACGATGACCAGGGCCCCGTCCGGCGGTCCTTCCTGCGCCGCCGCCGGCGCGGGCCCGAGAGCCGCCAGCGGGAGCAGAAGGGTCAGGGAAACGGTGAGGAAAGGCGGGTGAAGCATGGGCCGATTATGCACCGAACGCTCGCCGGGCCACGCTACAGTCGCTCGATGCGCCACGTGGTGGTTGGCACCGCCGGCCACATCGATCACGGCAAGAGCTCCCTGGTCGAGGCGCTGACCGGAACCGACCCGGACCGGCTCAAGGAAGAGAAGGCGCGGGGCATCACCGTCGACCTCGGTTTCGCCCATCTCGACGACGGCGCCGTCCGTTTCGCCTTCGTGGACGTTCCCGGGCACGAGCGTTTCGTCCGGAACATGCTCGCCGGGGCCGCCGGCTTCGACGTGGTGCTGCTGGCGGTAGCCGCCGACGAGTCGGTCATGCCGCAGACGCGGGAGCACGTGGAGATCTGCCGGCTGCTGGGCGTCACCCGCGCGGTCGTGGCCCTGACCCGCGTCGACCTGGTCGATGACCCCGACCTGATCGAGCTCGTCGCCCTTGAGGTGGCGGACCTCCTGGAACCGGCCGGCATGGGCGCTGCCCCGATCCTCCCCGTCTCCTCGAAGACCGGCGCCGGCCTTGCCGAACTGCGGCGCTCCCTCCACGCCGAGGCCCGCGAGACGCGCCCCCGCGATCGGCTGGGGCCGCTGCGGCTTCCCATCGACCGGGCGTTCACCATGCGGGGCTTCGGCGTCGTCGTGACCGGAACCCTGGTCTCCGGACAGTTGGAGACAGGAGCGGAGGTGGAGCTCCTGCCCTCCGGTGAGCGCGCCCGCCTCCGCGGCCTCCAGGTACACGGAGAGCCGGTCTCCGCCGCGTTCGCCGGACAGCGGGTCGCGGCGAACCTTGCGGCTCCCGGCCGGCTGACGCCGGTCCGGGGCCAGGTGCTCGCATTGCCCGGCGCCCTCCGCCCGACGCGGATGCTCGACGTCCGGATCGAACTCGTGGGCTGGGCGGCGGCGCCCCTCGCCGACCAGGATCGGGTGCACCTTCACACCGGTTCGGCGGCCGTTCTGGCCCGCGTCCGTCTGCTCGGAGGACGGCTGGCACTCGACCCCGGCGAATCCGCGTTCGCCCAGCTCCGCCTCGAGTCCCCGGTGGCGGCGTCGCGGGGAGACCGCCTCATCCTCCGCCGCTATTCCCCGGTCATCACGATCGGGGGAGGCGAGATCCTGGACGCCGATCCCCCCAAGCGTTCCCCGAAGAGCCCGGCGGCGCACGCTCGGGTGGAGGCGCTTCATGGCGCCGGGGCCCGTCAGGCTGCCGCCGCCTTTCTTGCCGAGGCGGGACCCGAGGGTCAGTCGGAGGCCGGGCTGGCCCGCCGGCTCGGAATCTCCCACCCGGCCGCGGCCGCCGTCGTCCGGCGCCTCGCGGCAGGCGGCGACGCCTCGGTCGTTCCCGCCCCGTCGGGATCCTCCGGCGAGGGGGGCCTGGTGGTGAGCGCGGCGGCCGTGCGTCGCCTGGAGGACCGGCTCCTTCGTCGGCTGCGCGCCTGGGAATCAGAAAACCGGTTGCGCCCCGCCGTCGCCATCGAGCACCTGCGGGAGCAGGCAGCCGTAGCGCCCCGCACGGCGGAATGGACGCTGGAGCGCCTGTCCGCCTCGGGCCGGGTCGAGCGGCGGGGAGGCGCGGTCTCCACTGCCGGCCGGGAGATCCGCCTTCGTCCGGCGGAACAGACCACCCTCGCGGCGCTCCGCGAACTGCTCCGGTCGAGTGGCTTCGCCCCTCCGACGCTCCGCGCCGCGGCGTCCGTGCTCAAGGCTCCCCCGGAGCGGGTCGACGCCCTGCGCCGCCTTCTCGCCTGGCGCGGCGAGGCCGTTGCCGTCAGTCCGGACCTCTTCTTCGACCGTCGCCGCCTGGAGAGACTCCGTGCCGAGGTCGTGGCCCAGGCGGCCTCGAGTCGGGAAATCGATGTCGCCTGGTTCAAGGACCGGTTCGGGCTCAGCCGCAAGCACGCCATCCCGCTCCTGGAATGGCTGGACCGCGAACGCGTCACGCTCCGCGTCGGGAACGTGCGCCGCATCCGCGGGGCCCCGCTTCATTCCATGCGGGGGTAGCGCACCTCGTTTTCTCCCGACGTGACGAGCATCGCGCCCGCCACGCCGTCTTCGCCGATTTCGAAGGTGATCCGGGTGAACGGATCCCGATCCGGATGGAATACCCCGTCTCCCACCGGAACGAGCCGGCGGCCCCCCAAGCGGAGGGCGCCTTCGTCAAGACGTACCTGCACCGGGGCGCGCCCCGGGTCGTAGACGCCGGCGAGGGCCTCGAGCCCCTCCGCCGGCGCTTCGCGGATCTGCGGCTGCTCGAGACCGAGCGCCGCTCGCGCGATCCGGTTCGCGAGAAGGCCCGGACGACCGGACCCCGCATTCATCAGCACCGCGATCCCGAGGCGCTCTTCCGGATACCAGCTGAGCTGGGCCCGAAATCCGTTGATGCCGCCTCCGTGCGCAACTTCGGCGAGTCCATGCTCGCGGGCCAGCCCGAGCCCGTAGCCGTAATTGATCTCGTCGCCGTCGATCAGCCGGCCGGGAGTCGTCATCGCCTCGTAGGCCGCTTCACCCACCGCGTCCCCGGTGGCGAGCGCGGTCTGCCACCGCATCAGGTCCATCACGCTGGATCCCAGCGAGCCGGCAGCGTAGGGCAGCCGCATGCTCAGCGGATCGTCGTTGCGGAATCCGCCGCCGGGGAGCGCCTCATATCCTTCGGCCCGATCCGGCACGATGGGATCGTTGTCGAGGTAGTGGGTGGCCTCCAGCCCCAGCGGGCCAAAGAGCCTCTCCTCGAGGAACCCGGTGTAGGTGAGGCCGCTCAGCCGCTCGATGATCATCCCCAGGAGGTAGTACCCGGAGTTGTTGTACTGGTAACGGTCTCCGGGCTCGAACTCGTAGGGAACGGAGGAGAAGAGCTCGGTCATCTCTTCGTGAGAGAGATCGAGGCGTGCCGCCTCCCAGAATTCCTCCATCTCCGTGTAGCCCTTGATGCCCGACGTGTGATGCAGCAACTGCTCGACGCGCACCAGGAACCCGCCGGTGTCGTACTCCGGGAGGACCTCCCGGAGGTCGGCCCCGAGGTCGAGCTTCCCGTCCTCTACCAGCAGCATCGCCGCCGCCGCGGTGAACTGCTTCGTGACGGATCCGATCCGGTACACCGTGTCCCGGGTGGCCGGGACGCGGTGTTCGAGGTCGGCGTAGCCGAACCCGGCGGCGAACAGGACCTCGCCGTCGCGCTGAACGGCGACGGAGGCGCCGGGCGAGGGGTCCTCGCGGAGGGCTTCTTCCACGAGCCCGGTCACCGCGGCGGCCAGGGGATCCTCCGGCGGCCGGTCAGCGCCGCAAGCGAAGGAAAGAGCCGCCAGGGCGGGCGCCAGCGTCAGGAGGAGCCGGTTGTCGCCGCGCTTCCGTGTGAGCATGGTCCGATGATAGGTCCCGTCGCCGGAGCGGGAGGACGCACTCGGTGAGCCGCGCTGCCGCGCCGGTGGTTCATGGGCTTCCCGCCGTGGGTCCGAGACTGGCGCTGCGATCGTTTCGCCTTTCGGACTTCGATGCCGTGCACGCGTGGGCCAGCGATCCGGAGGTGACCCGCCACCTTCGCTGGGGCCCGAACCGCCCCCGCGAGACTGAGAGGTTTCTGGCCGCCGCGGTCTCGGGCCTCACGACCCCGGAGCCGTCCGTCTTCCACCTGGCGGTCGAGTTGCGCGACCCTCTGCGGACTGTCGGCAGCCTCTCGCTGACCTGCCGCCGCCCGCGACTCGTGGAGGTCGGCTATTGCCTGGCCCGTGCCGCCTGGGGCCGGGGAATGGCGACGGAGGCCCTGGCGACGGCCATCCCGTTTGCCAGGCTTCGCTTCCCCGGCGCGGTGCTCTTCGGGCTCGTGGCGCGGGACAACCCCGCGTCCGGCCGCGTGCTGGAGCACTGCGGCTTCGCTCGCGCGTCCGATCCCACCCCCTTCCGCCCCTGGATGGACGGCCCTTGTTCGGGCGCGTTCGCGTACCGTCTCGATCCGGCGCGCGCTCCGTCCACCTGACCGGTTCCGGGGCCGGCTCGCGGGCCTGTTACGCTGCGGCGCTTCCTGCTCTCCCGGCGCCGCATCTGAGCCGCGCGCGCCGTCTCATTCCCGCCGCTCGCGGCGCGCCTTCCCAAGGGCTCCCGCCTGCCTGCCGGTTTCCTCGCCCGGTCCCTCCTGTCGCCGTGGTCCGACCCAAGCCTCGTCCCGCCGTGCCCGGATATCCCGTGCGGGCTCCGCGCCGGCGGCGGTTGCTGCGGCCGGCCCGGGATCCGCTCGCCGCCCGGATTCTCGAGGGGGGAGCGCGTCCGCTGGCGGATGCTGAGCTGCTGTCCTGCCTCCTCACAGGCATCACGTTGCGCGATGCGCGCCGGCTCCTCACCGATGCCGGCGGCCTTCAGCGGCTGGCTGCGCTCCTGCCGGGCGATCTCCGTCGCCATCCCCGTCTCTCACCGAGCCGCCAGGTGCGCCTCCTGGCCGCGCTCGAACTCGGACGGCGGACGACCCTCGTTCCCGACGGGCGGGCGCCCTGCTTCCTCCAGCCGCAGACGGTGGCCGACTACCTGCTCGCGCGTTACGGCAACGCCGCGGTCGAGGAATTCGGCGTTCTCCTGCTTGACAGCCGGGGCTGCCTGCGAAAGGCCGAAATCATCGCGACCGGCACCTGCGACCGGGTCACCGTGGAGGCGCGCGACGTGTTTCGCGCGGCCCTGATCCACCGGGCCACGCGAGTCATCGTGTTCCACAACCATCCGAGCGGCAACCCGACCCCTTCCGCGTCCGACCGCCGGCTGACCCGCACGCTGGTCGTGGCGGGGCGCGCTCTCGGTATCGAGGTCGTGGATCACGTCGTGATCGGTGACGGCTGCTATCGGAGTTTCGCCTCCGACTCGGAGATGTGAAAGGGGATTAGCAGCCTGTGGACAAAGTGGCGTGAGTTCCGGGAACAGCTGGGTGACTTCGTCCTCCGGCTGCTACGCCCACAACCCCGCGCCCGGCCATTCGCCGCGCCGCCGCGGCCCGGTCCCGGCGCTTCCCCGGATTCCCTGGGCTACGGCGGGCAGTCGGGGACCCCGGAGATCTGCACGGTATCGATCGCCTGCAGCCACTCCCGAATCCGCGGGTCGTCCGGGATGCAGACTCCCGAGGACCACAGATTGAGCACGGCGAGATCGAGGGTGGTCAGCGCGGCCGGAATGGGGCCGCTGAGCCGGTTCGAGCCCAGGTACAGGTTCATCAGGCTGGCCAGTTGCCCCAATTGGGGCGGAATCCTGCCTGTGAGCCTGTTGCCGTTCAGATTCAGGATTCTCAGATTCGCGAGCTGTCCAAGCTGCGCCGGAATGGCGCCGGTCAACGCGTTGTTGGCGAGGATCAGCACTTCCACACTCTCCAGCCGGCTGAGTTGGGTCGGAATCCGGCCGCTCAGCGCGTTGCCGTTCAGATAGAGGCGTTCCAGACCCGTCAGTTGCCGCAACTGCGGGGGGATGGAACCGGTCAACTCGTTGGCGCCCAGGTTCAGGACTGCCAGATTCGCGAGCTGTCCAAGCTGCGACGGGATGGAACCGCTCAATTCGTTGGCCGCCAGATTCAGGACGACCAGGTTCGCCAGCGAACCGAGCTGCGTCGGGATCGAACCGGTGAGCTCGTTGGCGCCCAGGTTCAGGACCACGAGGCGCTCCAATGTTCGGAGCTCGGTCGGGATGGCCCCGTTCAGCTCGTTGGCGTTCAGATACAGGTATTCCAGGCTCGCCAGTTGACCCAGCTCCGGCGGGAGGCTGCCGTTCAACCGGTTCTCGCCGAGGGACAGCACG
>JAAXGQ010000213.1 GCA_012271265.1 Vicinamibacteraceae bacterium
GCGCCCTGACGTATGGAGCGCTGGCGTCCTCGCCGGCCTGCGCCGCACCGCCGGTCCCTCAGGCAATCTCGTCTCGCGTGGCCCAGGAAATCCGCGTGCGAAACTGACCGGCGCTTTGCGTGGTTCTTCGCGGCGCCGGAAGGTGCGCCGCCTCGATGGTCCCGTCCACCCCCGCCCGACTCCGGCCGAAGCGGAGCAGGCCGAGGCGTTGTTCGTGGAGGCGGTGGAACGGGCGCCGTTTGACGCCGCGCCCGGCCGGGGCCGCGACCGCCGGACCGCGAGCGGGCCCGGCCGACCCTCGGCGGAGACCGTGCTCCGCGACCTGAGCCGCGGCGCGCGCCGGATCTCGGCAGACCACGAGGTGTCGCTCCGGGGCATGACTCGCGACGGGGCGCGCCTCTGCCTCGAGGGGTTCCTGCGCCAGCGGCAACGGCAGCGCGTGCGCTACGTGCGGGTCATCCACGGAAAGGGGCTGCGGTCACCCGGCGGCGTCGGGGTGCTGCGGCGCGAAGTTCCCGAGTGGCTCGACGCCTGGCGCCCCGAACTCGTCGAGCGCTGGCGGACTGCGGAGCGCCGCGACGGCGACGACGGCGCCCTCTATGTCGTCCTCAGGACTCCCTAGAATCCAGACCCATGACCGCCACCAGCACCTTCATCGACCGCTTCTACGAGGAGGAGATCCTCCCCGTCCTCTGCGAATACATCGAGGTCCCGAACGTCTCCGTCCTCTTCGATCCGGACTGGGAGGCGAACGGCCACGTCGAGGTCGCCCTGCAGATGGGCAAGGCGTTCATGGAGAAGCACGCGCCGGAGGGCGCCCGGCTTCACGTCGGGCGCATCCCCGGCCGCACGCCGCTGCTGCTGCTCGACTGCCCGGGCGACGCCGAGGGAACGATCCTGATGTACGGGCACCTCGACAAGCAGCCCGAGATGGTCGGCTGGCGCGAGGGCCTCGGTCCCTGGAAGGCAGTCCGCGAGGGCGACCTTCTCTACGGTCGAGGCGGCGCCGACGACGGCTACGCGCTCTTCGCGGCGCTGGCCGCCCTGAAGGCGGTGGCGCGCGAGGGAAGACCGCGCGCCCGCGTCGTCCTGCTGGTCGAGTTCTCCGAGGAGAGCGGCTCGCCGGACCTCCCCGCCTACATCGAGCAGTTCGCCGACGTGATCGGCAGCCCGGACCTGGTCATCTGCCTTGATTCCGGCGCCGGGAACTACGAACAGCTGTGGTCCACCACCTCGCTCCGGGGCCTGGTGTCGGGGACCATCCGCGCCGATGTTCTGACCGAGGGAGTGCACTCCGGGGATGCCGGCGGGATCGTGCCCCCGCCGTTCCTGGTGCTCCGCAAGCTGCTCGACCGGCTCGAACACCCGGTGACCGACCGGATCATTCCGGAGATTTTCCACGCGGAGATTCCCGAGCAGCGGGTGCGGCAGGCCGAGGCCGCCGCCGCCACGCTGGGGTCGGACACCTTCGACCGCTTTCCCTGGGCCGGAGGAACCCGCCACGCGGCGCTGCCCCTGTCCGAGCTCATCCTGAACCGCACCTGGCGGCCGAACCTGGCGGTTACCGGGGCGGACGGGCTGCCGCCGCTGGCGAAGGCGGGCAACGTGCTGCTGCCCCAGGTGACGCTGAACATCTCGATGCGGATTCCGCCTACCGTGGATCCGGTCGCCGCGCAGGAAGCGGTGCGGGAGGTCGTTCTCCACGATCCCCCGTTCGGCGCGAAGGTCAGCGTGGACTTCCACGAGCCGGCGCCCGGCTGGAACGCGCCGCCCCTCGCGCCGTGGCTGGGGGAGGCGCTCGACGACGCCTCGCAGGCGGTCTGGGGGAAGCCCGCGATCCACATGGGCGAAGGCGGGACGATCCCGTTCATGGGGATGCTCGGCGAACGCTTCCCGGAGGCCCAGTTCGTGATCACCGGCGTCCTCGGCCCCGGCTCGAACGCCCACGGCCCCAACGAGTTCCTCCACATCCCCTACGTCAAGAAACTCACCGAAGCCATCGGCATGGTCGTAGCCCGCCACGCCTCCCACTGACACCCCCACCCCGCCCACCCGAAGCGCCGGCGTCCTCACCGGCCCCTGCACCTGGACTCCTTACGTTCTTGTCA
>JAAXGQ010000214.1 GCA_012271265.1 Vicinamibacteraceae bacterium
CGCTTGGTGCGTATTTCGGTGAAGTGGAACACGCATTCCGGGGATGTGGAACACGGATTTCGGCGAAGTGGAACGCTCGTCGGAGCGCAGCGACGTTGAGCGGTCGGTCCCTCCCATTCGGTTCGCGATGGTCACCTGAGATTCTACCCGTGCTGCGGTTCGCGGAGACGACGCGCTCTTCGTCGTCGTAGCAGCCGAACCGACACCGGTTGGCGCGAAGCGCCGGGCTGCTCTTCGTGGGGGCGTGGTTGCAACCGTCCGCCGGCCCGTCGATGCCGGACCCGGGACTCGCCGGCCTGCCGCCGCTCCCGGTGGCGCGCCTGCCGCTCCGCGTTCGTCAACGCCACCCGTGTCATCCCACACCGTTACGTAACGGAGCGGGGAAGGGCGGCGAATGGCGGCTCGGGAGCCCGGGACCAGCCGGGCGCTCACGAGGTCGTTGGACACTCGGCTCACCTCGTCTCCCCCGCGCGAGTCTTCGGAGCGCGGTGTGTCCGTCGCATGGAGCGGCCCTTGAGCTCGATGCGATGCGCGTCGTGGAGCAGGCGGTCGCAGATGGCGTCGGCCTGGTTGGGGTCGCCGATGACGGCGTGCCAGTCGGTGACGGGCAACTGGCTGGCGATGAGGGTGGAGGCCCGCTCGGCCCGGTCCTCGATGACCTCGGTGAGGTCGCGGCGTTCGGCGTCGCGGAGCGGTGCGAGCATCCAGTCGTCGATGGCGAGCAGGTCGAACCTGGTCAGCCGGACGAGCAGCCGGGCGTAGGAGCCGTCGCCGCGGCCGACGGCGAGTTCGTGCAGCAGGCTCGGCATGCGGACGTAGCGGGCGGTGAAGCCGCGGCGGCAGGCCCGTTCGACGAACGCGCATGCGAGGAAGCTCTTGCCGATGCCGCATGCCCCGGTGACGATCAAATTGTGGCGCTCGGCGATCCACGCGCAGGTGCCCAGCGTCAGGACCTGCTGTCGGTTGAGCCGTCGGGGATGGGCGAAGTCGACGGCCTCGAGGGTGGCGGGATGGCGGAGCTTGGCGGTGCGGAGCCGGCGGTCGAGCTTGCGCTGCTCGCGGGCCGTCCACTCGGCGTCGACGAGGAGGCCGAAGCGCTCCTCGAAGGCGAGGGCGGCGGCCTCGTCGGTCCGGAGCTGGTGCTGGCAGGCGTCGGCCATGGCGCCGAGCTTCATGGCATTGAGCTTGTCGAGGGTCTGTTCGATCAGCATGGGTCCTCCTGGCTGGCTGCGGCGTAGTAGTCGGCGCCGCGGATGTTGGTGTGGACGGGCGTCGGGGTCGTCTCGGCCGGCGGCTCCAGGGGCAGGCGGTCCTGGCCGGCGGCGAGGATGTTCTTGACGGTGCGGTAGTGGCACGAGCCGATGGCCAGGGCGCGGGCGCTGGCGGCGTCGAGCCGGGCGTCGCCGTGCCGCCGCCCCAGGCGCATGATGCCCAGCACGGTCCGGTACCCCTGCTCGGGGTGGGGGCGGCTCTCGAGGATGCGGGTGACGAGCCGGGCGGTCGCGGGTCCGACCTTCTCGGCCCAGCCGATGAGCCTCGAGGGCGTCCACTCGGCGTGGGCGCGATGGGCGCTGGGCATGTGCTCGGCCACGGTGGACGTTCGGCGGTCGTGGCGCCGGGGGTGGGAGGCGACGCGCCGGCCTTTGAACACGACCTCGACGGTGGCGGCGGTGTAGCGGACCTCGACCTGCTCTCGGACCAGTTGGTAGGGCACGCTGTAGAGGTGGCGGTCGACCTCGACGTGGTAGTCGATGTTGACGCGGCAGCGCTTCCAGCGCGCGAGGACGTAGCGGGTGGCCGGCAGGGGCCGCAGGGCGGGGCGGTCGAGTTGCTCGTAGAGGACGCGGCGGCTGACGCCGAGCTTCTTCAGCGGCCGGTCGTTGAGCGCGTCGAGGAGGACGCGGATCGCCCGGTTCAGGGCGCCGAGCTCGAAGAAGGTCTGGTCACGGAGCCGGGCGAGTATCCAGCGCTGGACCAGGAGTACGCTGTTCTCCGCGGCGGCCTTATCCCTTGGTTTCCTCGGTCGGGCCGGTACGACGACGGCGCCGTAGTGGTGGGCGAGGTCCTCGTAGGTGCGGTTGACGTCGGGCTCGTAGCGGCAGGGGCGCGTGATCGCGCTCTTGAGCTGGTCGGGGACCCACAAGGCGGTCGCGCCCCCGAAGTACTCGACCATGCGGACGTGGGCGTCGACCCAGTCGGGCAGCTGCTGGGTCGCGGTCGCCTCGGCGTAGGTGAAGCCGCTCGCCCCGAGCACGGCGACGAACAGCTCGACCCGCCGCAACTCCCCCGTATGCCGGTCGACCAGGGCCGGCCGCTTCCCGGAGAAGTCGATGAACGTCTTCTCGCCGGCACGGTGGACCTGTCGCATCGACGGCCGCAGCCGCCGCGCCCACTGCCGGTAGATCCCGCAGAACTGGGTGTAGCGGTAGCCGTCGGGGTAGACCTGGGCGTACTCCTCCCAGAGGAGCTGCAGCGTGACGCCGTCCCGCTTCAGCTCCCGGTGGATGTGCGCACAGTCGGGCCGGACCCGGTCGCGCGCCGGCGCGGCGCGGGGGAACAGCCGGGCTTCGAGCGTCCCGTCGTCCAGGTCGGCCGGCAGCGGCCAGCCGAGCCCGCATTCCGCCGCCCGCCGCAGATAGCGGTTGACCGTCCCCACGCCGACGTCGCAGGCCCGGGCCACCGCCTGGTGGGACAGTCCCTGCTCGTGCCTGAGCTGTAGTACCTCGCGGATCTTCCTCATCAGCAGCCTCCGTGCCGGCATCGCCTCACCCTCCCTTCGGAAAGGCGAAGCGTGCCGCGGTCAGGCT
>JAAXGQ010000215.1:0-840 GCA_012271265.1 Vicinamibacteraceae bacterium
GCCGAGGTCGTCCCCGGCCACGCGAAGGAAGTGCGCTCGACCCACGTCGCCCGCATCAGGAAGACGAAAGCGGCGGTCATGAAGCGGCTGACCCGGGAGATCGCCCACTGGCACCGGCGCTCCCAGGAGCTTCTAGCGGCGGAGCGCGCTGGCGCTCCGGCGGCCGGGCTGAACGCCGGGGCGGCGCTCCGGACGGCCCGGGATCTGGAGCGGAGAAAGAAGAACCGGCTCGAAGAGCTCGAGTCCCAGGCGGCCGTCGAAGTGGGAGCGCCGCGGGTCCGGGGCGGCTTCGTGATCGTCTCGGCCGGTTTGCTCCAAGAGGCCATGGGCCTCGAGAACGGCGAGATCGCCCCGGCGGCGGATACGCAGGTCTCGGCCGCCCGGGCCCGGAAGGCGGTCATGGACGCGGAAAAGAGCCTCGGGTTCGACCCGGTGGACCGGGAGCCCGAAAAGCTCGGTTACGACATCGAAAGCCGCGATCCCGAGGGCGGGCCGCTCCGCTTCATCGAGGTCAAGGGGCGGGTGGCCGGCGCCGACACGATCACCGTGACGCGCAACGAGATCATGACCGCACTGAACGGGCCGGACCAGTTCATTCTGGCCATCGTCCTCTTCCATTCCGAGGGCGGAGAGAGCGTCCATTACGTCCGCGAGCCGTTCGGCAGCGAGCCGGATTTCTCCGCCGCCAGCGTCAACTACAAGCTGCGGGACCTGCTCCGCCGCGCCACCCCCCCTTCCTGAACCGCGCCGTCCGGCTCCGCCTCGCCGGACAGTTCCGCCGCGCACCCTCCAGATCGAGTCCGGTACGGCAATGCGCCTGCGGCGGTGGCCGGCGAGGAC
>JAAXGQ010000215.1:905-3069 GCA_012271265.1 Vicinamibacteraceae bacterium
GTTCACATGAGAGCCGTCGGGATCAAGGCCCTCAACAGTCGCCTCAGCAAGTACGTCCGCCTCGCCGCCGGCGGTGAAACCGTGCTGGTGACAGATCACGACCGCGTCGTCGCGGAACTGGGCCCGCCCCGCCCCGGCCGGAGCCCCGTCCTCGCGGACGCGCGGCTTGCCGACCTGGTTCGGAAGGGAGTCCTGATTCCCCCAGCCCTTCCCTCGGAGACGCCTCTCCCGAAGCCCCGACCGGTCATGCCCCTGGCCGAACTCCTTCGGGAACTCGATTCCGACCGGAGTGATCGTTGATTTACCTCGACACTTCGGTTCTGCTCGCAACCCTGCTGGCTCAGGATCACCGCCCGCCACGAACGCTCTGGCGTGAAACCCTGGTGTCCAGTCGGCTGCTCCGTTACGAGGTGTGGAACCGGCTCCATGCCCGCGGCCTTGGCCACTCCCACAGAGAAGCCGCCGAGTCCCTGCTGAGCCGCGTGGCGCTGCTGGAGCTCACGCCGCTGGTGATTTCCCGCGCCCTCGATCCCTTTCCGCGGCCGATCCGGACTCTCGACGGACTCCACCTGGCCTCCTGTGACCATCTCCGCCAGACCGGGATCGACGTGACACTCTCGACCTACGATCGGCGGATGGCAGAAACCGCGCGGGCGATGGGGTTCGCTCTCTTCGAGTTTCCTCGCCGCTGACCGCGGCGGCTTCCGGGCGGCAGATCACGATTCGGAAGGCGCCGGGAGGGCACGGCGTTCGCTTCCCGGAGGGGCGGGGCGGCGGCGTAGGCTCCGGGGATGAACGAGCGAAGCGTGCGTACCGGGCTTGACCGGCTGCCGGACATGGGGGAGCTCCTGTCCGGGCTGCGGGTAGGGCTGATCGCGAATCCGTCCTCGGTGGACTGGGGGTTCCGCCATGCGCGGGAGGTGGTCGCCGGGCTTCCCGGAGTGACCCTCGCAGCGCTCTTCGCTCCCGAACACGGATTCGACGCGGTCGAGCAGGACCTGATCGAGATCCCCGACGGCGGCGGATCCGTTCCGCTCTACAGCCTTTACGGCGAGATCCGCCGCCCCACCGCCGCGATGCTGGAAGGCCTCGATGCGCTCGTCTTCGACATCCAGGACATCGGCTCGCGCTACTACACCTACATCTGGACGATGGCCCACGCGATGGAGGCCGCCGCCGAACACGGGAAGCGGATCGTGGTGCTCGACCGTCCGAACCCGATCGCCGGCGCCGTCGAAGGGAACCTGATTCTCGACGACCACCGGTCGTTCGTGGGCCTTTACCCCCTGCCCAACCGCCACGGGATGACCGCCGGGGAGATCGCCGGATACCTGAACCGCCGGCACGGGATCGGGGCGGACCTGGTGATCGTCGGCTGCCGGGGCTGGCGGCGGGACCGCTGGCTGGCCGAAACCGGCCTTCCCTTCATCCCTCCGTCGCCAAACATGCCGACGCTCGACACCGCTGCGGTCTATCCGGGGGCGTGCCTCGTCGAGGGCACGAACGTCTCCGAAGGCCGGGGCACGACCCGGCCCTTCGAACTCTGCGGGGCGCCGTGGATTTCGGGAACCCGACTGGCGGCGGCGCTCGCCGAAGAACAGCTTCCCGGCGTCCACTTCCGCCCGGTGCGTTTCCGGCCCACCTTCCACAAGTTCTCCGGGGAGGAGTGCGGGGGGATCATGCAGCACATCACCGGCCGGGAGGCCTACCGGCCCTGGAGAACCGGGATCGCCATCCTCAACACCATCCGGCGGTTGTGGCCCGATGCGTTCGCCTGGCGGCAGCCGCCCTACGAGTACGAGTTCGAACGGCTGCCGATCGACATCCTCGGCGGCAGTCCGGATCTGCGAGAAGGGATCGAGGCGGGGAAACCGACCGCGGAGATCGCAGCCGCCGGGAACGCCGCCCGGAGAGCGTTCGATCGGGTACGGGAAGACTTCCTGCTCTACCGCGCCTCGAGTGACGGCAGCGCGCGCCCGGCCATCGGCTCCTGACCGGAAGGATTCCCCGACGCCGGCAGCCGGGGGCTACGGTGCGGATCAGGGCGGCGCTGTCGGGAGACTGCCTGGGGGACCAACGGTGCGGCGCAGGCCGGCGAGGACGCCGGCGCTCCATGGGTGCGGCGCTCCGTACGTCAGGTCGCGCCAATCATGGAGCGCCAATC
>JAAXGQ010000216.1 GCA_012271265.1 Vicinamibacteraceae bacterium
CGGGGTCCTCTTCCGATCTGCCTTCCGCCGTCGCCCTGGCCGCCGACACCGGCGCGCTCACTCTGGCCGCCGAGCAGGTCCGCGCCTACGAGGCCGCCTCCTACACCTTCACCGCCACCGCCGACAACGGCACCGACACGGAAGACGTGGCCGTCACCGTCACCGTGCAGGACTTCATCGACTACGGCTGTCCGCCGGCGCTCTTGTACGACTTCGACCTGAAGAGCATGGCACCGGTGAACCGCACCGAGTACCTGCAGAGCCTCGTGGACCGCCTTCTCGCCTACCGCTTCCAGCGCGAGCAGATGACCGAAGCCCGCCGCTTCCAGGGCGGGCCAGTGCGCCAGTTCCGGGAGCACGTCTCCCGCCGCGCCCTGCAGGCCACCGGGATCGCCGATGAGCTGCGCCCCTACCTGCGCGTCGGCGGCGTGGAGGCCGGGTGATGGACTGGCGGCGCTGGCCGTGGACCACGGAGACGCGGGCCGGCTACACCGACGCGGTGACCACCGCGCTCTACGAGGCCGCCGCCGATCCCCGCGCCCACGCGGGCTCCGTGGCCGCCGTGCGCGCCGTGTCGGGCGTGCTGGCCCGGGGGCTCATGGCCGCCGCCGTGGAGCCCGACGACCCCGCCACCCGCGCCCTGTCCGTGTCGGTGCGCGGGGAGATCGGACGGCGGGTGATCGAGTACGGCGAATCCCTCCACGAGCTGCGGGTGACCGGCGGCACCGCCACCCTGCACCTGGTCACCGAGTGGGAGCGGCGCGGCGGCTGGTACTACGTCGGCGACAAGGCCCGGCGGGTGTCGCCGCAGTCCATGCTCCACGTGAAGTGGCCGGGCGGGCCGCCGTGGGCCGGGCTGTCCGGCGAGTTGGCCGCCGGCCTCGAACGCCAGCTCCGGGATGAGAGCAAGCAACAGTCCGGCAGCCTCCTGACCTTGCCCGATCCCGGCACGGGCGAAGAGGACAAGCAGGGCCAGGGCCTGGGCCCGATGAACCAGTTCCTGGGCCAGCTGCAGGCGATGAAGGGCCGCCGCCTCACCTTCCGGGGCGACTGGCACGAGGACAAGGTGCCGGAGATTGCCGAGACGCGGCTGGGGCTGTCCCCGCCCCAGGCCGCCGTCCTGCTGCGCCAGCATCTGGCCCAGGACCTGGTCGCCGCCTGCGGCCTGCCCGCCGCGCTGCTGGCCGAGAACGCCACCGGCGAAGGCCTGCGCGAAGTCGGACGCCACGCCCTGCACTGGTTGCTCTTGCCCGCCGGGCGGCTGGTCGAAGCCGCCGCGTCGGAGCTGCTGGACCGGGACGTGACGCTCGACTTCGACGCGCTCATGGCCGGCGACCTGCGCAGCCGCGGCCAGTTCGTGAA
>JAAXGQ010000217.1 GCA_012271265.1 Vicinamibacteraceae bacterium
GCGCGGACGAACGTGGGAATCATCTTTTCCCGGTGCTGGCGGGGGCCGTAGGTGTTGGCGCCCCGGCTGATCAGTACGGGGAGCCGGTGGGTGGCCTTGTAGGCGAGGCAGAGGAGGTCGCCCGCCGCCTTGCTCGCGGCGTAGGGATTCTTCGGAGCCAGAGGGGCGTCCTCGTCGACCTCGCCGGCAGGGATCGGCCCGTAGACCTCGTCCGTGGAGACCTGGACGAAGCACTGGCCCCGGCCCGCCTGGCGGAAGGCCTCGAGCAGCACGGCGGTTCCCAGGGCGTCCGTGCGGGCGAAGGGCTCACCGTCCAGAATGGCCCGGTCCACGTGGGTTTCGGCCGCGAGATTCAGGACGAAGTCGGCGCGGGCCGCGAGGCGGGAGGCGAGCCGCCGGTCGCAGATGTCCCCCTGGACGAACTCGTGGCGCGGGTCATCGAGCGCCTCCTCCAGGTTGTCCAGCGAACCGGCGTAGGTGAGGCGGTCCAGCGTGAGCACCCGCGCCGCCGGGTAGCGGCGAAGCAGAAGATCCACCAGGTGGCTGCCGATGAACCCGGCGCCGCCGGCGACCAGGAACGTGGCCCCATCGGGATTCCGGGGCCGGAGAAGCGCGCCGCTGGGGT
The DNA here is from genome assembly GCA_012271265.1 of Vicinamibacteraceae bacterium. Taxonomy (GTDB): domain Bacteria; phylum Acidobacteriota; class Vicinamibacteria; order Marinacidobacterales; family Marinacidobacteraceae; genus JAAXGQ01. The sequence continues at coordinate 626 of JAAXGQ010000217.1, forward strand.
TCACGAAATGCCTTGTCGCCAGGGTCTTCCTGTCGCTTCGTTCAGGCGATCCGGAGCGCGATCTTGCCAAAGTGGCCGCCCCGGTCCATCAGGGCGAGCGCGGCGGGAAGCTCTTCGAGCGGATAGCTCCGGTCGATCACCGGGCGGAGATCCCGCTCCTCGACGAAGCGCACCAGGTCCCGGAGCGCCCGCCGGCAATCGGTCATCACCCCGGCGATCCGGATACGCCGCATCACACAAGGAGCGAGGGCGACCGGCGCGGTCAACCCGGTCAGGGCGCCGAGCATCGCGACGATGCCGCCCGCAGCGGTGGCGCGGAGGGACTGGCTCAGGGTGCCGGCCCCGCCGTTTTCCACGACCCGATCGGCGCCGAGACC
>JAAXGQ010000218.1:0-6693 GCA_012271265.1 Vicinamibacteraceae bacterium
GAGGATCCGACGTGGTACCCGGACGGCAAGACGCGGCGGTTCTCCACGAACACCCTGGGAATCTGGCAGAGCGAGTGCTTCGTGGAAGGGGGCGCCACCTGCACCGGCTGCCACATCGATCCCCACCGCCCGGACATCGAGGAGAACGAGCAGCTCGAGCCGACGAACAGCGCCCTCTGCGTCCGCTGCCACGAGGCGATCGGCGCGGATGTCGAAGCGCACACCTTCCACGCGGCGGAGACGGCGGGGAGCTCCTGCGTCGAGTGTCACATGCCCCGCAGCGTGACCAGTATCCGGGCGAAGATGCGCGACCACAGCATTTCGATTCCGAGTCCGGCGAACACCCTGCGCTTCGGGGTCCCCAACGCCTGCAACGAGTGTCATGCGGCCGAATCGCCCGAGTGGGCGGTCGCACGAATGGATGAGTGGTGGGGCGACACGCCTCGGCGGCGCAAGATCGAGCGCCGGGCCACGGCATACACGGGAGCCCGGGAGCTGGACCGGGAGGCGCTCACGCTCCTGCGCGCCATCGCGGCCGATCCCAATGAAGGCCCGATCAATCGGGCGAACGCCGCCGGGCACCTCGGACGCTACCTGGCGGCCAGCCCCGCCATGGCCGACGAAGCCATGTCGGTGTTGCTGCGCGCCACCGCGGACCCGCATCCCCTGGTGCGGGCGGTCGCAACCCTGAAACTGGGCGAAACCGGCGGGGTCCGGTCCGACCCGGTCCGCGAGGTCCTCGTGGCCCGGGTCCGCGACGAGCGCCGGACGGTCCGGATGAACGCCGCGATCTCCCTCCTGAACCTGGGGGTTCGCGAGCTCGACGGCGAGGCCCGGGCCAGTTTCGACGAGGCGAAGCGGCATCACGCCATCCGAGGCAACTTCTTTGCCGACGACGCGCCCCAGCAGTTGAACATGGGCCGCTTCCACGTGCTCGACGGCAACCCGGGGGCTGCCGGCCGCGCCTTCGAGCAGAGTTACCGACTGGATCCGGACCAGCCGGGGATCCGCTTCTTCATGGCGGTCACCCGTCTGTCACAGCAACGCCTGGAGGAGGCGCAGGAACTCCTTCGCGCGGTTCCGGCAAACGATCCGTTCGCCATGGAAGCGCAGAACCTGCTGCGCCAGTTGAACCCGCCACCCGATCAACCAGGCTCTGACTGAAGCAGTTCGCATGTTCCTGCCTTCTGCGGGAATCTGCTCACGACCCGGACGGCACTCGCCGCCGGCGTGGCGCTGGCGCCCCCGGGGGTGCCGACGCGCAGACCTTCTATGTGCCCTGCCGGGGCGTGGGGCTGGTGTCGGGAACGGACACCGAGGAGATCACGCTGTTCGGGTGGACCGCCGGCGCCGGCCTGGAAAAGGCGGTTTTCGGCCGCGTCGCCTTTGGCGCCGAGGCCCGCTACACCCGGTATCCGGACGAGAGCTGGGTGGTCCCCTTCAGCGATGTCGCGATCAGCGTCCCCACCGTCGTCGCCGCCAACGGTCTCTCCCTCCGGCTGCGCCTGCTCCTCTTCTTCTGACCCTTCCGGTAGGAGTAAGCGGGACGGACCGGTGGCTCCGCGCAGGCCGGCGGAGGCCCGTCTTCCGGGTGGGCCCGTTCTCCGGCGGGGGCCCGGGGAGCGGGTTTCGGGTCAGCTGGCGGCGACGCGCATGCGGCGGTCCCGACGGAGCTGACGCAGGGCGTCGGCCTCGAGCTGGCGCACCCGTTCGCGGGTGAGCTTGAGCTCCCGTCCGATCTCCTCGAGGTTCGCGGCGCCCTTGCCCTCCATGCCGAAGCGCCGCTTCAGCACGTGCTGGAGCCTCGGGTCGAGCGATTCGATGGCGTCATGGACGTTCCGCCGCTTCTCGGCCTCACCCACGCCCTCGATCGGATCCGGCTGCGTGACATCAGGCGTCAGTTGCGACCGCGGAGCGCCATCGGGAATCAGCGGCGCATCCAGGGACTCGATGTGCGGAACCGACCGCAGGGTCTCGGCCAGCTTTTCGGTCGGCACACCGATCTCCTGGGCCACGTCGGCGAGCGTCGGGTGCTGCCGCGCCCCGGTGCGATTGGGGTCGTCGCGGAACCGCTGCTCGAGTTCGGTCCGCACCTTCGCCGCCTTGCGGTGCAGATCCAGCTTGTTGATCGGCACCTTGATCGTGCGCGACTTCTGGGACAGTGCGCGCCAGATGGCCTGCCGGATCCACCAGGTNNNCCAGGTGGCGTAGGTCGAGAACTTCAGGTTCCGCTCCGGCTCGAACTTCCGGACGGCCTGCATCAGCCCGATGTTGCCTTCCTGGATCAGGTCACCCAGCGGAAGCCCCTTCCCCCGGGACTGCTTGGCGATCGAGATCACCAGGCGCAGGTTGCCCTTGATCATCTTCTCGCGGTTGTCGTAGAAGGTCTGCAGGTCTTCTGCCGAGGGCTTCTCGGCGTCCTCGATCTCTGCCGCGGCCTTGCGCATCGCGCGGCTGTAGCGCTGTTCGTCCGCCTTGGTCAGGAGTCGGTGGCGGTGCGTGTCCCGCAGGTACAGCCCCATGGAGTCGAGGTCCCCGGTCTGGTGGGTGTCCGGGGCGAGGCCCAGTTCCACCGAAACCGACTGGGCGTTGTCTGCCGCTTCCGCCTTCGCATCCTCTTCGGCGCTGTCCTCTTCGTCATCGCCAAAGGAATGAGGGAGAAAGGTGAGGTCTTCGTAATCCGTCTTGGCGTTCATGGCTTCCCTCCTGGTTGCCGTCTGCCCGTGTCCCGGTGGATGGAATCCTGCCTCGGGACAGGACAGGAAATGTCCACGGCGGCCGGTCCGTCTCCTCCGGCCGTACGTGATCAGTGTTCAACGCTCGGTGAGCAAAAAACGTTCCCCCGGTCAGGGTGAACGTTCGGTCAACCCCCGTGGGCCCCGCCCGGATCGCTTCACGAGGTCCGGGGGCGCGCAGTCGCAGCGCGAGCGACTACGTGGCTGATCCGTCAAGCCCGCCGCACGGGCCTCCTTGCGCGCCCTCCTCGTGGGGCTCCTCCGGCGGCAGGCGCACGATCCGGGCGTTCGACCGCAACTCGTCCGCCCAGGCGGTAATCCGCCGATTCAGATCGCGCTCCACGAGTATACCCCGGATGAGCGGCTCCACTTCCGTCAAGTCCGGGGGAGACCCGGCGTCGAGCGCGGGCAGGAAGACGGTCTCGTAGTACTCCTCCACATCGCGCTGGGCGATCTGGACGAGCGGCCGGAAACGGCGGTCGATGTAGCGGTCCACGGCCAGCTCCCGACGGATCCGCTTCCGCAGGTAGTCCTCGCGGACTCCCAGGCGGAAAAGGGTGTCCCGGTAGGCGGCTTCGGAGGGGAAGCGGTCCTGGAGCGCCTCCAGGGTGCGGTCGATCTCTTCCTCGTCCGCCGGGGGCAGCGGATAGCGGCGAGCCTCCTGCTCCATGAGCCGGGCGGCGATCAGGGTCTCGAGCATCTCGGCCATGCCGACCGGGGGCGAAGCTTCCGGATTCAGGGCAATGGCTTCCTCGACCTCGGAACGGGTGATCGGATTACCGTCGACGATCGCGAGGACCCGGTCCACAACGATTCCGGGCTGCGTCGCGGCCCCTGCCCCGACCGCCACGCCGACCGCGAGGAAGCCACCGACAGGGAGCCCCGGCCTCCATCGCGACCGCCGCTTTCCATCGCAGCCCGGAGGGGTCCTCAGAAGGCGTGTCCGATCGTGAAGTGCCACTGTCCCCGGTTGCCGTCACCGATGTCGCCGAGCCGGACTCCGTAGTCGAAGCGGATCGGGCCGAGTGGCGTGGTGAAGCGCAACCCGGCCCCGACATTGTGGTTCAGGTCTTCCAGCCGGAGCGAAGGCACTTCGCCGTACACCCCGCCGTGATCCGAGAACACCGCTCCCGCAAGGTTGCCTGCGATGGGGAACCGCAGTTCGAGGTTGCCGATCAGGAGGAGGTTGCCGCCCAGCGGATACCCGCTGTCGTCGAGCGGGCCGGCGCGGTCGAGCGAAAAGCCGCGCATCGTCGTCGCCCCGCCGGCAAAGAAGCGCTCGGTGATGGGAACCAGCGCCGGCTCGTCGGCCCCCAGTGTCCACGCCGCGCCGAGACGCCCGCCGACGGCGAGAACAACGCCCCTGCCCAGCGCCCGGTAGAAGAACTGCTGTCCGAGACCCTTGACAAACGGCGCCCGGGAACCGAGCGCCTCGACCGACCACTCCAGGTCGAGCAGTCCGAACCGTCCGTTCTGCGGATCCACCGGATCGTCGCGGGTGTCGGCGACCGTGGAGGCCGAGATCGTGGAGAGCCAAAGGTTGTCGGCATAGCTGCGATCGATCTGGTTCGGGTTGATGCGGACATCGGACAACTCACTGGTGGTGAAGTCGTAGCGCAGGTAGACCTGCCTGCCGGCGATGCGGCGGGCGACCTGGACGCCGGCGCCGGTGCGGAGGAAGTCGAACGCCTCCCGGTCCTCCTGCTCGCGGTAGGTGCTGAGGAAGATCGGAATCTCGCCGTCCACCGTCTCGGCCCACCGGTAGGTGGCCACAGCCCGACTGCCCTTCAGGGAAACCCGGGCGAAGAGGCTCAGGGCGTGATTCAGGCCCAGCACGTTCCTCCGCGTCCACTCCGCCTCGCCCCGCACCTGCTCCCGCTCGCTGTAGCCAACGCCGTATCCCAGGCTGGTCCGTGGGCCCTCGGTCAGGCGGATCAGCAGGTTGCGCTCGGACACCGCCTCTTCGGGTTCGAGGAGATCCACCTCCACGCTGCGGAACAGCCCGGTCGCGGCCAGACGCCGCCGCACCTCGAGCAGGTCGCCGCTTCCGAGGGGATCTCCTTCGGCGAACGGGAGGCGGGAAAGGATGACGGATTCCCGGGTGTGACGGAGGCCCGAGACGATGATCTCTCCGACGCTGAGGTACTCCCCGCTCTCGATCCGGAAGAGCGGATCCACCCGCCGCTGGTCCTGCCCGGTGACCCCGAGCGGCGCCTCGACGGTCACCATCGCCTCGATAAACCCGCGTTCGCGGTAGAAGCGCTCGACAGACTCGCGGGCGCTCACCAGGTCCTCGGCGACGTACGGGGCGCCCTCGGCGAGCTCCGCCGCGAGGAGCAGGTCCGAAACGGCGACCGGGCCCACCCCCTCGAACCGCGCGGGTCCGAGGAGCGCGAGCGGCCCGGGATGGATGCGGAGCCGCAGCTCGAGCCGCCCCGGTTCCGATCCGGACGGGGTCTGATCGACTTCGACCGACGCCTCGAAGTAGCCCAGGCGGCGCAAATCCAGGCGGACCTGATCCCCGGCAGCGATCCACTCCACCGCCCGGAAGGGCTGCCCGGTCCGGAACCCGGCCAGGAGCTCCGCGATCCGTTCCTGCGCCTCGGCAGGGGCCCCTTCGGCGACGGCGCCTCCAATCAGCCATCGAGGCCCCGGATCGCAGACAAACCGGATCGCCACCCGCACGGCGTCCGCTCCCCCGCTCTCTTCGATGGTGACAGCCGCATCACGGTGGCCGGCGGTCCGCATCGCGCCCAGGAGCCCTTGCCGCACGGCCTCGAGCGAGTCCCCCGAGAGCTGCTCCGTGCGCCCCGGAGCAAGAATCTCGTCGAGGTCGTCGAATGCGAAACCGCCGTCCTCGACAGTGAACCCGACCGCGGCGCCGAGGTCCAGCGAAAGCGTCACCGCGACTCCTTCGTCTTCCGCAGGCGTGAAGTCGAGCGCCAGGGCGGCGCGGAGAAAGCCCCGCTCGCGGAGGAGCGCCTCTGCTTCGGGAAGGCGGGACTCGACGTCCGGAAGGTTCCACCGCCGTCCGGGGCTCGTCCCGAGCGCGCGTTCGAGCTCCCGTTCGAGGCCGGGATTCGTCTCCCCGAGCACCACGAACGAGGCGATCCTGAACCGGGGCCCGGGCTCCACGAGCACATCCACGACGCCCTCCGGGCCGGCCTCGGCGGCTCGGACCTCGACACGCGCGTTCAGGTAGCCAAGATCCCGAAGGACCTCCTCCGCTTCCGCGCCGCTCGGGAGGACGCCTTCCTCGAGAGTCTGACCGGCCTCCAGCCCGAGCGCGCCGTACACCGCGCCCTCAGCGTCGAGGGGAGCGCCGGTGATGCGGATTTCACGGATGCGGAAGAGCGCCTCGAGGACGAAAACGAGGTCGACGCGATCGTCGCCTGCGGTCGCCGCCCGCACCCGGACATCGCGAAACAGGCCGAGCGCGAAGATCTGCTTCACCGACTGGCGCACCGCGAGGGGCCGATAGGGCGTGCCCGGATCGACCGCGATGAGCCGGAACACCGCTTCGGGAACCGGTTCCTGCCGGCCGTCCGCCCAGGCGGCCGTCACCGCGCCGATGACGCCCCCCACCGCCTCCTGCCCCTGCCCCGCGGACGCTGCGCCAACCAGGCCGGGCGCCAGCGCCAGGGCGGCCAGGGCGATCACCCCGGCTCCGTCCCACGCCCGAAGGAAGGTCCTCCCGGGACTTCCGACGCGTCCGGGGCCGGGCGCCTCAGAACGCGCGGTGAAAGCGGACATCCACCCCGAGCGAACCATCCCGGTCGCGCGAGAAGATCCAGGAGACCGGTCCCTGGGGCGTGTACTCGACGACGATGATGGAATCCTCCGCCGACGAAAAGCTCGAGGAGTAGCGCACATTCAGGTCCGGCGACCACTGCTTGGCCAGAGTGACGCGCGCCGTGGGGTTGCTGAACCGGCCGATCAGGAACGGGTCCACGCTCAC
>JAAXGQ010000218.1:6832-11351 GCA_012271265.1 Vicinamibacteraceae bacterium
GATGTCCGCCTGGCCGAGCGGCGGGTCGGAACTGAAAACGGCTTCAATGTGCTCCGGAGTGCCGGAAGCCGTGAGCCGCACCCGGTAGTTGCGCACCAGGGTCTCCGCTTCGAGGTCCAGCACCGGCTCGATCCCGGAGGGGTCGATGAATTCGGCCCGGCCGGATGTCACCTGGAAGCGGTAGGCCCCGAAGTACATCTCGCCGCCCACGAGCTCGGCGCTGCCCAGAAGGGCCGGAGCGCTGGCGGCCCCGCGCAGGTTGAAGTCCGCAGCCGCGTCCAGCTGAAAGATCGGGTTGCGCACCAGGAAGGGTGAATCCGTCGTCACCTGGATGTCCATCCGCAGCTGGTCGAGAAACTGGTACTCGGCCGGATCGCGCGGCGAGGACACGCTGTTCACATCGGCGAGGACGTTCGCGAACAGCTCGTACTCACGTGACCAGATCGCCTCATCCAGTTCCACGGTCCCCGACAGCAGCCGTCCGCCCTGGTCTCCCACCAGGCGAAGGTCCGCCGCGACGGTGGCCGCGAGGTCGTCCGGGTAGCGAATCCGGGCGTCGGCAAGCTGGAAGAGCAGGTCGACGGCCCCGACCGCCGCGTCGTCGAGGGCGATCGACCCGGCGATCACCGCGTCGCCGCCGGCGAAGCGGGCCGCCACCTCGGCGATCCGCACGGTCCGATGATCGAAAGCCACGGAGCCCTCGACATCGATGAGCGCGTGCGGGAACCCGGCGATCCGGAACATCCCCTCCTGGACCACCCCGGTCCCGACGAACTCCGGCTCGGTCGCGAGCCCCACGATCCGGGCGTCGACGTCGAGGGCGCCCTCGGCGGCCAGACCCGGGGTGAGGGACGACACCGTCGAGAGTTCGGCGCGCCCGGTCAGATCGAAGTCCACCAGCAGGTCGTCGAGACCGAGAGAGCCGGCGAGGGACAGCCGGCTCTCTCCCTGCTCCAGCTCCAGTTCCTCGATGTGCACCCGGGCCTCGTCGATCCGGAGCCGGGCCGGCTCGGCCAACCGGGCGTCGAGACCGGGCCCGGTCATGGTGAGCCCTTCGATCACGACCGTCCCCTCCATCCACTCGTCCAGCGGGTCCTCGATGTGGAAGTCGCCGCGGCCGTGGGCGATGACCGCGAAGTCGCCGCCGGTGGCCCCGGAAAGAAGCGGCGAGATGTCCACACCCTCGTGGACGATGACCGTTCCGGAGCCGCCGACGCCGAGGGGGGTCACGCCGGTCATCTCGAAGGTGATGGCCCCGGAATCGAGCCCGCCCCGGGCCTCGAAGCGCTCTCCGTGCACCTCCCCGACCAGCGAGCCCGATCCGAGCGAGAGGCCGAGCACGCCGCCGTCCGGCACGCGGGCGTTCAGGAGCAGCTCGGGCACCAGGAGGTCGCCGGCGACATCCAGCTCGAAGTCGGAGCGAAGGGAGAGCCACTCCGGGGCCAGACCGGGGGTCAGCGGAAAGTCCTGGCCGGTAATCCGTCCCTCCATTTCCCATTCCCACAGGCCGATGGAGAGCTCGCCCGCCGCCGTTCCGCCCCGGAACGATCCGCGCATCGGCCTCAGCCAGGCCTTTTCGCCGTCCATGGTCCAGGCGACCTCGACCTCGTCGAAGGGCTGCTCGAGCACGGACCCGTTCGCACCCCGGACGATCCCGTCGCCGGTGTAGGCCTCGTTGCGTCGCACGGTGCGGGCGCGGCCGCTCACGATGCCTTCCGCTTCGAGGTCCCACTCGAGGTACTCCACGATCTCCCGGGCGTCCCAGAGCGACCAGGCCGCGGTGAACTCCATGTCGGGGAATTCCTCGTCGCCTCGGGCGAAGACTCCCGAGGAGGTCAGCGTGGCCTCGCCCTTCCTCGCGGTCAGGGAATCGAGCCGGCTCTCGGTCGCGGAAACGGTGCCCTGGGCAACCAGGGTTTCCGCCTCGATCGCAGCGTAACGGAAGTCACGCCCCTCGATCTCTCCTTCGAGGATCAGGTCGGGCCAGACCCCTCGGATCACCCCCTCGGCTCCAGCGCCGCCCGCCACGTCGAAGAAGGTGTCTTCCGGAAGTTCGTCGAAGAGCAACCGCCGCAGTTCCTGCTGCGCGGCGTCCGCCCCGGCCACATCCCCGGCCAGGCCGCTGAAGCGGACGTCCGCGGCGTCCCCGTAGGGGATCGCGCCCCTGGCCTCCGCCCGGTACGCCGCGCCTTCGACCACCAGGGTCTCCACAAAGACTCCCGGGGTAGAGATGTCCAGTTCCACCTCGAATCCCAGCGGCAGCCCGGCGCCAGCCACGGGGAACGTTCCGCCGGCCCGCTCCGGCATCGTGCCTGCCGCCGAGATGCCACCCACGAGAGCCGTGGGCTCGGCAAGCGGCATGAGGACATCGGCTTCCAGGGAGAAGCGGGAGCGCAACGGCGTCGGAGTCCCGAAGAGTCCGGACGCCGCGGCGCCCAGCGAGGCGTCCCGCATGGTCAGGCCGATGGCCGCCGGGTTCTCCTCGCGCGGCTGCACCTGGCGCAGGCGGAAGGTGGCCGGTCCCCCGGCCGCGACGCCTTCCGACGAGAGGATTTCGACCCGCTCCGGATCCCAGTGGAGCGCGCCCGACCAGTCCTCGAAGGGGATGCCGTAGTAGGCGCCCCCGGGAAGGACGAAGTCACCCGCCATGACGAAACCGACATCGGCGAAGTACGCGGAACCGTCGAACCGCATCCGGGGGAAACCCGCCGTATCCAGGGCTTCGTGATCGAAGAAGAAGCGGCTGAGCGTGCCGGCTTCGGCTTCGGCCGTCATTTTCAGCGGACCGGACAGGTCATCGGCCAGGTCCAGCGTCCCGCTGAGTTCTCCCTCGAGGAAATCCGAACCCAGAACGAGCTGATCCACGTGGAGGAGATTTCCCTCGATGCGGAACTTCGCAGCCATCTCCATGGGGTAATCCGGAACATCCCAGAAGCGCAGGACGCCCAGGCCGGAACGGATCTCTCCTTCGAAACCGCCGCCCCGGGCGACGCCGAAAGCAAGCACGACATTGTCGCCCCGGACCTCCCAGGGCGTGGGGCGGTTGCGGTAGCCGATCGTGGTGCCGGAGACCGTCATCTGCTCGGACTCCAGCGAAAGGCTGTCCACCAGCGAACCAAAGATCGCGCCGAGCGGGCTCTCCCCGGCCTCCGGCTGGGGCGCGCCCCCGTCGTCCTGCCCCCGAATCGAAAGTCCCTCGACCGCGAGCCTCTCGAGGCGCAGCCCCAGCGGCGAAAGAGCCTGCCAGTGGACCCGGCCCCGCACCGCCTCCATCGAGAACGACGGCGGCGGCGGCCCGATATCCAGCGGGGCGGAGCCGAATTGCACGCCCTCGAGGTCGAAGTCGCCGCCGAGTGACACCCGGGCCCGACTCACCGCTACCGGACGATCGAGCACCGTGGAGAGCGTGTTCCCCGCCGCGCGGCCGAGCAGCTCCTCGTCCAGCCGGCTTACCGACCACACGGTGACTCCGATGCCGACCGCGGCGAGGAAGGCGAACCCGACAAGCAGCCACAGCCCCGTCCGGCGCTGGAGCAGGTTGGCGGGCTTCACGACGGTTCCGTCCGGGGCGAAGGCGCCGGCGACACGGCAAACAGAAACGCGTCGCCGTCCAGCAGCGCACCGGGCGCTGCGCCTAATTTAGCGATCACCCCCCTGGCTGGCGCCGGGATCTCGTTCTGCATTTTCATGGCTTCGAAGACCACCACGCCGTCTCCCGCGGCCACGGCGTCTCCGTTGCCACGCAGGATCCGCACCACCTTGCCGGGCATGGGCGTTCGGACTTCGAAGCCGGCGGCGCCGCGCCCCGGACTCCGGCCGGCGGTCAGTTCCCGGCGGGATCGGCCAACCGTGATGCGGAAGACCTCCCCCCCGATCCGGACGGCGACGGTCCCCGGACCAATCCCGGTGACGCCCGCCTCCACGGTCTGCCGGCCGCGCCCGACGGTGAAACCTGCCGGGGCGGGACGGGCGGTCAACGGCTCCTCGGTTCCTTCAATCAGCACCCGCACGGCGCCGCCTTCGTCCCGGGTGACCTCCACCCGGCGGGCATCCTCCGAGCCTTCGACGGCGAGGGTTCGCCGCATCAGAAACGGCTCCGATGAGCGTCCCGGAGACCGGCGGCCGCCCACGACCGATCGCGTCCCGCCGGCGGCCGGAATCGCTCGTGCCGCTCTCCTCGCCAGACCGCGGCGGCCGCGGCGGCGACCGCAAAGGGCAAGGTGTCGCGCCGCCGCGCCGATCCCTCCGGGGACGCTTCCGGCGGCTGATCGGCAAGAAACGCCGTGGTGAAATCCCCGCTGCGGAACCGTTCGTCTTCCAGCACCCGCTCGAAGAACGGAAGCGTCGAGACGACACCCACGAGGCGCGTCTCCCGGACGGCCCGCAGCGCCCGGCGGCGGACCGTCTCCCGGTCGGGACCGCTCACGATGATCTTGGCGAGGAGCGGGTCGTAGTGCGGCGACACCGCGCTGCCGGTGTCGATCCCGGCGTCGCAGCGGATCCCAGGGCCGTCCGGGGG
>JAAXGQ010000219.1 GCA_012271265.1 Vicinamibacteraceae bacterium
CCGGCGGTGGCCCGGTGAGCACACCGGCGCTCCGGGGGGGTGGTGGGCCGGGGAGGACACCGGCGCTCCAGGCGAGCAGTGGCCGGTGAGAGCGCCGGCCCTATGGAGCGCCGGCGTCCTCGCCGGCCTGCGCCGCACCGGCGGTCCCTGAACCAGTCTCGTGCCGACCGCGGCGCCGTGCCGATGAACCGTGGGCCGGTGAGGACACCGGCGCTCCATGCCTGGCGCGCCCCGACGTAAGGAGCGTCGGCGCCATGGAGCGCCGGCTCTATGGAGCGCCGGCGTCCTCGCCGGCCTGCGCCGCACCGGCGGTCCCTGGACCAGTCTCGTGCCGACCGCGGCGCCGTGCCGATGAACCGTGGGCCGGTGGGGACACCGGCGCTCCATGCCTGGCGCGCCCCGACGTAAGGAGCGTCGGCTCGCGCTTTGCGAACGGCGGCGACCCTGCCCCCGCCGTCCCGGTTCCGCTCCGCGCCACCCTCGGGCCGATCACTCCCCCCTTCGTCCCCTGGCGCCCGGCTCCTGGTCAGGGGGACGCGCCGATCGCCCGCAGCCCGGCTTCGAACCGGCGGACGGCGTCCGCGTCCCCGACGAACCGGGCGACCCCCCGCCGCAGCACCCGCTCGGCGTCCCCGAGCCGGCCGCCCTCCCGAAACACCCGGGCGAGCAGCAGGTGCCGCGCCGGATCGTCGGGGAACTCGATCAGAAAGCGCTGCGAGCCGTGGAGGGCGAGCCCCCAGTTTCCGATCGAAAGGGCGTGACTCACGAAGGCGTCCACCCGGCGCGAGTCCGAGGGATCCAGTTCGGCCTCGCCGAGCAGGCGTCCCGATTCGTCCTCCATCGCCTGGCGGCGCTCGAACTCGGCGAACAGCTCGGCGCCGCCTTCCTCGTCACCCTCCCGGACGAGCAGTCGCGCGAGCCGGAAGCGGGCCTCGTTCTGCCCCGCATCCGCCGCGAGCGCCCGCCGGAAGGCGCTCGCGGCATCTCCCGGCCGTCCCGCTGCGTCGTGGGCGCTGCCCAGCGCAAACCAGGCCTCGGCGTCCCGAGGGCTCGCGCCAAGGATGGCTTCCAGGATCGGAAGCGCTTCCTCCTGGGCGCGCAGCTTCACCAGGATCCGGGCCAACCGGGAACCGGCGGGGCTGGCCGGTCCGGCCGCTTCGACCAGCCCGCGCAGCGCGTCGAGCGCCTCGCTTCCGCGCCCGACGCTGTCGAGCAGTTCCGCCCGCATCAGGACCGCACGCGGGTTCCCGGGGTCGGCCGCGAGGAGAGCGTCCACCAGAGCGAAGGCCTGCGCGGTCTGCCGCATCCGGGCCAGCACCACCGCCTGCCCGTGGATCGCCTCGGGATGCCGCGGATGGCGGCGGAACCGGGCCAGCGCCCGCTCGTGGGAACGCAACTCCGCGAGCAGCCGACCCGCTTCGATGTCGGCGGCGGGATCTCCCGCCGGCCGGCCGGCGACCGCCCGGTCGAAGGCCTCGAGGGCGTCCAGCGGCCGGAGGGCCCGCCGGAGCAGCACCCCGGCGGCGATCCGCCCGTCCGGCCCAAGCCGGTCGGCGGCGGCGACGAACGCGTCCACGAATTCCGGCTGCGGCGGCGCCCCCCGGGCGAGCCCCCACACGAGCGCCCGAGCCTCGCCGGATTCCGGATCGGCCGCGAAGGCCGCGGCAAGCGGATCGAGCACCTCGGCCGGCCGCCCTTCCCGCAGGAGCCGTTGGGCGTCGGCGAGCGGCTGTGCGATCCCCGGACCCGTCATCACCACCCCCGCCAGCATCAGGATGGCGGTCAGGCGACTACGGTTCATTGGAAGTGCTGTCCGAAAGAACGGAATTCCGGATCGGAGCCGTGCGGGCGGTTTCGGGACGCTCAACACAAAACATTGAAAAATCATGTGATGCAGGGAACAAGGGGTGGGTCCGCCCTGCCTGGTGGCGGGGAATGGACCTTGCGTGATACCTTCCTCCGACTCGCTTCCGGGCGAGTGCGCGCAGAACGCGCCCTCACGGGGCGGCGCCGTTCCCACTGCGCATTCTCTCCGGCATTGGCCCAGGCGGCCTGCCGGGCCCGGCCCAGGAACCACGCCTCGTGAGGAGGTTCTTCATGCGCAAGACCGCAATTCTGGTCGCGCTCGCACTGCTTGCCGCGGTTCCGGTGTTTGCCCAGCAGACCGGGACCATCACGGGAACCGCGAGCGACGAACAGGGCGCCGTGCTCCCCGGAGTGACGGTCACCGTGGACAGCCCCGCGCTGATCACGCCCCGCAGCACGACCACCGGAGCCGGAGGCTCGTACAGCCATCCGGCCTTGCCGCCAGGCGAGTACAGCGTCACTTTCGCCCTCGGAGGCTTCCAGACGGTCGTGCAGGAAGGTGTCCGGCTTGCCGTGGCTCGCACCCTTGAAGTCAATGCCTCGATGGGTCTCTCCGGCGTGGAGGAGACCGTCACCGTCACCGGCGAGGCGCCGATCGTCGATGTGCGCAGCGCTACGGTCCAGACGAACATCGAGCGGGAGTTGCTCGAAGCCGTCCCCACCGGACGGAATCCCTGGGTCATGGCGGGGCTCGTGCCCGGCATGGTGACCACCCGGATCGACGTCGGCGGCAGTAACGGCATGCAGCAGTACGGCATGGAGATCTTCGGCTCCTCCGCCACCATGCAGAGCTTCCAGGTGGATGGGCTCAAGGTGAACTGGCCCGGCGGCACCGGCGGCTGGACCATGCAGTACTACGGCTTTTCGATGTACGAGGAGTTCAACTTCCAGACCTCGCAGCACACCGCCGAGTCCGATACCGGTGGGGTGCTGATGAACATGGTCGTCAAGTCGGGCGGAAACGAATTCAGCGGCGACCTGATGGGCCTCTACAACATGACCGGGCTTCAGGGCGAACCCGCGGAAGCGGGCGGGGCCCCCATCACCCGGTCCATTGACGTGAACGGCACCTTCGGCGGCCCCATCGTGCGGGACCGCGCCTGGTTCTTCACCGCCTACCGCGACTGGATCCACGATCAGGAGATCACCACTCCCGCCGGCTACCAGGGGCCGCCGCCGATCGACGACAACCGGATCCGCAACCTCAGCGGAAAGTTCACCCTGCAGGCCAGCGACAACGACCGGCTTTCCGTCACGCTGCAGCGCAACTGGAAGGACCGCTATCACCGGCGCGATCCACCGTACACCGCGGTGCCCGACGAACTCGCGCGCTTCCAGGACCAGTGGGCCGACAACTACATCGGCTCCTACAACCGGGTCCTGAGTGATTCCGCGCTCCTCGACCTCCGTTTCGGCCGCATGGTGGGAGTGACGCCCTACATCCTCTACTCGACGTACTGCGGGATTCCGGTAGACGAGTATCCGGATGCCGGCCCCTGCACCGAGAACGACATCTCGGTCATCGATTCGGTGCGGTATGAGCAGTTCAACGCCGACCGGCGCGGAGAGTCCTGGGGACCCAACCACCGCAACCAGTTCAACGGTTCGCTGACCTATTACATGGACACCGGCAGCGGATCCCACAACTTCAAGGTGGGCGGCCAGGCCTCCCGGGAGTACATCGAGAGCCGCCAGTTCAAGAGCGGTGACGCTTACGGCGAACTCGTGGACGGCGTTCCGAACCGCATCAACATCTCCCGGACTCCCAAGACCTCGCATGAGCGGCTGAACACCTGGGCGTTCTACGCGCAGGACGCCTGGACCCTCGGCAACCGGCTCACGCTGAACCTCGGCGTCCGGCTCGATGGCGTCTACGGCTACATCCCCGTGCAAAGCAGCCCGGTCGGCACCTGGACGGCGCTCTCGGAGCAACTTACCGACGCCAGCTTCGAGGTTACTTCGGAAATCGGGGGTCTTCCGGACTGGCCCATGAACATCGGCCCGCGGCTGAGCTTCGCTTACGACCTCTTCGGCGACGGCCGCGCCGCCCTGAAGGGCGGTTGGGGCCGCTACTACACCCAGATGGGGAACGGGCTCTCCGGGAGCGCGAACCCGAACGCCGGCCGCTCCGCCTGGGTTGGCTGGAACGACCTCGACGGCGACAGGCTGGTGGACATGGGCCCGTCCGGCACGCTGGTGGACAGCCCCGAGATCGATCTCTCCCAGTTCAACGGCTTCTCGGGCGCTGGCGCCTCGCCGTACGACAAGAACTCGAGCCGGCCTTACAGCGACGACATTTCGCTCGGTGTGGACATGACCCTCGGCACCGAGGTCTCCTTCAGCGCCACCTACCACCGCCGCCAGCACCGGGATTCCCTCGGGAGTCTGAACCTGGCGCGGCCGCCGTCGGCCTACACGCTGACCAGCTTCGAATGCTCGAGCTGCCCGCAGGCGACGTACGAGGTGTACGAACTCCAGGAGGCGTACCGGGGTCTGCAGGACAACACGATCACAAACGTCGACAAGCTGAAGACCAACTACAACGGGGTTGCGTTCCAGCTTCAGAAGCGGTTCTCGAACCGCTGGCAGCTGCTGGGAGGGGCGACTTTCTCCAGTCACCGCGGCGTTCCGCACTCCCTGCCCTGGGACGGCACCGACTGGAACAACCCGAACCGGGAGATCAACCGGCTCGACGGCGCCATCCTGACCGACGTGCCGTGGGTGTTCAACGTGGCGGGCAGCTACATCGCCCCGCTCGACATCCAGATCGCGTGGAACTACCGGGCCCGCGCCGGCAGCCCGCTGGTTGCGACCGCCCGGGCCACCGGGCTCGTGCAGGGATCGGAATCCATCTACGCCTACGAGCGCGGGGACGAGCGCACCGAGACCGTTGCCAACCTGCTCGACATCAACTTCCGCAGGGGGTTCGACATTGACCAGGCGCGCATCGAGATCGGCGCCGACTTCGCGAACATCTTCAACTCGCAGGCGGCCGACGCGCTGATCACCAGCTTCGGTTCGCGCTACCTGCAGCCCTCGCGGGTGCTTCCTCCGAGGATTGTCCGCGTGACCGCGAAGCTCAGCTTCTGATCGGACCTTCCCGTCTCACGGGGGAGCCTCTTCGGAGGCTCCCCCTTTTTTTGTTGCGCGGCACGGGAACGCTCCCACCGCGTTGTGCCCGCCGCCCCCCGCAGCAACCTCATTCTCCGCGCTCTTCGAAGGCGGCGATCTCCTCGTCTGGCAACGGCTCGAAGAACGAGGGCGGCACGGAGAAGGCGCCCTTGGCGAGTCCGAAGGGACGCGGCTCGACGGGGGGCTGCGGAAGCGGCCGGATCTCCGCCACGGGTTGGTTGCGCCGGCACAGGACGACGGTCTCGCCCGCCACCACGCGCGCCACGTACCGCGACAGGTGGGTCTTGGCCTGGTGCATGTTGACCCAAATCATGACTGTGACTCTAGTCCCAGTCGGGAACCGGACCGGAACGGTTCGTGTCGAGCGGAGTCCTGGCGGGGGGGGCCCGGCGAATCGGGCGGCGAACCGACCAGGCCGCCGCGGTGACGCCGATGTCGGCGCCTGGCACGTGCGACAGCACAGCGCTGCTAATGATGGCATAATGACTGCCATGTCTGTCCAGATCACGATCCGTCGCGTGCCGACCGCCGTTCGCAACAGACTCGCTGCCCGCGCCGCACAGAACGGTCAGTCCATGCAGGCGTATCTGCTCCAGGAACTCGAATCACTCGCGTCGAAGCCCACTGTCAACGAATGGCTCGCGCAGGTGCAGGCCCGGAAGCAATTGGCCGGAACACGAGTTTCAGCCTCCGAAATCCTCACTGCCGTGCACGCGGACCGCAAATGACGTTCGTTGCCGATGCGTCGGTACTGCTTGCCGCTCTGGCGGATCGCGGCAAGGTAGCCGAGTGGGCGGAATCGTGGATCGCGAAGGGCTCGATGGCGGCGCCGGAACTTGTGTTGGTCGAAGCCAGCAATGGGCTTCGCCGACTGGAGCTCGGAGGTCGGGTTTCGGTCCCCGAGGCGACGGCGGCGCTGCGAGATCTTCTGCGCTTCCCCGTCCGTCTTTCTCCGTTCGCTCCGTTCGCCAGCCGGATCTGGGAACTGCGTCGGAATCTGACCAGCTACGACGCATGGTATGTCGCCTTGGCAGAGCAGCTGGGCTGCCCGCTGGTGACCCTCGACCGCCGCCTCGCCCGCGCCCCCGGCGTCCGCTGCGAGGTCGTCACGCTTCCTTCGACCTGATGGAAGCAGGAACCTCGGGTCCGGCCAGCCGGATCACCAGCGGGATGCGAAATCCACTCGTCGGGGTGCTCGTGGCTGCCCTCCTTTCCGGCTGCGCTCCCGCCCCGGATCGGGAGGACCACGAGGACCCGGACGCGGCGATCCGGACTGAAGTCGCCCGGATGGCCGACGATTTCGTGAACCTCCGCATGCTCACCGGGTTCGTCCACGAAATGCCGCTCGCCGAGGCGTACCGCTGGCAGGACACGATGGTGGAGATCCTGCCGATGGGCGAGGTGGTCGGTTACAAGACCGGCGGTCACGATCCCAACCCGCCGAACCCGAACTTCCCTGCCGGCGGCATCCGCGCCCACCTGCTTTCGGGCATGTTCCGGGATGAC
Source organism: Vicinamibacteraceae bacterium (assembly GCA_012271265.1). GTDB lineage: Bacteria > Acidobacteriota > Vicinamibacteria > Marinacidobacterales > Marinacidobacteraceae > JAAXGQ01. The sequence continues at coordinate 6,505 of JAAXGQ010000219.1, forward strand.
GGCGACGCGATCCGGGTGGACGAAACCACCGCCGGCTTCCTCGAAGCCGACTTCGCCTTCCGGGTGGGCGACGGCTCGATCAACACCGCCGGGACGGACCTCGAGATCCTGGCCGGACTCGACGCCGTCGTGCCGTTCGCCGAGATCCCGGATCCCCACTACGACCCGGAAACGGCCACGGTCAACCGCATGATCGTGTCCAACATGATCTCCCGCTGGGCTTTCGCCGGCGAGCCCGTCCCCATCGAGCCCACCGAGGAATGGCTCGCCCGCCTCCGTTCCTTCGATTTCGCCGTGCTCGACGAGAACGACACGGTCATCCAGCAGGGCTCCATGGCCGCGTGGTACGACCCCATCGAGGCCGTCCGCTGGCTGCGGGACCAGCTCCGGGACTCGGGAAAGGAACTCGCGCCCGGACACATTCTTTCGCTTGGCAACATCGGCATCCTGCGGCAGATCCACGAGGGATCGCCGAGGGGGCCGGCTTACGGGAGCGACCAGTTCCGGCTGGAGTACTACGGCCTGACGGAAGACGGCGCGCCGGCCACGGTCACGATCAACATCGAGCGCTGACCGGCCGCCCGGCCACCGCGCCGCGGGTGGGCAACAGGAGGACGGCGCCCAGGATGCCGCCGGCCGCGACCGCCATCGCGACGAAGAGCGCGCCGAAGCCCCAGGCCGCGTGGATCCCCGCAATGACCGGGAGGCTGGAGGCCATCACCGAAAAGGACACGACGTAGCGAACGGCATAGACGCGGCTTCGCCACGCGCTCTTCGCGATGCGGCTGACGAGCACGTCGTTGATCGGGATCTGGCCGAAGACGACGAACGTGAAGGCGGTCGCGACCACCACGGCCGCCAACCCGGTGAGTTCGTACATGAGCGCGAAGAAGACCCCCTGGAGTCCCGCGACGACCGCGAAGACGGTGCGCAGGGCATGCCGGTCCACGAGATGACCGACCAGGAGCTGCGCCAGCGCCGCGATTGCAAACACCCCGAATGCGTAGCCCCCGATCGCGGTGGCCGAACCGGCGAGTCCGGCGAGCCGTTCGTCGAAGATCTTCGGAAGCGCGAACGTGGTGCTCTGGAAGATGAGCCCCCCGGCCGCGGCCGTGAACACAACGACGGAGAGCACCCGGACGAAGGTGGCGCGGTCGATCGCAGACGCGCCGGCAGCGGCCTCCCCGGCGGCCGCGGGCACGTCCGGAAGACCGATTCGGGATTCCCGGCCTACCCGAACGAATGCCGCGTAGGCGGCGCCGATCCCGATCGAGATCGCGCCAGGCGCCACGAACGCGTGGCGCCAGCCGCCGGTGTCGATGAGATACCCCGTGAGCAACGCCGCGACGGCGACTCCCAGGTTGCCGAACACGCCGTTCACCGCCAGCGGAACGCCCGTCTTCTTCCGCCCCTCCACGACCATCGCGAGCCCGACCGGGTGGTAGATCGAGGCGAAGCCCCCGATCGCGAGGAGTCCCAACGCGATTTCGGTCGGCGAGTCTGCCAGCGAGGTCAGGATCGAGCTCGCTCCGATCCCGACGAAGAACAGGACCAGCATCCCTTGACGGCTCCACTTGTCGGCGATCCAGCCGGCCGGGAGCGCGCCGAGCCCGAACGCCACGAACCCGGGCGTGGCGTAGGGAATGAGCGCCGCGTAGCTCATCCCCCACTCCTCCGCGAGCCGGAGCGCCGCGACCGTTGCGAAGATCAGCATGAACAGGTGATCCAGAAAGTGCCCGACGTTCAGGAACAGGAAGTTCAGCCGTTTCCGCGACATGTCGGTCCCGGGTCCTGGGGGGAGCCGCGATGCGCGGGGCGGACGGTCGTCCCTCAGGTGTCAGTCAGGCGCGCTCGCGGAACAGCACGAAGACGGCGCCCGCTGATCCCGATCCGGCGCCTGGTCGAAGGAATCCATCGCCGCCTCCGTCAACTCGAGATCCCTCAACACACTGGACTTCGTGAAGCGGGCCGCCGAATCGTAGAACGAGCCTCGCTTCCGAAAGTCTCGGCCAGCACCTCCTCCACGAGCTCCCGAACCCGGTTCCGTCGCGGGTCCGCCATGGCTGGCCTCTGTTTCCACCGGCCGGTGCAGCGACATCAACGTGGTGGCGGCGGCGGGGTCCCGGGATTCGGCGGGACGAGCTCGAGCGCTCCCTGCTCCCGCATGAAGGCCTCGATCTCGTCCACCGTGCGCGGCATGAAGTCGGTGAAGTTCGCCACGCCGTTCTCGGTGATCGCGACCACGTCCTCCATCCGCACGTAGAGCCGCTCCTCGTGGACCCAGAGCATGGGATCCAGCGCGAATACGAGTCCGGTTTCGAAGGGGCGGGCGCGGTAGTTGCCCACGTCATGGACCGCGAGTCCGACCGGATGGGACAGGTGCCCCCGGAAGACCAACGCCTCCCTCGCGGCCCGCTCGTGAAGGGGGTTGGTGAACCCGATTTCGTCGATCACCGGCTCCATTTCCTCGGCGGCGCCGTCCATCACCTGGTCGGGGGTGACGCCCGGCCGGAGGCGGGAGAGGAGCGCCGCGCTGTAACGGACGATGAAGGTGTAGAGCTTCCGCTGGTCCTGGGTGAAGACGCCGCTGACCGGCCACATGCGGGCGATGTCGCTCGTGTAGTAGCGGTAGTCGGGGGCGTGGTCCATGAGGATCAGTTCGCCCTCCTTCAGCTCGGCGTCGTTGCGGTAGTAGTGGCCGTAGTAGGCGTTCATTCCGGTTGCGGTGATGGAGCGGTAGCCCTCGCCCTGCGACCCGTTGATCCGATAGATGTAGTACGCCGCCGCGTCGAGCTGGTATTCGAAGAGGCCGGGCCTGGTGGATCGCATCGCTTCCATGATGCCCATGCCGGCCAGTTCGCTCGCCCGCCGGATCAGCTCCAGCTCGCGGGGCGACTTGTGAAGACGCATGGTGTCCACGATCGGCGTCAGGTCGGCGATCGGGAACTGCGGGTACCGCTCGCGCAGCTTCTGAACGAAGGCCCCTTCCCGCGACGCCGCCCCGTCCCACGGGTCCGACACCTGCTGGGCGTGGCCGATCAGGTTCTCGTCCCGGCTCTGCATCCGTCCCTCCGCCGGGCTCAGGAAGGTGTAGAGCGTCGGGGACGGAGGCCGGAGGGCGAAGCCGTAGAGCTGCCGGGCGATCTGCTCGATGCCGAACACCTCGTCCACGCCACTCGCGGCGATGGCCTCCTCGGTGTCTTCGGAGGAGAGCAGCTTCCCCTCCCCCCGCTCCTTCCGCGGATCCCGCCGGGGAAGGAAGAGCACCGAGCGCCGCCTCCGCGCGTCGATGAGCAGGTAGGCGTGGGGGACTTCGATCCCGGTGAGGTAGTAGAACTCGTTGCTCTGTCGGAAGACCCGGAACCCCGGATCCGCCGGCGCCCCCTGGACGAGGGCGATGGCGTCGTCGCCGATCGCGTCCATGACCCGGGCGCGTCGTTCCACGAACTCCTCGGCCGGGAAGTCGGTCTGGATCTTCGCGTGGTCCTGCGCTGACACCGCGGCAGCGGCAAGCAGCATCAGAATCGGCAGCATTCTCTGGAACATGAGCGGGGCCTCCTCGGTCTTCCCCCTGATTATGGAGCCCCTGTCACCGGGGCCGGTGTCCCATGGAGCGCCGGCGTCCTC
>JAAXGQ010000220.1:0-514 GCA_012271265.1 Vicinamibacteraceae bacterium
GAGACCGGCGCCCTGGCGGGCGCCCCGGCCCGCGAAGGCGTGTTCAAGAACAGCTGCGCCGACGTCTCCTTCGTCGCCGCCCTGCTGATCGACAAGTTCCTCTGGCACCTGCCGCTCTACCGCCAGCACCGGATGCTGGCCGCCGCCGGCATCACCGTCAACCGGGGCTCTCTGAGCCTGTGGGCCAACCGGGCGACCGCGCTCCTGAAGCCGATCCACGACGCGCAGTGGCGTTCGGTGCTGCAGAGCGCCGTGATCGAGATGGACGAGACCCCGATCCGGGCCGGGCGGCACCCGGGCAAGCCCGGCAGCATGAAGAAGGGCTACTTCTGGCCGGTGCTCGGCGACCGGGGCGAGGTGGTGTTCCCCTTCGCCGGCTCCCGCCGGCACCGGCATGCGGCCGGCTTCCTCGGCGACTACGCCGGAACCCTGGTGAGCCACGGCTACGGCGCCTACGAGGCCTATGTCGAGGCGCGCAACGGGGCGGTCCGGCATCAGGGCTGCTGGATCCACA
>JAAXGQ010000220.1:670-1575 GCA_012271265.1 Vicinamibacteraceae bacterium
CGTTTCGGATACAAGGTCTCGGACGGCCCGCCGCCGGGCTCCGAACTGACCCGGCCCTGGCTCGACAAACGCAACGGGCGCATCGTCCAGGTGCCCGCCGGCATCGACCCCGGCTTCGCCCACAACGTGGGGACGATTGATCTCGGCAAGGACGCCGCGGACCGCCTGATCGGCAAGATCGACGCCGCGCCGGACGCCCTCGCCCGCACCGCCGTCGGGCAGCCCTGGGCCACGCCGCTGTTCCGCCGCCATCTCTCGGGCGCCTCGGGCGGCGACTGGCCGGTGGCCGTCCTCTCCGCCGCCGTCCTTAATGCCATCGGCGGCAAATCGAAAACCGTCCGGCTTTCCGGCGAGACCGCCGCCAAGCAGACCGTCAATCACCATGACCTGGAGTCTAAGGACTACGCCAGGGTGCAGCGGATATTCGACGAGGGTGAGTTGTTCGCAGAACACGGCACCCGGGCGATCGGCTTCCTGGAAGAGGATGGCCGCCTGTGGCGGGCGGTGGTAAAGGCGACGAAAGACGGAAGTGAGGCCTACCTTTCAAGCCTGCACAAGGCACGTCGCCGCGACCTCAACACAGCGCGGCGACGGATGAAGAAAATCAAGAGTGAAAGGGGATAAATGGCGCCGGGCGGGTCGCAAAGGCCCCGCGCTCGCCCGAAGGCATGAGAGTAGTGCGGAATGCTTCCGGCGCCAGGGTCAATCTACGCCGTCCACAACCCCAAATCAACCAGCCTGCCCGGCCAGGGGGAGGGCGAAAATTCCACGCGATTCCACACCCCGAAAAACACCGGAAATTCCCGCCGAAAAACACCCTCTGAAACGCCGGTAAAATCTTGTTTTCTAGCCATTTTAAGACGATTTAAACGCGGGATTTGCAAAAATTTTCGCGCTTATCCCCT
>JAAXGQ010000221.1 GCA_012271265.1 Vicinamibacteraceae bacterium
AGGCCTCATAAAGGGGCTTATGGGCTCCCTAGCTGCCCACCTCCTAGCCGGCGACTGGCACCCCTCACCTCGACCATCCCCACCACCGGCTTCCCCTAACCTCGCCGAGTGGATCGACACAAACACAGATATAAATGGTATGTATAAATAATGGTATACGCACTGGTCAGTCAAAAGGGTGGCGTCGGGAAGACGACACTCTCGATTCACCTTGCCGACGCCTTGGCCCGGCGAGGCGCTCGCGTGCTGCTCATCGATGCGGACCCGCAGGCCTCCGCTTCGAAGTGGTCGACCGTCCGGGCCGGCGAGAACCGATTCAGCGTGGTCGGCATGGCGAAGCCGACCCTACACAAGGAGCTGGCGCCGATTGCGGCTGACTACGACCACATCGTCATCGACGGGCCGCCGCGAATTCATGAGCTCGTCAAGTCAATCATCCTCGCGGCCGACCTAGTTCTGATTCCCGTCCAGCCGTCACCGCCTGACGTGTGGGCTACCAGTGAGACGGTCGACCTGATCAACGACGGCCGCGTGTTTAATGAAAACCTGAAAACTGTTATTGTTCTCAACAGGAAAATCGTAAACACAGTCCTAGGGCGCGATGTTCGGGGCGCCTTACAGACGCTGGACATCCCCATCCTGAGCGCCGATATCTCGCAACGCGTGGCCTTCGCAGAGGCGTTCGCCAGTGGTCAGACGGTTGCCGCTCTCGACCCCGCCAGCCGGGCCGCTCAGGAGGTCGAAGCGTTCGTCGACGAGCTGACGGAGGAGGCATGAGCAAGAAAATCGACATCCCCGTCCGGCCGCAGCAGGTTGCCACCAGCGCGGATAACTGGGTCGGCCGCCAAGTTGACGCGCCCACGCCGACAACCGGCCACACCAAACGCCTGACCGTGGACCTAGATGCGCGGACTCACGCGCGCTTCAAGGCGTACTGCGCCATCCGACAGACCAAGATGAACACCGAGATCAACGCGTTCATCGAGCGTTGTCTGGAAGAGGCGAGCTGAAGAGGGCTTCCGGCGCCATCGTGCTGTTCCTGCTGGCCGTCATGCTCGCGTTCGTCGTGCTGCTGGCGCTCGCAGCCGGGGGTACGTCATGACCGGCCGGGACGACCCGCCGCCGCATGACCTGGCCGCGGAGCGGGCGGTTCTCGGCGCGTGCCTGATCAACCCCGAAGCGGCGGACCGCACCGCCGACCTGCTTACGGAAGCGGACTTCTACCGCGCTGCCCACGCGCTGATCTGGCGGGCGATCCGGACCGTGACCGACCGCAGCGGCGTGGCGGACCTGATCACGGTCCGAGACGCTCTCGGCACCGCCGACCTGGAGCGGGCTGGGGGGGTGGTGTACCTGGCCGCGCTCGATACCGGCGTGCCGAAGAGCACGAACGTCGAGCACTACGCCGCCATCGTCCGGCAGCGCCGGTGCGAACGCGACCTACAGGCGGCGTCGGACCGCCTCGACGTGAACGCGATCCGGGCCGCGGCTGAGGCACTCGATGATGCGTCCCTGCTGGCCGCTGACCCGGCATCGACGGCGCCGTTTGTCTCGTTGGCCGACGCGGAGAGTGGCTCAATGGTGCCCGCTGTTGTGTTGCCGGGGCTGGCGTGGCGGGGCTCGATCTCTGTGATCGGCGGCGCCCCCAAGGATGGGAAGTCAACGCTGATCGGTCAGGCGATCGCGGCGGCGTGCAACGGGCAGCCGTTCCTTGGCCAGCCCGCGAGCTGCGGACTGGTGGCCATTATCACTGAGGAACCTGTACGGCTCGCAGCCGCTCGGCTGCGGGCGCTCGGCGTGGCGCCGGATGCTGGCGTCTACATCGCGCCGGCTGGCGCGCGAGGCGCTCTGCCTGCGCTCCGGCGCCTGGAGGCTGGGTTGATCGTGATTGACTCGTTCACGGCGTTCGCGGTCGCGGCGGGCGCCGAGACCATGAACGACGCCGCCGCGATGCGCCGCATCCTGAACCAGCTGCGCGGACTCGCTGAGGCGGGCGCGGCCGTGCTGCTGGTGCATCACGTCCGGAAGTCGGACGGCGCCCTGGCCGACTCCCGCGACATCGGGGCGAGCGTAGACGTGATGCTCGACTTCTACCCCGTGAAGCCCGGCAAGGGCGAAGAGCTGGAGCGGTGCCCCCGGGCCGACTCCGACCGGCGCCGGCTCGTAGGGGTTGGCCGCTGGCCGGTGGACACGCTCACGCTCGACTACATCGGCGGCGACGCCTATCACGTCGCGGCTGCCGGCGGCGATCAACTCCCGCCAACCGATGGCGAAGCACCTATCTGAACGGGAAGCGCACCGGGAGAGCAACCGGGCGATCTGGCGAGCAGCGATCACTGGCGAAAACCCGGATCGCATCTACGCCGCAGCCGAAGAGCGGCGCGCCATGCTCGGATTCCCGCTCTCGCATGACCGGCTGGCGCTCGGCGGGCTGGCGCTGGAACGGCTGCCGGCCACCAGGGAGCTCAAGGCGCAGCACCCCGATCTGCTGGCCGCCGTTGGCGAACTCCCGATGGGTGTGGGTGGGCTGCTGCTCTGGCTACACCTGACTCCCGCCCGCAAGCTGCCGAACGCGCTGACGGAATGGGCCGGTCGTACAGCGCTGCGGGTTATCGCACCGATGGCCGGTGTTGGGGAGCCCGTCCCGCCGAACCGGCGCGACGATCCGATCCTCCCCGCGTCGCTGGCGATGCGCCGGCCCGACACGCAGAGGCCCAATCGGGTGGCACTCTTCCAGCCGCCGGCCCATGTCTTGCGGGGCGATTCCGGGTGGCTGCCGGGGTTTGAGCACAAGGCCCACGTCGGCCCGTCCCTACCGCTTGCGCTCTACGACCTAGGCGCAGCCCCCGGCGACCATACGGGCCGCTCCCCCGCCGCTAACATGGCGCTGCGGGTCTTCATCGAGGGCGTCATGGCCGTCATGGGCCGGAACTTCGGGTTGGCTACGGACCGCCCTGTCTCTCCCGAGGGCGTCACGCTTCGCGAGTTCTTGGCGTGGTTCTACGGCGACCGCCGACCCCGGCCCAACGAATACTGGCCGGTGTTCATGCGTGCGGCGGAGGCCCTGGATCGCCACGAGGCCCGCTTCCCATGGCACGACCCAACGACCGGCAAGGGCGGGCTCCGCCGCGTCGTCACATTGGCCGACATCCCACGAGGCCCCGGCGCGCTCGATGACCTTGTGACGCTCACTGTCCATTTGCCGCCCGGCTCGCAGTCCGGCCCGGTCATCAACCGGCCACGCCTCCGTTTCTGGGGGCGCAAGTCCGAGGTCGCGTACCGTGCCATGCTCGGGCTCGCCTACCGCTGGTTCGTGCCGGGCGTCACGCGGATCCCCGCGAACCGGCGCAAGTCGCACTGGCTCCAGTCACACGACCCCGACCGCTACGAGCCGTTGTCGGACGACGATCTGATCGAGTTGTGCTTCCCAACGAGCCGGAACCAGAATCGGCGCGACCTGCTCCAGCGCGCCAAGGCTGCGCTCCGGCGGATGGAGCACGACGGTGACCTCCACATCATCGGCCGGCGCTACCTGCCGCCCAAGTCGAATCCGACCGAGTGACGCCAGATGCTACGCGCCCGGGAGCGGGTGCCCGTGGGATTGAGGAGTGACGCCAGATGCTACAGGGAGTGACGCCAGATGCTACGGATCGTGACGTTAGATGCTACGCCTGGGCTGAATTAGACCAATAAAACTGGGGATCTGAGGTCGCCACGACGACGACTCCGACAGGGGGAAGTCGTGGAGGCGGTCGGGGCCGGCCTTCGGGGGCCGGCCCGACCGCTCCACCCGGGGTGTAGCATCTGGCGTCAACTCCGTACTGGTGACGCTGGGTGGCGCTCTCAGGAAGAACTCACCACCGCTGTAGCGGTGGTGCCCCCACCACGCCAACGCCACGCGTACCCCCTGCAACGGGCGCTTTAGGGGACGGGTGAACCACCCCGAAGGAACGTCGAGAGGGCGAGGAAGACGCTCAACAGGGTGAAGCCGACCCCGATCATCCAGCGGAGCGTGCTGATCTCGCGCTGGAGAGACTGGACCGAGCCCACGAGGGTATCGATCCGGGCGTTGGTCTCGCCGATCCGGGCGTTCGTCTCGTGGAACCGAGCATTGGTCTCGCTGGTGAGGGTGTCGATCCGGGCGGTCACGTCGGCCCGGAGTTCCTTCAGGTCGGCGCGGATTGCCGTGGTGACGTTCTCGCCGGCCATGCCGGCGACGTCGGCCACAGCGTCGGCGACGGTGAGAGCATCAAGATTGAGCTTGGCGAGAGCCACGGCCAGACCGCCCGATTGGTGGCGGGCAGGATCAGCAGACGCGATCTCCGTCATCGGGATGTCTCCTCGGTGGCCGGTAGGTCGAAGAGCTCGCGGTCGCGGTCCTTGACGAGGGCCTGGTCGAGGAGCTTCCAGAGGCGGGTCTTTGCGGTCTCGTTCTCCTCGGCCTGGTTGAGGACGACGGCGCCGGCGAGGATCTTGCGCCGAGTGTCACGCTTGCGGGCCTCGGCGCGCCCTACGGCGTGGAGCCGGGCGAGCTGCGCGTCGAGCTTGCGGCGCTTGTCCTCGAGCGCCCGGATCTGGTCGTCGCAGGAGCGCTGCGCAGCCATCGGGGAGTAGCGTATCATAGGATGACCCCGGAGGGACCTGACAGCCCGAGGAGTCCGGAGGACGACGGAAGGGCGCACTTCCCCGTTTACCTGTTGGGAAACGGCCGTGCGCGGAAACATCTGAGCGCCCATGGCGATCTGTCACGTGCGGTGTTCGAGCGGGAGCCGGGGCGGCGGCCAGTCGGGCGCGGCGAAGGTGGACTACGTGCGCCGCGAGGGGAAGTACGAGCGCGGCCGTGACGACCTGGTGGAGGCCGGCTCGGGGAACCTGCCGGCGTGGGCGGAGGGAGACGCGCGTGCGCTGTTCGCGGCAGCGGACGTGTACGAGCGCGCGAACGGGCGCCTGTTCTTGGAGGTGGAGAGTGCGTTGCCGAACGAGCTGGGCTCGAAGCAGCGCGGGGAGCTGGTGCGCGCGTGGGTGGAGGAGCTGGCGTCGGGGAAGCTGCCGTACGCGTATGCGATCCACGCGGGGCGTCCGAAGACGCCGGGGGAGCCGGCGAACCCGCACGTGCACGTGGTGCTGAGCGAGCGGGTGAACGACGGGGTGTCGCGGGACGCGGCGGGGTGGTTCCGTCGGGCGAACCGGAAGGACCCGGCGGCGGGGGGCGCGGCGAAGGACCGGGGATTGAAGGACCGTTCGTGGGTGGAGGCGACGCGGGGCCGCTGGGAGCGTCTGGTGAACGCGCACCTGGAGCGTGCGGGGCGTCCGGAGCGGATCACGGCGGAGAGCCACGCGACGCGGATCGAGCGGGCGGAGGCGGCGGGGGACCGTGCGACAGCGGAGCACCTGCGGCGGCATCCTCCCGGTCGGCATCTGGGACCTGCGGCAGCGGCGATCGAGCGGGACCGGAAAGGCCGCGACGGCCGGGAGACGGAGCGGGGGGAGCTGGCGCGGGCGACGGCGGCGGAGACGGCGCGTCTGCGGTCGGAGCTGGCGGCGGTGGACCGACAACTGCGGCGCCTGCGGGAGGAGTCGGAGCGGCCGCGGGGGGCGGACGCCCAAGTGCCGGTGGCGTCGCCGCACGAGGATGCCCGGAGAGCGGCTGCCGGACCCGAGAACGGCACTCAGGTCCCCGAGCCGTCAGAGGCCTCCAGAGAGACCTCCAGTGCAGTCCCGCGGCCCGCCGGCGGCGACAGCCAGGTCGGAGGGGCGGCGGACGTCCGGGCTCCGGCAGGGGCATCCGCGTCGCCGGGGGCCTCCCACGAGGAGCAGGTCCAGCTCGCGGCCGACGTGGCGGAGGCGCGGCTGCCGCGGGCGAAGGCCGGGCCGGGCAACCCGGACCCGCCGCTGGCCGTCTCCGACGAGACGCTCGACCGGCTGGCGTCCACGACGGAGGACGAGTTCGTGCGGGACACGGTCGCCGCGGTGCGGCGCCGGCAGTCCGCCGACGACGCCCACCTGCGCGCGCGGGCGGAGGCGGAGCACCACGCGCCGGCGGCCGCGCGGGAGCACGCGCGTCTCGTCGCCGAGCACCAGGAGGCGACGCGCCGCCGGGAGCGGACGCGGAAGCCGACATGGGAGGACGCGGCGCGTGCGGTCGTCGAGCGCTACCTGGCGCAGCTGCGGCGGGTCTTCGAGGAGGCCTGCGCGTGGGTGCGCGAGCAGCTGCGGCGTTCCGGGGCCCGTGACGCGCCGGCGGGCGCGGAGTCCGGTCCCCCGGTCCCGGAGCCGTCCCGGAGCCCCCACGACCGCGGCAACGTTCCACCGCCCGGCGTGGGCGGCGGGCGGACCGGGGTGGAAACCGCCCGTGCCCCGGCAGAGGCCCCTCGACCTCCGGCGGAGCCACCGGCGCCGGTGGTGGTGGCGATCCCC
>JAAXGQ010000222.1 GCA_012271265.1 Vicinamibacteraceae bacterium
CCGATCGGCACCGGCAAGACGCACCTCGCGATCGCGCTCGGCGGCGAGGCCGCCCGCCGCCGCTACCGCGTCGCCTTCATCCGCGCCGCCGACCTCGTACGCGACCTCGTCGAGGCGCGGGACGAGCACACGCTCGGCACGCTCTACCGGCGCTACCTGCGCGTCGCGCTGCTGATCGTCGACGAACTCGGCTTCGTGCCCTTCGAGCGGGCCGGCGGAGAACTGCTCTTCAACCTGCTCGCCGACCGCTACGAGCGGCGCTCGACGATCGTCACCACCAACCTCGCCTTCGGCGAGTGGGTGCAGGTCTTCGGCGATGAGAAGCTCGCCACGGCGCCGCTCGACCGCCTCGGGCATCACGCTCACATCCTCACAACGCGCGGTCCCTCCTATCGGACCGGGCACGCGACCGGGGCGAGCGAGGATCAGCTGGATCAACCGGGAGGTGGTGCATAGGAGTACCATTCGCAAAGACCAGGACGCCCTGCGGGTGGTCTGGTTTGGACCGATCAACTTGTTGATGGTCAGCGACTCCGTCCGCGCTAACTGGTCAGCGAATCTGTCCTTCCATGAAGGAAGTGACATTGCACCAGCACGAACAGGCACGGCTCCACGTCCTCAACAGCGTCATCGCCGGGGAGATCGAGATCGGAGAAGCGGCGGCGCTGATGGGCCTCAGTACACGCCACGCGCGGCGGCTGCTCGCCGCCTACCGGAAACGCGGCGCGCGGGCGCTCGCCCACGGCAACCGCGGCCGCCGTCCCCACAACGCCGTCCCCGAAGACCTGACGGCCGAGGTGGCCCGCCTCGCCGCCACGCGCTACGACGGGGCCAACCACAGCCACCTCGCCGAGCTCCTCGACGAGCGTGAAGGCATCGCCCTCAGCCGCTCCACGGTGCGGCGCATCCTGACCCGGGCGGGCATCCCGAGCCCGCGCCGCCGCCGCCCACCGCTGCACCGCGCCCGGCGCGAGCGCATGCCGCGCGAGGGGATGCTCCTCCAGGTCGATGGCAGTCACCACGCCTGGCTCGGGGAGCGCGGTCCGCGCTTTCGCCCTGTTGCTCGCCGTCGACGACGCCACGGGCACCGTCGTCCACGCGCTGTTTCGCCCCGCCGAGGATGCCCGCGGCTACTTCCTGCTCATGGAGCGGGTCGTCCGTCGCCACGGCATCCCGCTCGCGCTCTACAGTGACCGCCACGCCGTCTTCCGCGCCTCCGCCCGCAGGCGCGGCGAGCACGAGGCCTCGACCCAGTTCGCGCGCGCCATGGCGGAGCTGGGGTCCGCCAGATCTTCGCCCGCTCCCCGCAGGCCAAGGGCCGCGTCGAGCGTGCCGCAGGCACCTTCCAGGACCGCCTCGTGACGGAACTGCGCCTCGCCGGGGCCTCCACCATCGCCGAGGCGCAGGCCGTGCTCGAGCGCTTCCTGCCGCGCGTCAACGAGCGCTTCGCCGTCGCCGCCCGCGAGCCCGGGCCGGCCTGGCGACCGCTCGGCCCGGCGCTCGACCTCGACGCCATCCTCTGCTTCCGGCACCCGCGCACGGTCGCGCGCGACAACACCGTCAAGTACCGCTGGCGCACGCTGCAGCTGCTGCCCTCGGCGCAGCGCACCAGCTACGCCGGCGCGCGCGTCGAGGTGCTCGAGTCCCCCGGCGGCGAGCTGACCGTGCGCCACCAGGGGGAGACCATCCCCAGCCAGCTGGCTCCGCCCCGCGCCGGGGTGCTGCGCGAGCGTCGCTCCGAACTGGCCCGCGACCCCGCGCTGGAGCGTGTCGCCTCCGGCCTCGGCTCCGGCGGCGCTCCGTCAGGCCGACCGGTGCTCCCGGCCGCCACGAACGGCAACGGCGCCGCCCCGCAGGCGACGGTCAAGGCCCTCCGCCCGCCCACCCCGAGACAGGCCGAGCGCTGGAAGGCGATCCAGCAAGCTCAGCTACAGGGGCTCTCGCAGCGAGCCACGGCCCGGCTGCTCGGCATCTCGCGCAGGACCGTCAGACACTACGTCCGCGCAGGCGGTCCGCCGGGCCGCCTGCCTGTGGCATGATCGGGAGCGCGACCAGCGAGAGGACAGAATCGCTGCACAGTTAAGCGGACAAAGTCGCTGACCATCGACACTGCTTGGATCAGTTTCCGAGCGCTGAGTACA
>JAAXGQ010000020.1:0-3242 GCA_012271265.1 Vicinamibacteraceae bacterium
TCGTCAGGGCGCGCCAGTCCTGGAGCGCCGGTGTCCTCACCGGCCACGGTCCGTCGGCACGGCGGCGCGTTCGGCAGGAGACTGCGTGAGGGAGCGAGGGTGCGGCGCAGGCCGGCGGGGACGCCGGCGCTCCATGGGGCCGGCGCTCTGTTCGTTCGCTATATTCCGGGTCAGGAGGGGCCGCCCGGCCCTCGCTGTGCCATGACACGAACAAATCGCCTTCATCCACTGATTCCGGCCGTCGCGCTGCTCCTCATCGCCTTTCCGGCGTTCGCCCAGGAGGAAGCCGAGGAGGCCCCTGCTCCCGAGCCGGCGGAACTCATCATCACCCCCGCCGAGTTGACCCTGGAGGTCGGTGACTCGCTCACCCTTGAGTCCGAGGTCAGGGACGGCGAAGGCAACCTGATGGACCGGACGGTGGTCTATTTCTCCCGTCGCCGCCGTTCTGTCGGCGTGAACCCGGCGGGGATCGTCGAGGCCTACCGGCCGGGCAGCCACACGCTCATCGCGATGGTGCCGAAGGATCCGGAAGACACGGACCGACGCGCCGAGCCCGCGGTCATGGTGGAGATCCCGGTGACGATCCCGAACCCGCCGGTAGCGGCCGTCGAGGTCGCGAACCTGCCCGGCCACCTCTATGCCGGCACGGAGGTCGCGCTGACCACGACGGTGACCGACATCTCGGGGGCGGAGCGGAACGACGTGGAGGTGAGCTGGGCGGCCGCCGATCCGGCGGTTGCGCAGGTGGACTCCCTGGGCGTGCTGACGCTCGTCGGTGAGGGAAGCACCACGCTCACGGTCAGCGCGGAAGAGGCCAGCAGCGACACCGCGATCGAGGTGCTCGCCAACCCGGTCGCCTCGATCGGGCTCAGCGGGGGCCCGGACGCGCCGGTGCGGACCGGCGACGTGGTGTTCTTCGAGGCCGCAGTCCTCGACGCCTCGGGGAACGCGGTCCCGGACTATCCGGTGCAGTTCGCCACTTTCGGCGTTCCGGCGACGGGAATCATCGCCCCCGGCGCGATCGGGCAGGTTCACTCGGACGGCTCCTTCGTGGCGGAGCGACCGGGGACGCACACCGTGATCGCCGACGGGTTCACGCACTCGGCGAGCGCGTCGGTGGAAGCGGTCTCGCGGAACGTGCGGAAGGACGTGGAGGTCGTCGGCCAGGGCCCGGTTCGCGACCGCCGCACCTCGGATCTGTGGGTCTGGGAGGGCGTGGACGGCCGTGACTACGCCGTGACCGGCACCCACAGCGCGGACGGCCACGCCTACTTCTGGGACGTGACCGATCCGTCCTCGATCGCGCTGATCGACACCGTGCGGGTGGACGCCCGCACCGTGAACGACGTCAAGGTCTCCGAGGACGGGATGTTCTGCGTGATCAGCCGCGAAGGCGCTTCGAACCGGAAGAACGGGCTGGTCATCCTCGACGTAAGCGATCCCCAGAACGGCATCTCGGTGATCGCCCGCTACGACGACCAGCTCACCGGCGGCGTCCACAACGTCTTCATCGCCGAAGACCACATCTACGCGCTCTCGGCGGGCCGCCGCTACGACATCCTGAACGCGGAAGACCCGACGAACCCTTACCGGGTGGGGCGGTTCGAGCTCGACACGCCGGGTCATTCGATCCACGATGTGTGGGTCGAGGACGGGATCGCCTACTCGTCGAACTGGAACGACGGCGTGGTGGCGGTGGATGTGGGCGGCGGCGGCATGGGCGGCGCCCCGAACAACCCGGTCCTGCTCGGGAGCACGCCGTACCCGACGGGCTGGAACCACGCCGCCTTCCCCTACCGCAGCGAGTCCACCGGCAAGTTCCTGATGATCGGCGGCGACGAGGCCTTCCCCTACCAGACGATGCGGGCCCCGAGCACGCCCGGACGCGCCGCGGGCTGGATCCACTTCTACGAGTGGGAGGACTGGGACAACCCGGTCGAGGTCGCCCGCTACCAGGTGCCCGAGGCGGGCACCCACAACCTCTGGGTGGAGGACGACATCCTCTACATCGCTTACTACAACGGCGGTCTCCGGGTGGTGGACATCTCCGGCGAGCTGCGCGGCGACCTCTACCGCCAGGGCCGGGAGATCGCGTCCTTCCTGCCGGAGGACCCGAACGGCCACATCCCGAACGCCCCGATGACCTGGGGTCCCCAGCCCTACAAGGGCCACATCTACCTGAGCGACATGAACTCCGGCCTCTGGGCGGTCAAGCTGGTCGATCCCGAACCGGTATTCCTCGGGGAACCCCAGTAGCCCGCAGAGCCTGCCGGCGCCTTCACGAGTCTGGAGGCGCCGGCGCAGGACACCGAAGGTGCGGCGCGGGCCGGCGAGGACGCCGGCGCTCCATGGGGCCGGCGCTCCAAGCGTCAGGGCCTCCTGGCTCGACCCGACCGGCGCCTCTGCAGGCGGGTGCGGCGCCAACGCCGCGCCTCTCCCGGGCGCCAGAGCGGCCCCGGCCGCACGAACGGCGCGCTCTCGCGAAGGGGCGGTCCGGGACGGTCGCCAGTTTCTGACGCCGGCGCCAGGCTGCGGCTGGAGGGACAGCGAGCTGTGAAACCGAAACCCCAGAAACGCCATCCCAGTCTGATTCCGCTCTCCCACGACCACCACCACGGGCTGGTGATGGCGGAGCGCCTGGTCCGGGGCCGCGCCGCGAACCCCGGCGCCGACTGGCCGGAGGAGGCGACGGATCAGGGTGAGCGGCTGCTCCGGTTCTTCGAGAGCGATCTCGAGCCCCACTTCGAGGCCGAAGAAAAACACCTCTTCCCGCTCGCGGCGCGGGTTCTGACCGATGGGGCAGAGCGAACGGGGGCGCTGCTGCGCGACCACGAGCGCATGCGGGGCATGATCCGCGCCATCGGGCGGGAACCGGACGGCGTCACCCGGGAGCGGCTGCGAGCCTTCGGCGAGTTGCTGCGAGCCCACATCCGCCGTGAAGAGCGGGACTTCTTTCCTCGGGTCCAGGCCGAATTCGCTCCGGAAGAACTGGAGGCGCTGGCCGCGGCGCTGGCCGATGCCGCCACCGGCGCCGCCTGCCGCCGTCGCTGATCAGGCCGGGGCCGCTCCGTGGGCCTCCCGGCCCCACACGCCGTCGGCACGGCTGCGCTGTCGGGACGAGACTGCCAAAGGACCGGCGGTGCGGCGCAGGCCACATGGAGCGCCGGCGTCCTCGCCGGCCACCACGCCGGGAGCGCCGGCGTCCTCGCCGGCCACCACGCCGGGAGCGCCGGTGTCCTCAC
>JAAXGQ010000020.1:3371-21902 GCA_012271265.1 Vicinamibacteraceae bacterium
CCACCGCCGCAAGCGGGCATGGTCGGTGGGCCTCCCGGCCCACGGTACTGCCTCTGAGGGGCCTTCGGTGCGGCGTAGGCCGGCGAGGACGCCGGCGCTCCATGGGGGTGGCGCTCCCTACGAGACTGCCTGAGGGGCCTTCGGTGCGGCGTAGGCCGGCGAGGACGCCGGCGCTCCATGGCCCGCGCCGCGATGGTCGGCCGCCTGTCAGGCGTCCGCAACTCCCGGATCCGCTGGAAGTTCTGGATCCCCAGGGGCAGCCGCCGCCGCATCGCGGTCATCCTGCCCGGGCCGCCTGCGGCGGAAGCGCGTGAGCGTCGGCCTCCCGCCAGAGGCGCGCGTATATTCCCGGAACCGTGGAGACCGTGCGACCATGACCCGAACCTTCCTTCATCGAAGTCTTGCCGCAGCGGCCGCCGTGACGCTGCTCCTCGCTCTTCCGGCGCTTGCTCAGGAGGACGCCGGGGAGGCGACCGGTCCCGAGCCGGCCGAGCTCGTGGTCACGCCGTCGGAGGTGACGCTCGAAGTCGGGGAGCGGCTCACGCTCGAGGCCGAAGTGCGGGACGGCGAGGGCAACCCGATGGACCGGACGGTCGTCTTCTACTCGCGGCAGCGGCGCTTCGTGGGCGTGAACCCTGCGGGGATCGTCGAAGCCTACCGACCCGGCGACCACACCCTGGTCGCCATGGTGCCGAAGGACCCGGAGGCCGCCGACCGGCGCGCCGAGCCGGCGCTGATGGTCGAAATCCCGGTGAGGATCCCGAATCCGCCGATCGCTTCGGTGGCGGTCGCGAACCTGCCCGGGCATCTCTACGCCGCGACGGAGATCCCCCTCACCGCGGCCGTGACCGATATCTCCGGGGCGGACCGCACCGATGTCGAGGTCGCCTGGTCCACCACGGACCCGGCGGTGGCCCGGGTGGACAGCCTCGGCGTCCTCACCCTGGTCGGGGAAGGGAGCACGACGCTGACGGCCTCGGCCGAGGCCGCGACCGGGGAGACGGCGCTCGAAGTGCGCGCGAATCCGGTGGCGACGATCCGGCTCGAGGGCGCTCCGGACGGGATGGTCCGCACCGGGGACGTGGTGTTCTTCGAGGCCGCAGTGCTCGACGCGGACGGAAACGCGGTGCCTGACTACCCGATCCAGTTCGCTACCTTCGGGGTTCCGGCAAGCAGCATCATCGCCCCCGGCGCCATCGGTCAGGTCGGCGCCGACGGAGCCTTCGTCGCGGAGCGGTCCGGCATCCACACCGTCGTCGCCGACGGGTTCACCCGCTCCGCAAGCGCCACGGTGGAAGCCGTGCCCCGGAACGTGCGAAAGGATGTGGAGGTCGTCGGGCAGGGCCCGGTCCGCGACCGTTACACCTCGGACCTCTGGGTCTGGGAAGGGCTCGACGGCCGCGACTACGCGGTGACCGGCACCTGGGGGGCGGACGGCCACGCCTACTTCTGGGACGTGACCGATCCGTCCTCGATGGCGCTGATCGACACAGTGCGGGTGGACGCCCGCACGGTCAACGACGTCAAGGTCTCCGAGGACGCACGGTTCGCGGTCATCAGCCGCGAAGGCGCTTCGAATCGCCGGAACGGGCTGGTCATCCTGGATGTGAGCGACCCCCAGACCGGCATCTCGGTGATCGCCCGCTACGACGACCAGCTCACCGGCGGCGTCCACAACGTCTTCATCGCCGAAGACCACATCTACGCGCTCTCGGCGGGCCGCCGCTACGACATCCTGAACGCGGAAGACCCGACGAACCCTTACCGGGTGGGGCGGTTCGAGCTGGACACGCCGGGTCATTCGATCCACGACGTGTGGGTCGAGGACGGGATCGCCTACTCGTCGAACTGGAACGACGGCGTGGTGGCGGTGGACGTGGGGGGCGGCGGCATGGGCGGCGCCCCGAACAACCCGGTCCTGCTGGGGAGCACGCCGTACCCGACGGGCTGGAACCACGCCGCCTTCCCCTACCGCAGCGAGTCCACCGGCAAGTTCTTGATGATCGGCGGCGACGAGGCCTTCCCCTACCAGACGATCGGTGAGCCGAACACCCCGGACCGGGCGGCGGGGTGGATCCACTTCTACGAGTGGGAAGACTGGGACAACCCGGTCGAGGTGGCCCGCTACCAGGTGCCCGAGGCGGGGACCCACAACCTCTGGGTAGAGGACGACATCCTCTACATCGGCTATTACAACGGCGGTCTCCGGGTGGTGGACATCTCCGGCGAGTTGCGCGGCGACCTCTACCGCCAGGGCCGGGAGATCGCGTCCTTCCTGCCCGAGGACCCGGAGAGCTTCATTCCGAACGCGGCGATGGTCTGGGGGCCGCAGCCCTACAAGGGGCACATCTTCCTGTCCGACCACCACAGCGGACTCTGGGCGGTGAAGCTGGTGGACGCCGAACCCGTCTACCTCGGCGAACCCCAGTAGTCCGTCCGCCCGGTCATCCGTCCGCGTTCCCGGACAATCTCGGTCGCCCGGCGGAACCGGAGCCCGCAGCAGCGGCACGCCTCCGCCGCCCATTCGCGCGGGGAGGCGCCGGCGGGGAGGGCGATCCCGGCTTCCCCTGCGTCCACCATGCGCGAGGGCGGAGTACGCTTGCCCGAACCGTCCCTGACATGGCAGCACGCATGACACCGCCCCCACTTCGCGATCAGTTGGGGCGACCCCTGCGCACGCTGCGGTTCTCGGTGACCGACCGCTGCAACCTCCGCTGCCAATACTGCATGCCGGAGGAGGAGTACGTCTGGCTCCCCCGGAAGGACCTGCTCTCGTTCGAGGAGACCGCCTTCCTGGCGGCGCGGTTTGCCGCGCTGGGCGTGCGCCGGGTGCGCATCACCGGCGGCGAGCCGCTCATCCGGATCCATCTGCCCGAGCTGGTGAAACGCCTGGCCGGCGTGCCGCACATCCGCGACCTCGCGCTCACCACGAACGGCGTCCTCCTCGCGGATCAGGCCGAGGCGCTCAAGGCCGCCGGACTCCACCGGATCACGGTGAGCATCGACACGCTGCGCCCGGAGCGGTTCCGCTCGCTTACCCGCCGCGACCGGTTCGAGGCGGTCTGCCGGGGCATCCGCGCGGCCCGGGAGGCCGGCCTCGCACCGTTGAAACTGGACACCGTGGTGATGCGCGGCTTCAACGACGACGAGATCGTGGAGCTCTTCGAATTCGCAACGGCCGAGGAAGCGGAGATCCGCTTCATCGAGTACATGGACGTCGGTGGCGCGACCGCCTGGCGGCCGGGGCTCGTCTTCGACGCCGAGGCGATCCGCGACGTGATGCGCCGCCGCTACGGGAGCGTCGAGGCGATTCCCGCCTCGGATCCGGCGGCGCCGGCCCGGCGCTACCGGACGCCCGACGGTCGGGCGTTCGGGATCATCGCTTCGGTGACGGAGCCGTTCTGCCGCACCTGCGACCGCAGCCGGATCACGGCCGACGGCCGCTGGTTCCGTTGCCTCTACGCCAGCGAAGGCACGGATCTCCGGGGGCCGCTGCGCGAGGGCCGGACCGCAAGAGAGATGGAAGCCCTCATCGCCCGGACCTGGTCCGGCCGCGCCGATCGGGGCGCCGAGGAACGCGCCGCCCTCCCCGACCACGAACGGGCGCCGCTCTTCACCGCCAGCGATCTCCGGAGCGACCCGCACCAGGAAATGCACACCCGGGGCGGCTGACCCCGGAGGCCTCTTCCCCGCTCCCGACCCCCGGGTCGGCCTCCCCGGAACGGGTCCGTTCCATAATGGCCGGACCAGATCGCGCCCGGCCGCTGCCGGCGCCGCCACCGGGAGGACAATCATGACCGCGAAACATCGCCGGATCTTCGTGTTGCTGTCAGCAGGGGTCGCCGCCGTGTTCCTCGGCGCCGGGACCAGCGCCGCGCAGCCCTACACCTGCGAGGAGGTCATGGTGCCGATGCGCGACGGCACGCAGCTGGCCACCGACATCTACATGCCGAGGAATCAGGGCGACGGGCCGTTCCCTGTCATCCTGGAGCGGACGCCCTACAACAAGGGCGACTGCGCCCACCGCTACGCGCCCTACTTCGCCGAGCGCGGTTACGTCGCGATCGTCCAGGACGAGCGCGGCCGCTACAACTCGGAGGGTGTCTACTACTGGCTGCTCGACGAGGCGTGGCACGAGCGGCAGGACGGCTACGACACGATCGAGTGGGCGGGCACCCAGCCCTGGTCCACCGGAAAGGTCGGGACGCAGGGGCTGTCCTTCACCTGCTTCAACCAGTACCTCACCGCTCCTACCCGGCCGCCGCACCTGGCCGCCATGTTCTGTGCCCACTCGGCGTCGAACGCCTACAAGGACCTCTACTGGGCGGGCGGCGCGCTCCACATGATCATGCCGACCTGGCTGCTCTCCCAGAACGAGATGGTCCAGCCGGTCCCGCTCGACGAGCCGGGACGGCGGACCGGCTACGTCGGCGGTGACGAGGCCTGGCGGCGGTGGCACGAGCGCCGCCTCGAAACCCGCGCCCCGATGGCCGCCAGCATGATCACCACGATGATGACGGACATGATCGAGAACCCCTACTACAACGACTACTGGCGGCAGTACGCGGTGGACGAGCACTGGGGCGAGATCGACACCCCGATCATGCACTACGCGAGCTGGTACGACCGGTATCCGCACTCGCAGGTGGGGCACTTCAACGGCATCCAGGCCCAGGGGATGGCGAACGCGAAGGACAGCCAACGGCTCTTCATCGGACCCTGGCTGCACGGCTCGGGCCTCATCACCGCCCGGGTGATCGGCGACCTCGACTTCGGACCGGAAGCGGCGATCGACTACAACGGGCTGCGCCTCCGCTGGTTCGACTACCACCTGAAGGGCATCGACAACGGCATCATGGACGAACCGAAGGTCAGCCTCTTCATCATGGGCGCGAACTCCTGGCGCCGCGAGAACGAGTACCCACTGGCCCGCGAGGTCCGGACGGACTACTACTTCCGCGCCGAGAGAGCCGATTCCGTCGATTCGCTCAACGACGGCACCCTGTCTATCGAAGCGCCCGGAGACGAGGCCCCGGACACCTACGAGTACGACCCGCGCGACCCGGTGCCGTCCATCGGCGGCGACCTGTTCATCCAGCCCATGGGCGCACGCGACAACCGGCCCGCCGACCGCCGCAGCCTCACCTTCACCACCCCGGTCCTGGAGGAGGACACCGAGGTGACCGGGATGCCGACGGTGGAACTGTGGGCCTCATCCAGCGCGGTGGACACCGACTGGACGGTGACGATCACCGACGTGCACCCCGACGGCTACTCGCAGACCCTGCGGCAGAACATGCTGCGCGCGCGGTATCGCGAGGGCGACGAGGCGCCGGTTCTGATGACCCCCGGCGAGGTCTACCGGTTCGTCATCGAGATGTATCCCATCTCGAACCTCTTCAAGGCGGGTCACCGCATCCGGATGACGGTGTCGAGCAGTTCCTTCCCGAAATGGCAGCCCAACGGCAACACCGGCCGCGAGATGGACGAGGACTTCCCGGTGATCGTCGCGGAGAACACGATCTACCATGACGCCGAGCGCCCATCGAAGGTCATCCTCCCCATCATCCCGCCGGGACCAGGAGCCGGTCCCGGCCGGCATTGACGCCGGCTCGGGATCGCGGGCAGCCGGGGACCCGGACCGGGAGGGGCGGCAGCGAGGCCAGGCGCCTCGACGGAACGAGTCCGTTCTGACCGGCGTCCAGCGTGGTCAACCGGCCGCCGCCCCGCCGGATCGCGGCGGCCAGCCCGCAGGGCGTCCGTGACGTGGCCGCGCGCAGGCCGGCGGGGGAGCGGCCTATTCGATCGGCGCGAGGAGCTCCGGCGCGGTCACGAGTTGCCGGACTCCGTGCGACTTCGTCTCGTCGAAGACGTTGCCCGACGCGGCCCAGCGGTGGAGGGAACCTATGTCCAGCCGGGCGCATTGCGGCCGCACGCTCCAGGTGACCCGTGCGGGAGAGCAGGTGCTCTGGTCGTACGACGGGCCGGTGGTGGAGCCTCGAAACAGCACCGGTTCACCGGTCGTGGACGGGATCATCTTCGCCTGATGGAGGCCGCCGGTCATGTTGCCGCCGTAGGCCATCGTCGTGAAGTCGAGCGCTTCCGGATCGTTGACGACGAGGAATACCTGCGCCTCCACGCGGAGGAGCGGGGCCTCGCAGTCTTCGGGAACGCACGCGCCGAGCCCGACGCCCGGAGCCGCGTCGCACGAGGTGTGGACCCAGTGGACCTCGATCGTGTCCCCCGGGTTCACGCCGCCGTAGGCCCCCTCGGCGGGCTCCAGCTCGGCGGGGGTGAGATCCGCCCCCTCGTTGCAGGCGTAGCCGCCGTCCTCGGCGTCGCTGACGAAGACGCTGAATCCCGGGCCCTTGTGCTCCGCGTTGGTGTGCGTGTGGAGGTTGCAGAGGTTCATCTCGCTGACTGAGGGCGCCAGCGGGAACATCTCCGCGTTCAGCCCCGCCGGATCGGCGATGTCCCGCGGTGTCTGCGGCCCCATGTCGAGGCACAGCGCCTCCTCCGTCGCTGGAGCTGCGCCCGCCTCGGCGGCGGGGTCCGAGCCCCCCGCTTCGGGGCCGCCGCCGCAGCCGGCGGCGAGCGGAGTGAGCAGGATGACGGGGAGGATGGCGCGTCGCATGCGGCCTATCGTAAACAAGTGGCGTCGGAGCCCGCCGACCACCCCGGCGAGGCCCGCCGTCATCGGGCGTCCCGCCCTTGGCGACGGGGACAATTCGACCCGGAATCGAATCGTCTTCCATCGTCACCGTGGTCCGCCAGGGACCGACGGTGCGGCTGAGGCCGGCGAGGACGCCGGCGCTCCATGGGGCCGGCGCTCCATACGACGAGCGGCCCGGGCACAGCGAGCGGGACTGGAGGTGAGGTTCCGGCCCCCTACGCCCACCCTACGGTCACATCGAGCAGCCGGTCGATCTCCGCCGCATTGTTGAAGAGCGCCGGCGAAACGCGGAGCTGCGTGTCGCCCACCCGGAAGCTCAGCCTGATCCCGGCGTCGTCGAGGGAACGCCGCACCATCCCGGGATCCCGGCCGTGCTCGAAGGCGACGATGGGAGAACGGTTGCCCGGCGGGGTCAGAACGGCCTGCCCCTGGGCCGTGAGCCCTTCCTGGAGGCGGTGGGCCAGCCCCACCGCATGCCGCTCGATGTTCTTCACGCCGATCCGGTGCAGGTAGTCGAGTGCGGCGCTCAGCATGTACACGGCTTCGAAAGCCAGGGTGGCGTACTCGTACTTCCGCGCGTCGTCGTAGAGCCGGTACTGGTAGTCGCCGAGGTCCTCCGCCACGTGGAGATGGCCGTAGCGGTCCGGCGCCACGCGATCCAGAAGCTCTTCCCGGACATAGAACGGGGCCACGCCGTGCCCGGCGAGCAGCCACTTGTAGGTCCCGGTGGTGCATACGTCGATTCCGGTCTCCTTCACGTCGAGATCCACCGTCCCGATGCCCTGGACCACGTCCGCGTAGAGAAGGGCGCCCCGGGCGTGGGCCGCTTCGGCGAGGGCCGCGAGGTCATGGCGGTAGCCGTTGTGGTTGGAGACCCAGGCCACGGAGACGAGCCGGGTGCGTTCGTCCATGCGCTCGGCGAACGCGTCCACCGGCGCGGCCCCGCCCCGCGACGGCACGACGCGAACTTCCAGGCCGCTGGTTTCGGCGAGATGCTGGTAGAGGACGTAGGTGGTCTGGAAGTGAAGGTCGTCGATGACGACGTTGTCGCCCGAGCCCAGCTGGAGCGACCGGGCGAGGATGTTCTCGCCTTCGCTGGTCGAGTAGAGCAGCGCGACTTCGGACTCGGCGGCGCCGATGAGCCCGGCGAACCGCCTCCGCGCGATGTGGGACTCCTCCACCATCGCTCCCAGGCTCCGGGGGCTCCGGAGCTTGGCGTCGAGGAACTCCCGGACGGCTTCGACGACCGGCGTGGGGGAGGGCGCGATGTAGGCGCAGTTGAGGTAGGGGCCCGCGGCGACGATCGGGAAGTCGTCCCGAACGCCGAGTGGATCGTCTTCGGCGGCGGCCGGGCGGGGCGGGTTGACGATGGCGGCGGCGGAAACGCTGCCGATGAACTCGCGGCGGGTGGCGCGCATGACGACCTCCAGGGGTGCGGGCAGAGTTTCCCACGCCCCGGAGCGCGCGTCTCCACCCGCGCGGCGCGGCGCGCGTCGTCACTCCCGGTCGGGCTTCCGGTCCCAGCCATGGAGCGCCGGCGTCCTCGCCGGCCTGCGCCGCACGTCGGTCCTTTCGGCAGCGATCCATGCGATCCCTCCAACTCCGCTCCCTCTCCCGCGTAGACCCGAGGCGGCCCTGGCCGACGCTCCATACGTCAGGGCGCGCCAGGCCGGCGAGGACGCCGGCGCTCCATGGGGAAGGCCCTCGGCGAACGCGGGGCCGGTAGCATCCGGCGCCATGCGCTTGCCCTGCCTGTTCGCCGCTCTCTGGGCGGCCTCGGCTCTCGCGCCCGGACCGGCGGCAGCCGTCCAGGAACGGGAGGTCGACCTCACCGCCGCCACCATCGCCGACATCAACGCGGCCTTCGACGCCGGGACCCTGACCGCCGAGCGCCTCGTCGAGCTGTGTCTCGCCCGGATCGAGGCCTACGACGACCACGGGCCGCAGATCAACGCGGTCATCACCCGGAACCCGCGCGCCGCCGAACGCGCCCGGGAGCTGGACGCCGAACGCGCCCGGTCCGGTCCCCGCTCCCCGCTCCACGGCATTCCGGTGCTGCTCAAGGACAACTTCGACACCGCCGACCTGCCGACCACCGCGGGCTCCTTCCTCCTGGAAGACTGGACGCCTCCGGACGACGCCTTCGTCGTGCGGAAGCTGCGCGAGGCCGGAGCCATCGTGCTCGCCAAGCTGAACATGAGCGAGTTCGCGTCGGGCGGCGCCATGAGCTCGCTCGGCGGGATCACCCGGAATCCGCACGACCCGGAGCGCACCCCGTCCGGCTCCTCCGGCGGGACCGGCGCCGCGATCGCCGCCGGCTACGGCTTCGTCGGTCTGGGCTCCGACACCGGCGGCTCGATCCGGGGCCCCTCGACCGCGAACGGTGTGGCCGGCCTGAAGCCCACGCTGGGGCTGCTCAGCCGCGATGGCATCGTGCCGCTCGCGCTCTCCTTCGACACCGGCGGCCCGCTCGCGCGCACCGTCCATGACGTTGCGGTCTCGCTGGGCGTCATGGCCGGCGTCGACCGGGCCGACCCCGCCACCTCGGCGAGCGCGGGGCGCTTCCACGCCGACTACACCCGGTTCCTCGACGCCGGAGCGCTCGACGGGGCGCGGCTGGGCGTGGCCCGCGACTTCATGGGCTTCGACCGCGAGGTGGACTGGGCGATCGAGGCGGCGCTGGCGGAGATGGAAGCGGCCGGCGCCACCCTGGTCGAGGTGCGGCTTCCCGATTGGCTGCTCGAGATCGAGGGCGAGTTCTACACGGCGGTGCGGTGGCCGGAATTCCGCAGCCAGATCGCGGATTACCTGGCCGACCTCGGCGACGGCTTCCCCCAGACGCTGGATGACCTGGTGACGCGCTCCCGCACTCTCGCCGGGCGTGCGGAAGGGACCCGCCCGAACCCGAGCCGCTGGGCTCTCTTCCTGGAAGAGAACGCAAGCGGCAGCGTGAACGACCCGAACCACCTGGCGGTGAAGGAGCACGCCCTGCCCCTGGTGCGGGCGGTGCTGGTGGGCCTGTTCGAAGGGCACGAACTCGACGCCATCGTTTATCCGACATCGCCGACCCGGCCGCCGCGGCTCGACACGGATCCCGGCGGCTGGAGCCGCTCCCGGTCCCCGGTGCGCTTCGCCAACATGAGCGGCTTTCCCGACCTGATCGTCCCTGCGGGTTTCACCGGAGGCGGCCTCCCGGTGGGGATCTCGTTTCTTGGCCGCGCCTTCACCGAGCCCCGGCTGCTGGCCCTCGGCTACGCCTTCGAGCAGCGCACCCGGGCCCTGCGCCTCCCGATCCACACGCCACCCCTCCCCGGCGAACGCATCCCCCTCCGCTAACGCGTCCACGCGAATGAACCGGAGCGCCCTTCTGCCGCCCCGCCACCCGGGCGCGCACCGGCGCTCCATGCTGGCCCGCCCTGACGGTTCGAGCGCCGGACCCATGGAGCGCCGGCGTCCTCGCCGGCCTGCGCCGCACCTCTGCCCCCATGACCCCCACCCGCCGTGTCTGCCCGGCAGGTGACTGCGGGGCCGCGAGCCGTCAGGAGGGGAGGTGGAGGGCGCCTTCGGCTACTTCCACCGACTGACCGCCGACGCGGACTTCGATGGGTTCGCTGTCCCCGGTGCGGTCGACTTCCACGTGGATGATGCTGGGGCGGCCCATCTCGAAGCCCTGCTCGATGACCAGGCGCACCGTCCGTGACCCGGGGCCGCCCGCCTGTCGGTGGCGCACCAGCCAGGCGCCGAGGGCGCCGGCGGCGCTGCCGGTGGCGGGGTCCTCGTGGACGCCGAGGCCGGGAGCGAACATCCGGGCGTGGGCGCTGCTGCCGTCCCTCACGCACTCCCGCGAGAACACCATCAGACAGTCCGAGCCGATTTCCTCGCGATGAAGCAGCGACTGGGTCGCCGCCGGGTCGACTTCCAGCCGCTCGATGCTGCGGAGTGAGCGCACCGGGACCATGAGCTGGGGAAGCGCGGTGGACACCACCTGCGCCGGCGGGCCGCCTTCGGGAACGACCTCGTCCTGCCCGAGGCCGAGGGCGGCAGCCAGCGCGGCCCGGTCCCGGCAGGTGTTGAAGAAGCGGGGTGGCGCCTGGGTCATCACAACCTGCTCGACTTCACCCCCGCGCACCCGGATATCCACCGGCAGCACCCCGGCGCCGCACTCCTGGTGGATCCGGAGGACGCCGGTTCCGAGCTGCCGCAGCCGCTCACCGAGGCCGAGTTCTCCCCGCTCCGCCAGCGTGAAGAACGTGCCCACGACCGGGTGGCCGGCGAGCGGGAGCTCCGCGTTCGGCGTGAAGATGCGGAGGCGGCACAGCGCCTGGACATCCGTGGGTGGCAGGACGAATGCCGTCTCGGAGAGGTTCATCTCCGCCGCGATCCGCTGCATCTCCTCGTCGGAGAGCCCTTCGGCGTCGGGGAAGACTGCCAGCGGATTGCCGGCGAACACCCGGTCGGTGAAGACGTCCGTCTGCCAGAAGCGGTAAGCGCGCACGGAGTCGGGCGAGTCTATCTGCGCCAGGAGGGGGTCGGCGCCGCGCCCGCCTGGAATTCCGCCTCGCGCAGGGCCTCCTGATCGGCGCGCTCGTTCCCGGGGTGGCCGGCGTGCCCCGCCACCCAATCGAAACGGACGGCCGGCCGGGCCGCGCGCAAGGCGTCGAGCCGCTTCCAGAGATCCGCGTTCTTGACCGGCTTCTTCGCGGCCGTCTTCCATCCCCGCGCCTTCCATCCCTGGATCCACACGTTGATGCCGTTCACCACGTACCTGCTGTCGCAGAGAACGAGCGCCGGCGTTTCCGGGTCCAGCGCCTCCAGCGCCCGGATCACCGCGAGGAGCTCCATCCGGTTGTTCGTGGTGTGCGGTTCCCCCCCGGAAAGCACCCGAGGCGACCCGTCGTCCTCCTGGATCACCGCGGCCCAGCCGCCGGGCCCGGGGTTGCCGATACAGGAGCCGTCGCAGCAGATTTCGATGGTCACGGGGGCCGAAGGGCGGGAATCGTAGCCCGCGCCCCTCGAACATCCGGATCAGGCCGCCGCCGTGCCGTACGCTCCCGGCTCCCATGTCCTGGATTCGCACGATCGCGCCGACCGACCCCGCAGGCCAGACCGGCAGGCTGGGGCGCATCTACCGCCGCCACCGGCGGCCCGACGGGCTGGTGGATCACATCGTGACCTCCGGCAGCCTCAACCCGGAGGCGCTCGACCATCACCTGCATCTCTACGAGCACCTCATGCGCGGACCGTCGGGGCTGACAACCGCCGAAAGGGAACTCATCGCGGTCGCGGTCTCGGTGGTGAACGGGTGCCACTATTGAATCGAGCATCACCGGAGGGGTCTCCTCCGGCTCACCCGCGACCAGGCGCTGGTGGGCGCCGTCGTCCGCGACCCGGAAACAGTCCGGCTCGACGCCCGGGGGCGGGCGCTGGTGGACTACGCCGTCAAGCTGGCGCGGACGCCGGCCCAGGTGACCGAGCGGGATCTGGATCCGCTGCGGGAGGCCGGTCTCGCCGACGCCGACATCCACGACGCCTGCGCCGTGGCCTCCTATTACTGCTTCGTGAACCGGATGGCGAACGGGCTCGGGGTGGAGCTGGAAGACTGACCGCGGCCGGGGGCCCGGTTCAACGCAGGGCGGCGACCTTCCGGTCGAGATCTTCGAGCCGCTCGTAGAGCACTGGCAGGCGCTCCTGGAGGTCGCGGTGGGTTGCCGTGACCTCCCGGGAGGCGTCACGATCCTGGAAGAAACCCGGAGCCGCCATCCGCGCCTCCAGGCTCTCGACCGCGGCCTCGGTTTCCTCCACCGCCTCGAACGCCTCCCGCCACTGGCGGCGGAGGCGGCGCCGACGGTTCTTGCCGACGCGCGGACGCGCCGCCCTCCGCCGGCGCTTCCGCCGCTTGGGCTTCGCGATTGACCCGGAACCCGCGCCGTTCCCGTCAGCCAGCCGCGCCTCCCGCTCCAGGTGATCCGAGTAGTTGCCCCAGTAGACCTGCGCCTCGCCGCCGCCGATCGCTGCCACCCGGGTCGCAAGCGCATCCATGAAGTGGCGGTCGTGGGCCACGAAGACGACCGTGCCCTGATAGGCGGCGAGCGCCTGGAGGAGGGCGTCCTTGGACTCCAGGTCGAGGTGGTTCGTGGGCTCGTCGAGCAGGAGCAGGTTCGCCGGGCGGAGGAACAGGCGCGCCAGCGCCAGCCGGCTCCGCTCCCCGCCGGAGAGCACTGCCGTCTTCTTCTCCACCGCATCCCCCGAGAACAGGAACGCTCCGAGGATGTTCCGGATCTCCGGGAGCAGCTCCATCGGCGCTGCGTCGGACATCGTCTCGCGGACGGTCCGGTCCGGGTCGAGGTCGTGCCGATCCGGCCCGTAGTAGGCGATCCGCACGTTGTGGCCCAGTTCGCGGACGCCGAGGTCGGGGGGTTCCTCCCCGGCGATGAGGCGCATCAGGGTGGACTTCCCGGCGCCGTTCCGCCCGATCAGCGCCAGCCGCTGCCCCCGCTCGACCACGAGGTCCACACCCCGGAACACCCGGTTCCCCCCGTAGGCCTTGGCCGCCCCTTCGAGGGTGACCAGCACCCGCCCGCTGCGCGGCGGATGGGGCAGCCGCAGGCGGACCGGCCGGCTCTGGGGCGGCGCCTCGATCCGCTCGATCTTCTCCAGCATCCGGACGCGGCTCTGGACCTGCCGGGCGCGGCTGGCCTGGTAACGGAACCGGCTGATGAAACGCTGGATCCGCTCGATCTCGGCCTCCTGTTCCGCCGCCCGCTTCTGCAGGTCGGCAATCTCGGCGGCCCGTTGCTTCTCGTAGCGCGTGTAGTTCCCGGGGTAGTTGCCGAGCCGGGTGAAGCCGATTTCGGTGATCCGGGTCACCACCGAGTCCAGGAAGTAGCGGTCGTGGGCCACCAGCACGAGCCCGCCGCGATGCCGGGTCAGGAAGCCGAGCAACCAGGTGCGGGCCTCGATGTCGAGGTAGTTCGTCGGCTCGTCGAGCAGGATCAGGTCGTTCCCTTCGATGAGCAGCCGGGCGAGCGCGATCCGCATCTGCCAACCCTGGCTGAAGTCCTCCGCGGGGCGGTCGTGGTCCGAGGTCGTGAACCCGAGCCCGGAGAGCACCTCGCCGACCCGGGCGTCGAGCTCGTAGCCGCCGCGCCGGTGCCACTCGTCCTCGATCTCGCCGTAGCGCTCCATCAGATCCGCGCGGTCGGGGGAGCGCGCCAGTTCCTCGGCCAGCGCCTCCTGCTCCCGGCGCATGGCGAGAAGCCCGGCGAACGCGGACCGCACCTCCTCGAAGGCGGTGCGGCCGCGCAGCTCCAGCCCGTCCTGCGGGAGGAAGCCCACCCGGCAGTCCTTCTTGCGGACGACTTCGCCGGAGTCGAGGGGAACCTGTCCGGCGAGGATGCGCAGCAGGGTTGACTTCCCCGATCCGTTCTTTCCGACGAGGCCCACCCGGTCTCCGGGGCCGACCCGCCAGGAAGCGTCACGCAGGATGACCTGATCCCCGAAGGCCTTCGCGGCGTCGACCAGCTGGATCATCGTGAGTTCGGCGGGGGGACGGTAACGCGGGGGGCGAAAGGCAGTGATAATCCCGGAGATGCCCCTGTCACATCGAACCGCCCGAGGCGCGCTGCCGGCCCGCGCCCTGGCGCTGGTCGTCCTGGTCCCGCTGATGAGCTCCGGCCTGGCCCGTCCGCCCGCACCGTCCCAGGACCCGGGGGCGGGAATGAGCCGGGGCGTCGCGCTCCTCGAGCAGTTCCGCTTCCGCGAGGCGGCGCAGGAGTTCCAGCGGGTGGCGGGACTGCGGCCCGACTCGGTGGCCGCCCACCTCAACCTGGGGATCGCCTGGTTCAACGAGCGCGACTTCGCCGCCGCGCGAGGCTCGTTCCAGCGGGCGCTGGAGCTTGATCCCGAGGATCTCCACGCTCACTACAACCTCGGACTGATCGACAAGCTCGAGGGCAACTCGGAGGCAGCGCTCGCGGCCTTCCGGCGCGTCGCCGAGGGGGACCCCGACGACTCGATGACTCAGTACTACCTGGGTTCGGCTTACGCCGCACTCGGCCGGCTGGAAGAAGCCGAAGCCTCGCTGAAGACGGCCATCGCCCTGACCCCGGATCACGAGTCCGCCCATTTCAGCCTGGGCAACGTCCTGGTGCGCGCCGGACGGCGTGACGAAGGGCGCGCCCAGTTGATGCGGTTCCAGGAACTCAAGGCGAGCGGGGGCGGCGGCGTCTCCGCGGGGCTCCAGTACACCGAGCTCGGCCCCTACGCGGAGGCGGTGGAAGAGCGTCCGGCTCCCCTCTACCAGCCACAGGCCCAAGCCGCTGCGACCGGGTCCCTGGTGCTGACGCCGGCGACGGCCGAGTGGAACCTGGACCTGGCGCCGCTCCCGCCGCCGCCCGCGCCGCCCGCGTCCATACCCCCGGAGGACTACTCGGCGGACTGGGCGGCCCGCTTTCTCGTCCCCCGGCTCGGATCGGGCATCGCGTTTCGCGACCTCGACGGCGACCAGCGGCCGGACCTCCTGTTCGCGCGCGGGGGCGGGGTCCTGCTGTTCCGGAACACCGGGAACGGCTTCGCGGCGTGGGAGGACCACGGCATCACGATCGGGAACGCGGCGAGCGCGACGATCGGGGACGTGGACCGCGACGGCTGGCCGGATGTCTACGTCGCCGCCGCCGGCCCGAACGGACTGTTCCGGAATCGTCTCGGGGACGACGGCGCGGATGCGGGCCCGGCGTTCTCGCCGGTCGACGGGGCGGCAGTCGGCGAGGGCGCCGTTTCCGTGAGCGCGGCTTTCGCGGACTTCGACCACGACGGCGATCTGGACATCTACGTCGCGAACTACGCCCCGGCGGCGCTTCCGCTTCCCGGGGACGGATCCGCGACCACGGAGGTCGCGGCGCCGGCCGGGATTCCGGGGGCGCCGAACCGGCTCTACCGCAACAACGGCGACGGCAGCTTCACCGAGACGGCCGAGGCAACCCGCACCACGGGAGGCAGCGAGCGCAGCCTCGGCGCGGTGTTCTCCGACTGGGACGAGGACCGCGACATCGATTTCCTGGTGGTGAACGACGGCGGTCCGGTCCAGGTGTTCTCGAACGATCGGGTGGGGACCTTCACCGAAGTCGCGGAAGCCTGGGGGGTCGAGACGGCCGGGCGGATGCGGGGGGCCGCTGCCGCCGACTTCGACCGCGACGGCTTCTTCGACCTCGCTCTCACCGCGGAGGGGAGCGCCCTGAACATGCTGCTCCGGGGCCCGCCGACCCCCGCCTTCGCCCCCGACACCGCTTCCCCGGCGTTCCTCGGGGCCGGCGTTCCGGGCGGACGCTACGGGGTGTCGCTGCTGGATGCCGACCACGACATGGACCTGGACCTGCTCGTCGTGGTGAACGAGGCCGACGCCGCCCTGGCCGCCTGGGAGAACACGCCCGGCGGGTTCGTCCGGGCGGCCAACCTCGAAGCGTCACTCGAGCCCGGCGAGGAAGCACGGGCGCTGGCCCTCGCCGACGTGGACGGCGACGGGTCGGTGGACGCCGTGGCCGGGACGACGCGGGGCCGCCTCCTCGCCTTCCGCAGCGAGCCGCCGCCTTCGCGCAACTGGGTCGCGGTCCGGACCCGCGGCCTTCGCAGCAACCTCGACGGCATCGGGACGAAGGTCGAGGTGCGGGTCGGCGCGGTGAGCCAGCGGCGGCAGGTCCGGGCCGCGACCGGCTACCTCTCCCAGGACGACCTGCCGCTCCACTTCGGCCTCGGCGACGCGCCCGGCCCGGACTACGTGCGCTTCCTCTGGCCGGGAGGGGTGAAGCAGATCGAGCTCGGGGTGGCGGCGGCGCAGCTCGCGGACATCGAGGAACTGAACCGGAAGGGCACCTCGTGCCCGGTGCTCTACGCCTGGGACGGGGAGCGGATCCGCTTCGTGACCGACTTCCTCGGCGGCAGCGCGCTGGGCAACCTGCTCGCCCCCGGCCTCTACAACACCCCGGACACGACCGAGGTGGTGAAGATGGAGGCCTTCGATCCCGCCCCCCGGGACGGCTTCTTCGAGATGCGCTGGGTGAACCAGCTCGAAGAGGTCATCTTCTACGACCGGGCAGCGCTCTGGGTGGCCGACCACCCCGAGGACGTGGAGGTCTTCCCCGAGGAGCGCCTCATGCCGGGTCCCCCCTACCCGCCGCCGGGCCTGGTCGCGGTGCAGAACCGCCGCCCGCCCCGGCGGGCGCTGGCCTGGTCGGCGTCAGCCGGGGAGGAGGACGTGACCGCCGCGCTCGCCACCGTGGACCGGACCTACGTGGAGGGGTTCCGGCTGCTGCCGTTCAAGGGCTACGCGGAGGCGCACGACCTGGTCCTCGAGTTCGACCCGGCGGCGGGCGCGGACGGCGCCGGGCGGGACCACGTGCTGCTGCTCCACGGCTGGGTGGACTACGCCGATTCCAGCTCGAACCTGGCGGCCTCGCAGGCGGGGGTGACCGCGGCGCCGCCCGTCCTGGAGATCGGCGGGGTGGAGGGTTTCCGCACCTTGGCGGATCCCATGGGCTTCCCCGCCGGGCTGCCCAAAACCATGGTGGTTCCGCTCCCTGCCGGCTCGGTCGAGCCGGGGGCTCCGCTCCGCATCCGGACGAACATGCGGATCTACTGGGACCGGATCGAACTCGCCGAGGTCGCAGCGGATGCGCCGGTGGAGGTCCACCGGCTCGATGCGGCGACGGCCGACTTCCGCTTCGCCGGCTACCCGACGCCGCATCGGCCCCTCGGCCGGCCGCCGACGGAGTACGACTACGGAACCCTGCTCCCGACCGACATCTGGGGCGCCCACGAAGGCGGCTACACCCGCTACGGCGACGTTCGTCCGCTGCTGACCGGGAGCGACAACCGCTACGTGATCGCCCGCCACGGGGATGAGCTGCAGCTCCGGTTCGACGCCTCGGAGTTGCCCGAGGCAGCGCCGGGAACGCGGCGGACCTGGTTCGCCTTCGCCGACGGCTTCGGCAAGGACATGGACCTGAACTCGGCCCGCCCGCACACGGTGGAGCCGCTCCCCTTCCACGGAATGCCCGGCTACCCCTACCCCGAGGGCGCGTACCCGGATTCCCCGGAGCTGCAACGCTGGCGCGCCGAATACAACACCCGCCGGGTCGGCGGCGAGGGGCGGCACGGCTTCCTCGACGAGCTGCCGGCCGACGCCGGCGCCACGCCCACCTCCGGTTCCGGGGAGGACGCTGCGAGGGCGCCGCGGCGGGATCGGGAAGAGCCTGGAGACCCGCGCTGAGAGGTCCGCCCGTTGACTGCCGTGCCTCCGGAACGCGTGCGCGAAGAGCTGCACCGGCTGCTGTTCGATGACGGGGTCGGCGCCGCGGCGTCCCTTGCCCCGAGGATGCTCGCGGACCCGCACTCGCTGACTCCGGAGGTCCGCTGGTGCCTCCTCTACTTCCTGCGCGGCGTGCGCCTGCTCGCCTACCGCAGCCGGCTGCTGGAGCCGGGGTCGGTGCTCGCTCTGGTCGCGCAGCTGGTGGAGGTCTCCCGCCTATCCACCGCCCGCATGGACCAGAACTGGTACGAGATCGCCCGGGAATTGCCCGGACACTGGCTCGGCCGCTACGAGAACCGCCAGGTCCGGTATTCGCTCCGGGAGCTGCGCTACCTCAACGTGCTGCTGGGCCGGATCTGGCGGGTCGAACGCCAGCGGATCGCACTGATGGACCCGCCGATGATCCCCTTCTATCTGCGCGCCGGACGGAGGCGCGGCCGCCCGCCGACTGCGGGGTTCCAGGCCGGCGTCCGGGCACCGGAGGGGCCGGACCGGCCTTAGCCCGGCCTTGGCCTTGGGCTGGGACCGACGCCGCGGCGTAGGCCGGCGAGGACGC
>JAAXGQ010000223.1 GCA_012271265.1 Vicinamibacteraceae bacterium
CCTGCCGGGCGGCTGGGTCACGCTCCGCGACATCTACCGCTGCACGGTCGACGCGAAGCTCTTCGCGAACAAGATCGGGGAGGCGAAGGCCGAGGCCCTGCGGCGGTGCCCCATGCGGGTTGTTATCGCCGCCAAGGATCTGAACAAGCACCGGAAGGCGCTCGGCGACTGGGATTGGGACATGGCGCCCGGCAGCGACACGGTGGCGTGCCCCCTCGATCCGGAACGCGCGGCGTTG
This sequence comes from Vicinamibacteraceae bacterium, assembly GCA_012271265.1. Taxonomy (GTDB): domain Bacteria; phylum Acidobacteriota; class Vicinamibacteria; order Marinacidobacterales; family Marinacidobacteraceae; genus JAAXGQ01. The sequence goes on from JAAXGQ010000223.1 coordinate 239, forward strand.
CTCGCGGAGTTGAAGGTCGAGTACGCCACCGAGCCGGTGGGAAGCGGCGCGGGACGCGAGTACGCCGAGCAGGTGGACGCCGTCGAGCGGTGGTACCGGCACGACTGGCTGAAGCTCGACGCGAAGCTCCGCACCTCGATCGTCGAAGGCATCTCGGTGTTCCTGTCGCTCTTCGATCAGCCGGACGTGGCGCGCGTGTTCTGCCCGCCGCCGCCGAAGGACGACCCCCCGGACGCACGGACGGACGGCGACGAAGGAGAGGAGGCCCCGGACGTCCCGGCCATGCCGGGGCTCCGACGCAGGCTGCCGCCGCTCGCCGACCTGATCGAGGGCGGCAAGGTGCTGGCGCTCAACATGCCGGCCGGGGCGAACCCGGCGCTGGCCCGCGCCATCGGCGTGTTCCTCAAGAACGCCTGGATGCAGGCGCTGCTCAGGCGTCCCGCGGAGGCCGCGCTCCGGCCCGACCGCTACATGCGGCCCGCCGTGTTCATCTGCGACGAGTACCAAGCGTTCGCCACCGTGGGGCAGGACGATCCTTCCGGGGACGAGAAGGCGTTCGCGCTCACGCGCCAGTGCCGCTGCATCCCCATCGTCGCCACGCAGTCGATCTCCTCGCTCCGCTCCGTGCTGCCCTCGGGAGAGGCGTGGCGCACGCTCGTCCAGACGCTCCGCACCCGGATCTTCCTGTCGCTGTCCGACGACGCGTCGGCCAAGATCGCGTCCGACATGTGCGGCGATGTCAAGAAGGTCCAAGCCTCCTACACGTTCACCGAGACCTCGAACAAGCCCGAGTTCTCGCTCCTGTCCGGCCGGGCCGGGGGCGGCGACGGGCAGCTCGGGGCGACCAAGTCGTTCCGGCAACAGAGGGAGCCGGTGTTCACCCCGCGCCAGTTCGGGCTGCTCGCCAACTATCAGGCGATCTGTCTCCCGTACGACGGCGTCAAGTCCCTCCCGGCCCGGCGCGTCTACCTCAAGCCCCACTACCTGCCCAAGACCCAGGGCTACTGGCGGCAGCGCGAGGAGGGCCGGATATGAAGCGCGCCAGCGGCGTGGACCATCTCGCCCCGTTCCTTCCGGGGCTGGAGGGTCTGCTCGAAGACCCGGCGGTCTCAGAGATCATGATCAACGGACCCGGCAACGTCTGGATCGAGCGAGCCGGGAAACTTGAGCCCCAAGACGCGCCCGCGCTCACAGCCTCCTGGCTGCACCGGGCCGCGATCCACATCGCCCGGCCGCTCGGGCTCGATCCCGCCGCCCGGCCCATCCTGGACGCTCGGCTCGAAGACGGATCGCGGGTCGCCATCTGCACGCCGCCCGCGAGTCCCGAGGTCGCCATCACCATCCGCCGGTTTGGGGGCCGGGCATTCTCGGCCGATGATCTCATGCGCATGGGGTCGCTGCCCGAGGAGGCGCTCCATGCCGGCCGGGCCACGCTTGCGGCCCGCAGGAACATTCTCGTCTCAGGCGGCACCGGCTCGGGCAAGACGACGCTCCTGAACGCGCTGATCGAACTCCTGCCCGAGGACGAGCGGATCGTCGCCATCGAGGACACGCTCGAACTGAGGATCGACCGCGCCAACTGCCTCCGGTTCGAGGCCGGAGCCGCCCACGACACGCCCGTCTCGATCCGCGACTTGGTGCGCCACGCGCTCCGCCACCGGCCCGACCACATCGTCGTCGGCGAGGTCCGGGGCGGCGAGGCCGCCGACCTGCTCCAGGCACTCAACACCGGGCACGGCGGGTCGCTCACCACCATCCACGCCAACAACGCCCGCTCCGCGCTCTCGCGGCTCGCCAGTTGCGCCATGCAGGCCGGGGACGCGCTGCCCTGGGAAGTCACCTGCCGGGGCATCGTGGACGGGATCGCGCTCGTGCTGCACGTGACCCGCCGGGAAGGGAGGCGATTCGTCGAGGAGGCGCTCGAAGTGCGCGGCTACGACGCGGCCGCCGGCCGCTGGATCACGGAACCGGCATGGACCACCCAACCACCGAAGGAGGTGAACGCATGAGAGGCATCGACGGGACCATCCGCGTCGAGACGTTCGAGGACTTCGACCGCGAACTCGCGCGCGACGGCGGCGACACGCTCGAAGTCGACGCCTTCCTGGCCGAGGAGTACGGCCTCTTCCCCGAGGATGTGGGGAGCGAGGAGGAGATCGCCGCCGCCTGGGACGATCCGCACGGCGAGGAGGTGGACGCA
>JAAXGQ010000224.1:0-830 GCA_012271265.1 Vicinamibacteraceae bacterium
CTCCGGCCGCGTGTACTCGCTCGGGGCCACCGGCGCCGCTCCCCTGGCCATCGATCCCTCGAGCCGCACGGCCGACGAGCTGAACAAGGGGATCCACGCGGGCGTCGTCCCGGGCCTTTTCGGGGGATGGATCGCGCTTCTGGATCGCTTCGGCACGATGAGCCTGGCCCGGGTGCTGGCTCCGGCCATCGACTACGCGGAGAACGGGCATCCCATCGAGGCGTCGGTGGTGGCCGCGATCGAGTCCCACAGGGAACTCTTCGAGAGCTTCCCGTCGAGCCGGAGGATGTTCCTCCCGCTCGGGAGGGTGCCGGAGCCGGGCGAGAACTTCCGCATGCCCGATCTGGCGAACACGCTCCGGAAGGTGGTCGAGGCCGAACGGATGGCGCTGGCGGCCGGGAAGACGCGCTCGGACGCGCTCCAGGCCGCCTTCGACCGGTTCTACCGGGGCGACATCGCCGAGGAGATGGCGCGCTTCTACGGCGAGAACGGCGGCGACTTCGCCATGGAGGACTTCGCGCGCTACGAGCCCATCTGGGCGGAACCCCTGCACACCAACTACAGGGGCTACGACGTGTACGCCAGTCCGCCCACGTCCCGGGGCGGTCTGGAGGTGGCGATGCAGTTGAATCTCGTCGAGGGCTTCGACCTCGGGGCCCTCGGCCCCGGAAGCGCCGGGACCATCCATCTGCTGGCGGAGGCGATCAAGGTCGCGAAGGCGGACATCTACGCCTACGTGGCCGATCCGGCCCTGGTCGACGTGCCCGTCGACGAAATGCTTTCGAAGGACTACGCGTCGGCGCGCCGGTCCCTCATCGATCCCACGCGGG
>JAAXGQ010000224.1:906-1490 GCA_012271265.1 Vicinamibacteraceae bacterium
AGCACGACCAGCTTTTCCATCGCGGACCGGTTCGGCAACGTCATCGCGGCCACGCCCACGCACGGCGGAGGCTTCGGCACCGGTGTGGTTGTCGGCAACACGGGCCTCACCCTCAACAACGGGACCCGCATCGGTTCGACGTCGCCCTACCCCGACAACGTCAACTACGTCCGAGGCGGGCAGATTCCGATCCTGAACAACTCGCCCATCATCGTGCTCCGGGACGGGCGCTTCCATGCGGCGCTGGGAACGCCGGGCGGCGAGACGATCGGCCAGACCCAGTTTCAGGTGCTCGTGAACCTGCTCGACTTCGGGATGCCGATCCAGGAGGCCATCGCGGCGCCCCGCTTCACGCTGCGCGGCGAACCCAACTTCTACCGGCCGGGGGCGGATGTCCGGTTCAGCCTCGAGGACCGACTGCCCGGCGGCGTCGTCCGGACGCTCGAGGGGCTGGGGTACGCCGTGGAGCCGGCGCCCGGATACGCCTTCGGCAGCATCCAGGGAATCACCCTGGACGCCGGGACGGGAACGCTCATGGCCGGAGCGGATCCCCGGCGCGTCGCCTACGCGGTGGGCTGGTGAGG
>JAAXGQ010000225.1 GCA_012271265.1 Vicinamibacteraceae bacterium
CGTCGGCGACGCCCTCGGGCAGGGTCACGACAGCGGCGCGGCGGCCGAGCAGGCTGCTGAGCACAGGTGCCGCCTCACGTCCGGCGGCGTCGTGGTCGAAGGCGAGGAAGACGTGGCGGCAGCCGCGCAGGGCGGCGGCCACACGTTCGAGACCCTGCGTGCCGAGGGCGGCGCAGGCGGGGAGGCCCCACTCGCATAGCAGGAGCCAGTCGAACACCCCCTCGGCGACGATCGCCCACCGCGGGGCGGGGCCGAGCCGTCCCGTGCCGAGCACGGGCTTCGGGCCGGGCAACGCTTGGAAGCGCGGCGTGCGCTCCGGGTCGACGGCCCGTCCCGCCAGCCAGCGGGCGCGGCCGGCGGCGATCTCGGGAACGGCAATCATCCCGGCGAAGCGCTCGCCGTGTTCGGTGAACAGCCCGCTCGCGCGGATCCGCGCGGCGGCGAAGCCGGCGGAGGCGAGCGCTGCGCGCAGCCCCGTCCCCGGTGCGTAGCCGAGGCCAAGCCGCGCCGCCGTGCCCAAGCCGACGCCCCGCGAGGCGAGGTAGGCCCGCGCCTCGCGGCTGCGCCGCAGCTCCCCCGCGTAGTGCCGCGCCGCCGCCGTCAGCAGCGCCGGGTCCGGCGGCGGGACCGCCTCGCGGTGGCGCTGCATCCGCGTCGTCGATTGGCGGACGGGAGCGGCAGTCGGCGGGGAGGCGTCGAGCCTGCGGATGGCTTCCGGCAGGCTCAGGTCCTCGGCGCGCTGGAGGAAGTCCAGCACGTCGCCGCCCTCGCCGCAGCCGAAGCAGAACCACCTGTTGGAGTCGGCGTAGACCGTGAAGCTTCCCTGCTTCTCCTCGTGGAAGGGGCAGACGCCCTGGCGGACGCGGCCCCGGCCGCGCAGCCGGACGCCCGCCGCCTCGACCACCTCGCCGAGGGGGTGACGCTCCTTGAGCGCCGCGATGTCCACGGGAGCGCGCTGCGCAGTCACCGGGAGCCGCCCTTCGCGAGCGGCCGCAGCCCCCGCAGGCTGCGCCGCGAGACGAGTTTCCCCACCGGCCAGCGCATCCCGAGCACCGCGAGGACTTCGAGCGCGCCGCTGGGGTGCGGGGCGAGCACCGCGGCCCGGCCCGTGCCGGGGCTGTACAGGACCGCGCCCTCGCGGCCGGCGAAGCGCCTGCGCGCCACGTCGAGCCACTCGGCGTAGGTCCAGCGCGCCCCCTGCTCGCTGGCCTGCGCCAGGTCCGCGCCGGCGAGGACCGCCAGCGCGCCGTCGAGGTCGCCGGCGCGGCGCAGCCGCCGCGCCTCGTGGACGCTGCGCGTGATCGTCTGGGCCGGTCCCGGGGCCGCTGCGAGAAGCGCCTCGAAGACCCGGTCCACGAGCTCTTCGAGAGTGCGTCCGGTTGGGGTCGCGCCCGTGCCGTTCGTCATCGTTGTCGTTGCCATCGTCATGGGAGTTCTCCTTCCTCGTGGCGGTTGTGATCGCTACGCCCTCGCGGGCGCGAAGAGGGGCCGCCTCCGGAGAGAGCGGCCCCCTTGGACTGGGTGGATGCGGTGGGGCCGGTTCCGGCCCCGTCGGTCAGCTCCGGAACGCCCTCCTCGCCCGTGCGGGAAGGCCAGCGAGCAGCAGTCCCGCCACGCCCAAGGCGGCCGCGTTTGCGAGCGCCATCTCGGTCCCGTGGCCGAGGGCGAGCGGGGCGGCGAGCAGCGCCGCGAACCCGCCCCCGACCACGACCTTCCGCAGCGGGAGACGCCGCCGCGAACGAAGCTCCGCAGCCTCGGGCGCGAGCTCGTAGGCCGTCCAGATGGGCAGCCCGATGACGCCCTCGATGGCGGTGACGGCGTGGGCGCGGGTGCAGCCGCCGCTGTGGCAGCGCACGTCGATGCCGTTGCCGTCGGGCCGCTGCCGGAACGCCAGCCCGTCCGGCTCCTCGCCCCCGTGGCAGAGGGCCGTGCTCGTCCGGAGCCAGCCCCGCTCGAAGGCGACCGGGTGGGGGATGCGCTGCGCGATGATGCCGGCGCTCGGTCCCGTGTACTGCTGGGCCATGGCGCGCAGCTCCATGGCGTCGTCCTGTCCTGCGTGCATCGTTCGTGACCTCCTCTTCGTCACTGCGTGCTCGTCGTCGTCGCTGGCGACACGCGCCGGCATCCGGGGCGCGGGTCATGGGCTGGGTTGCTCGTGGTCGCTGGACGCACTCCGCCCACGGTCGGATGCCGGACCATGGGAGCGGGGTGGTAGGGCCGCGCGCATGCGAAGCCGCCGGCCTGCGAGCGAGTCGCGTGCGGGGCGTCGTCAGGAGCGGCGCTGGTGAGGAAGGCGGTCGCGTTCTGGACGCACTCCGCCCAAGGACTCCGGGGCCGTGCGCTGAAGGCGCTCGCCACGCGGACTCCCGGCGTTCGAAGCGGCCTCCGGGGAGCAGGGCTCGACCCTTCGGACGCCTCCCGCTGCGGGGAAAGCGGTTCTCCCTCACTGGCCGGCCGTCGGGAGAGCAGAGCTCGATCCGTCCGGTCGTCCGGGTCCGGGATGGACCCTCCGGGTTCTGAGGCATGAACCCGGCGAAGCCAGAAACTGTGATCGAGTGTCGTAGGACGCGCGTTCTGTTGTCAAGCGCGGCCTCACCTGACTCTTCACCTTGTGAAGGATGGTGCTGTGGTCTCCTACGTCCACCTCTCCTGTTACACCACTTCCCGGGACGCTACTGCCTTGCCCGGCCCCTACCGCCGCCACATCCCGCACGTGAGGACGCGCCGCAGGAAGCGCCAGCACCGCGCCCGCCGCAGCTCCCGGCGCGCGTCGCGCAGCGACTCCTCGCTGCGCTCCAGTTCCCGCCGTCGCTCGAAGCGGTCCCAGGGGTAGTCGGCCAGGGGCAGGGTCAGCTCGTACTCGCCGATGAGCGTGAGCGCGCGTTCGCACATGCGCACCCAGGCGGTGGCGCGCTCCACGCGGCTGTTGCCCCGGTCGATGAAGGTTGCCCGCGCCTCGCGCCACTCCGCGATCAGGGGCGTGGCCTCCTCGCCGTAGACGAGCTCCTCGCCCTCCTCCGGCTCGAGGGTGACGAGCTCGGGGTGGGCGCGCCACGGCCTCGTGGCCGTCCTGCGCCCTGCTGCCGGCTCCGCGCTGCCCCGCACGGCCGGCGCCGGAGGCCGCTGCGCCCCGTTCCGGGACACCCGTTCCCGCTCTTCACCCGGCCCGGCCGGCCCGTCCCGCCGCTCCGCCCCGGGAGCGTCTTCGCCGAACCGGGTGGGTTCGCCGGAGACAACCGTGGGAGTCGCGGGCTGACCGCCGGGGGAGGTGGACGGGTTCCGGCCCCCGACGCGAGGAGCGCCGATGACGGGCGCGAGCCGC
>JAAXGQ010000226.1:0-673 GCA_012271265.1 Vicinamibacteraceae bacterium
GTCTCCTACAGGATGATCCCGCGATCGCGAGCGAGCCGCCGCTTCACCATCTTGAACATTTCCCGATACTCGATGCCGCCGGTCCGGATCTGCTCGCCGTAGCCGTCGAGAATCTGCCGCACTTCCTCGTTCAGGTCGTCTTCCCGGCGCAGGTCTTCCGTGATCAGCTCGACGATCCGGTCCATCAGCTCGTTCGGTTCGTCCGGGTCGATGAACCCTGAAACCTGCAGATCATCGGTGAGGCGATATCCCAGAAACTGGATCTGGCTCTTCGTCAGGCGCATGGCGGGCAACCCGTTAGGGTACCACAGCTCCCGGAATCCACGGGTTGACGGAGCTTCGGGGCACGCTCGCGGGGCCGCAAAACGGCCCTCCACTGCTAGAATCCGCGCCCTTGCGGATGCTGGGGTCGTAGTTCAGTTGGTGAGAATGCCGGCCTGTCACGCCGGAGGTCGCGGGTTCGAGTCCCGTCGGCCCCGCCATCGCGTCCGCACGATGCGTCCAATCCGAAGGAGCTTCCCATGACGGTCACGATCACGTACTGCGTCGTTTGAAACTACCTGCCGAAGGCCGCCAGTCTGGCGGCCGCCATCAAGGAAGCGCGGGGCATCGAGGCGGAACTGATCGAAGGCGCGAAGGGCATCTTCGACGTCACCGTGAACGGCGTCCTCGT
>JAAXGQ010000226.1:742-4385 GCA_012271265.1 Vicinamibacteraceae bacterium
CGCAGGTCGTTGTAGACCAGGAAGAAGCCGGTTCCGCTCCGGTCGAGGAGCACGAGGCGGATGTTCGACGAGATCGACGCCGTCTGGCTGTTGTACTGGATGAGCGCCTCGAGGCGGCGCAGCGGCGAGAACGAGTAGTTCAGCCGGATCGGGACCAGATCGGTCGTGAAGTCGCCGCCGGGCAGCTCCACGATGTCGTGGTTGATCCCGACGCTCGCCTGGAAGCGCGCCCCGACCCGCCCGTTCAGGCTCAGGTCGCAGCCCCGCCGGGTTCCGTCGTAGAACCCGCCCCACCGGCAAGTGGCGTTCGGGTACAGCCGCGCGCTGGCGTTTCCGATGTAGTTCACCGAGTGGGTGGTCCAGTCGTAGAAGCCCGGTGGAATCACGACCTCGCGACCGTCGGCGCCCGAGAACACGGTGAAGTCCAGCGTCGGACGGTCCCGCATGTTGTCGAAGAAATAGCCGAAGCGGCCACCGGACTGGGGCTGGAATTCGATCGGGTGCCAGTGGCCCCGCCCCGACTGCACCTCGCCGTCGAAGCCGTAGTAGACATTCCAGGTGACGTGCGGTGAGAAGCGGCGCACCCACGACATGCCAGCCACCCGGGTGGGCTGCCAGTTGAGGTAGTAGCGCGCCTGCAGCTTGCGGTAGTCGCGGCGGGGCACGAACCCCACTTCCGGGTTGAACGCGGCGCCCACCTGGGTGAATCCGAAGTGGCCCTGATGGAGCTGGTTCGCGTAGTTCAGGAATGCCCGTCCCGCCGTCTCGCTCCCTTCCTCCGCCGTCCCGGAGGCGGTGCGGGCAAGAAAGGTGAAGAACCGGGCGTTGTCGCCGAGCTGAATCGCCGCGTCCGCGCCGAAGGCCCGGTTGTGGTCGCGTTCGCCGGCCCACTCGCCGGTGGCCTGCCGGTTCACGAAGATGCCCCCGAAGTTCGATCGCCCGACCTCGCGCTGCAGCCGCGCCACGCTGTAGTTGTTCGCCGCCAGCACAAGCCCGCCGGTCTCCGGATCGAACGCCGCCTCCGTCTGCATGTTCATGAGCCCGACGTTGTAGGAGCTCATCTTTCCGGAGAGCCGGGCGCCGCCCAGGATCCCGACCGGCTGGCCGGAAACGAGTCCGATCCGCCGGCTGAAGAAGAGGTCCACCTCCTGCGGCGCTCCGAACTGGAAGGTCGAGGCGTTCTCCAGGAAGAAGGGCCGCTTTTCCGGGAAGAAGAGAGGAAACCGGGTGAGGTTGATCTGCTGGTCGTCCGCCTCGACCTGGGCGAAGTCGGTGTTCGCGGTCACGTCCACGGTGAGATTCGGCGTCACACCCCATTTCACATCCAGTCCGACGTCGAACCCCTCGGTCGCCCGCGCCTCGTCGCTGACGGCGAGGTTGTTCCGCGAGGAGTCGCCGAGCGCGAAGGGGGTGATCTTGATGTCCCGCCTTCCGGGAAGCTGCAGCCCGCCGACCTTGCGGGCCAGCGAGACCCGGTAGATGTTGTAGCCCCGGGGGATCGGCGCGAGGAACGCCTGTTCGTTCTTGCGGCGGATGTTCCGCATCACGTTGAGCCCCCAGGTGCGGTCGGAGCCCGGCTGGTAGCGGAGCGTCCGCAGCGGGATGGCGAACTCGGTCTCCCAGCCCCGCTCGGTTCGCTGGGAGCGGACGGTCCAGTCGCCGTCCCAGTTCGCGTTGAAGCCGGTGATGCCGCCCCGCTGCGATCCGCGCTGGCCCGGGCGCGGGTTGTAGCCGCCGGTGACGCCCTCCCCGGCGATCTGGCCGTCGTACTCGATCCCCTCCGGATTCGTCCCGAACAGGAATCCGTTCTGGTTGTCGTTGAAGGTGTCAAGGACCACCTGGACCGAATCCGACTCGTTCAGGTCCCCGTCGCGCCGGCTCTCGGAGACAAGCACCGCCTCCGGATCGCGGTCGAACGCGACGATGCCGATGTAGAGGGTCGTGTCCGAGAGCAGCAGCCGGACCTCGGTCCGCTCCGACGCCGGGGCGCCGTTGTCCGGCTCCTGCTGGGTGAAGCCGGTAAACGGAAGAGCGGCGACCCACTGCTCGTCGGTGACCAGGCCGTCCACGATCGGCCCTTCGACCCCTTCGCCAAGCCGCTCCACGGCCCCTTCCGAATCCGGAGGAGCACTCTCGGCGGCAAGTCCTCCGAGCCCCAGCAGCACAAGGGCCGGAGCCACGGGATTCGCCATGAAACGACGCACGGTCAGCACTTCCATCGGAACGTATCCTACGAGCATTCATGAGCGCTTCTCCGACTCCCGTAGCTGCCGCGCCGAGCACCCTGCCGAATTGGGTGGACGGGCGCTTCACGAGGGTGGAAGCCTCGGGGAGCCTCCGGGTGATGAACCCGGCGACCGGCGAGCCGCTGGCTCGGGTGCCGCTCTCCGGGGCCGAAGACGTGGGCCGCGCGGTGGCAGGCGCCCGGCGCGCTCTCCGGGACTGGCGGGAGACGCCTCCGACGGATCGGGTGCAGCCGCTGTTCCGCCTCAAGGCGCTCCTCGAACGGGACTTCGAGGAGCTTTCGCGGAGCGTGACGATCGAGTGCGGCAAGACGCTGGCCGAGGCGCGCGGAGAGGTCCGCCGGGCCATCGAGAACGTCGAGGTGGCCTGCGGCGTCCCGTCGCTGATGCAGGGGCGCTTCCTCGAGGACATCGCCCGGGGGATCGACGAGTTCATGATCCGCCAGCCGGTCGGGGTCGTCGCGGTGATCGCGCCCTTCAACTTCCCGGCGATGATCCCGTTCTGGTTTCTTCCCTACGCGCTTGCCTGCGGGAACGCGGTGGTCGTCAAACCGTCGGAAAAGACCCCACTCACCATGCACCGGGTGGCCTCGCTCCTCGATGAGGCGGGTTTCCCGCCCGGAACCGTGGCCATGACGCACGGGGGACGGGAGGCGGTGGACGCCCTCCTCGACCACCCGGACATCGCCGCGATCAGTTTCGTGGGTTCCTCCCCGGTGGCCCGCAAGATCTACGCGCGGGCCGCGGCCAACGGCAAGCGGGTGCAGTGTCAGGGCGGCGCCAAGAACCCGGTGGTGGTGCTCGAGGACGCCGACCTCGACGCGGCCGCCGCCACGATCGCCGAGAGCGGGTTCGGCTGCGCCGGCCAGCGCTGCCTTGCCGCTTCGCTGGTGGTGACCGTGGGCGGGGCGCATGCTCCGGTCCGCGATCGGCTGGCAGACGCCGCGGGGCGGCGGGTGGTCGGAAACGGCCTTGACGAGGGAGTCGAAATGGGTCCGGTGATCCGGGCCGAGAGCCGCGACCGGATCGAGGCGCTCATCGGGCAGGCGGTGGATGACGAGGGCGCGCGGGCGGTCGTGGACGGGCGGGGCGCCAACATCGCCGGCCTTCCCGGCGGCGCCTTCGTCCGCCCCACCGTCCTCGACGCCCTGCCGCCCGGGGGTGAGATCGCCCGCACCGAGATCTTCGGACCGGTGCTCGGCCTGATTCCGGTGGAAGACATCGAAGCGGCGCTCGCGCTGGTGAACGGCGGCGAGTTCGGAAACATGGCCTGCCTCTTCACGAACGACGGCCGCGCCGCCCGCCGCTTCCGGCGCGAGGCGCTCACCGGAAACGTCGGCATCAACGTCGGCGTGGCGGCCCCGATGGCGTTCTTTCCGTTCAGCGGCTGGCGCGGCAGC
>JAAXGQ010000227.1 GCA_012271265.1 Vicinamibacteraceae bacterium
CGGAGCCTGCGGCGGGCAGTTCACCGCGAACACCATGTCGGTCGCCACGGCCTTCCTGGGCATTTCCCCGATGGTGGGCAACGAGATTCCGGCGACCGACCGCCGGAAGCTCGTCGCGGCGCGCCAGACCGGCGTCCGGGTGATGGAGCTGCTTCGCGAGGGACGGACGGCGCGGGAATTCCTGTCGCGGGAGGCGCTGCTGAACGCCTGGACCTCGGTCTCCGCCACCGCCGGCTCGACCAACGCCGTGCTGCATCTCCTCGCCATCGCGCACGAGGCCGGCAGCCGGCTCACGTTGGACGACCTCGACGCCATCGGGGCGGCGACGCCGGTTCTGACAGACCTCAAGCCCGGCGGCCGCTTCACCGCCCCGGACATGGAAACCGCCGGCGGGATGCGCCTCCTCGCGCGCCGGCTTCGCGAACTCGGCCGCATCGCCGACACCCCGACCGTTTCCGGGGAGAGCCTCTACGAGCTGGCCGACGCCGCGGCGGAGACGCCGGCGCAGGAAGTGATCCGCCCGGCGGCGCGTCCGGTCAAGGCCCGTGGCGGGCTCGCCATCCTCCGGGGCTCCCTCGCTCCCGACGGATGTGTGGTGAAGCTGGCCGGGCACGACCGCACCCGGCACGAGGGTCCGGCGCGCGTCTTCGACTCGGAAGAGGCCGCCTTCGAGGCGGTGCAGGCCGGGAGGATCCGCGCCGGCGATGTAATCGTGATCCGCTACGAGGGCCCGAAGGGCGGCCCGGGAATGCGGGAGATGCTCAGCGTGACCGCCGCGGTCATCGGGCGCGGCCTCGGCGACAGCGTGGCGCTCATCACCGACGGCCGCTTCAGCGGAGCGACCCACGGCTTCATGGTCGGGCATGTCGCGCCCGAAGCAGCTGCCGGCGGCCCGATCGCGCTGGTCCGCGACGGGGACCGCATCACGATGGACCTCGACTCCCGGACCCTCGACGTCGACATGCCGGACGGAAGTTCACGGCGCCCCACACCGCCGACCAACCCCTTCGCCACCGGCGTGCTCGCCAAGTACGCCCGCACCGCGGCCTCCGCCAGCCGAGGCGCCGTCACCACCTGAGCGTCCCCGGGAAGCCCCGGCTGACGGTGCGGATCCTGGCCCGAACGGGAAGCCGAGGGTCGTCCCCGCTCCGGGCTCAGGTTCCGGGGCCTAGAATTCCCGCCCCGGTTTCCGACATGAACGCGGCGGGGGCGCCGATGCCGGTTTGCCGGCCGCTTCTGCTCCAGGCGGCGTCAGGGCCTCCGATGCGGAACGGCGAGCCGGCAGACGAGACGTCCCCACCTGCCGGCAGCGACCGTTGACCGGCGCGAGAATCCCCCGCGAACCCCCCCGGAGGACCATCCCATGCTGAAGCCATTCGCGTCCGTCCCCGGAGGGCCGATCCCGGTCGCGCCGGCGTCGCTGACCCTCGTGGTCCTCATGCTCGCCGCGGGGTGCGGGGGCGGCTTCGACTACCCCGAGACCCGCGAGGAGCCGGTCGTGGAGGCGCTGCACGGAATGAACGTGGAAGACCCGTACCGTTGGCTCGAGGACGACCACGACCTCGAGGTCCTCGCCTGGGTCGACGCCCAGAACGACCTGACCTTCCGCCACCTGCGCGGCCTTCGCCACCGCGAGGCGCTGCGCGAGCGGCTGACCGAGCTCCACGACCACGCCCGCCGCAGCGCTCCCTTCCGCTTTGGCGACCGCTGGTTCGTGTTGGCCAACGACGGGCTGCAGGACCAGGACGTCCTCTACCACATGGAGGATCCGGCGGAGGCATCCGACGACTGGGAGGTTCTGCTGGATCCCAACACCCTCTCCGAGGACGGGACGATAAGCCTCGCGAGCACGTCACTGAGCCGCGACGGAGCGCTTCTCGCCTACGGACTGGGCGAGTCGGGCTCGGACTGGCGGGAGTTCCACGTGATGGAGGTGGAATCGGGAGAGAAGCTGGACGACCACCTCCGCTGGATCAAGTTCTCGGAGGCGTCGTGGACTCACGACGGCGGCGGCTTCTTCTACAGCCGCTATCCGCAGCCCGATCCGGACGCGGCGCAGGGCGGGGTGAACCGGAACCAGACCGTCTGGTACCACGCGATCGGCACGCCGCAGGATTCCGATCAGCTCGTCTTCTCCCGCCCCGACCAGGAGGACTGGGTCGTTGGGGCCAAGGTCTCGGATGACGGCCGCTACGTGGTGCTGACAATCGGCGAGGGCACCGACGAACGCAACCGGATCCACCTGGTGGACCTCGGGGACGGCCGCGCGCCCGAGCTCGGGGGCGAGGTCGAACCGTTGCTCGACGGAAACGACGCTTCGTATGAGTTCCTCGGCAACGACGGACCGCGCTTTCATTTCCTGACCAACCGGGATGCGCCGCGCTACCGCGTCGTCACGGTGGACATCCGCCGGCCCGACCGCGCGAACTGGCGCGAACTCGTGCCCGAAGGGCCCGACACCCTGGAGGCGGGGCGCATCGTCGGGGACCGCCTCGTCCTGGCCTACATGACCGACGTGCGGAGCCGCCTGGCGGTCCACACGCTCGACGGGAAGTTCGAACGGGAGGCGTCCCTCCCCGGAATCGGCGCCGTCGGACAGCTCAGCGGAGGGCGCGAGGACGACGCGCTCCACTTCGCCTTTTCATCGTTCCTCTTTCCCCCGGCGATCTACCGCTACGACCTCGCGTCCGGCGAGACCACAGAGCACTGGGCCCCGGACGTTCCCTTCGACTTTGACGACTACGAGACAAACCAGGTGTTCTTCTCGTCCGCCGATGGCGCCCGGATCCCGATGTTCCTGACCCATCGCAAGGGGATGAGCCGGGACGGCAACAACCCGACCCTGCTCTACGGCTACGGCGGGTTCAACATCAGCCTGCTCCCGCGCTTCAACCCGTCCGACCTGGTCTTCCTGGAACGGGGCGGGGTCTACGCCCAGGTGAACCTGCGCGGCGGCGGCGAGTACGGCGAGGCGTGGCACCGGGCGGGGATGCTGGAGAACAAGCAGAACGTCTTCGACGACTTCATCGCCGCCGCCGAGTTTCTGATCCACGATTCGGTGACCCGCCCGTCGCGCCTCGCGATCGCCGGCGGCTCGAACGGGGGGCTCCTGGTCGGGGCGGTGCTGAACCAGCGCCCGGAGCTCTTCGGGGCCGC
>JAAXGQ010000228.1 GCA_012271265.1 Vicinamibacteraceae bacterium
GGCTCCCAGGGACCGACGCTGCGGCGTAGGCCGGCGAGGACGCCGGCGCTCCATGGGGACGACGCTCTCACCGCCCACCATGGAGCGCCGGTGTCCTCACCGGCCACCGCGTCCGTCGCCACCGCGGCGCTACCGGCACGAAGACCGCCTGAGGCGCCGGTGCCGCGGCGCAGGCTGTTAGCGCTCGCGACGGAGGGCGCGGACCCGGACGAGCCCTTCCTCGACGCCCCGGAGCACGAGATCGCGCTGGGCCTCGTTCAGCCAGTCGTCGCGCCGCCTCATCGCGGCGCCGAAGTCCTCGATCGTCTGTTCGATGTAGGCGCGGTCGGCCTCGACCACGATCGGCTGGTCCCCGACGAGCGCGTAGACGGGGGTGGAGTGCGCGAAGAGCCCGGTGTCCGTGGTCCACGCGGAGCCCGGTCCCTCGGCACGCACCGCGATCCAGGCGCTGTCGGCAAGTTCCAGCTCGCCGGCGAGAGTCAGCTCGAACGGTGACGCCGCCACCGGGTCGGCATCGGGATCTCCCCGGGCTTCCCGCCAGACGTCGCCGTTCACCAGCACCGTGAGCTTCTCCATCGCCACGGCGGAGACGGCGCGGGCTCGCACGGCGACCGCTCCCGGGCCGTCCAGGCGGATTTCCTCCCCCATCCCCGCCCCGGCGACGTCGAGCTCCAGCAGCGGGCCGTTCGTGGAGAAACTCCGTCCCGCTCGCAGTCCCTCACCCCACGCGTGGAGGCTCAGCCCGTCGCCAACCCGCACGTAGGTCCGGCCGGTGCCGAGGGGCGGATCGCGGGAGGTGTCCGAGAAGGTGTCGGAGCCGCCAGCGGCCGCCAGCCGGAAGCCCGCGTTCAGCAGCCTCGCATAGATCGCTGCCGCGCCGATCTCCGAGCTGGGAATGCAGTTGATGTCGAAGAAGTCGGCCACCCCGAGCGCGGCGTCCAGGGGAATCTCCGAAGGAGAGTCGCCGCCGAACCGCTCCCCCTCGGCGAGGTAGCCCCAGTACGGGTGCGGCATCCCCACCACCACCTGCTCCCCCTGCTCGGCCCGGAGGCGGCGGATGTACTCGAACAGCGGCGGGAACGGGGCCTCCCGCGCCGTCCCCCGAACGCCCGTCGTGAGGGGAAAGAAGAGCCGCTCCGGGTTCAGGAAGGTGCGGTGGCCGAACGGCATCCGGTATTCCTGGCCATAGCGGAGCAGCACCCGGTCCGTCGAGGCCGGATGCGGGCCCGGCGTGAAGCGGGCCAGGTCGCCCATGGTGCGGGAGCCGTCCACGTGGATCAGCGCAAAGACGAGCTGGACCGCCTCGGCTTCGGCCTGGGCGACGAGGTCGTCCGGCGTGATCCGCAGATCGCCGGCGTGGAGGTCGTGCACGTGGGTGTCGCCGGAGATCCAGCCCGCGGCGGCGAGGTCGGTGAAACGTTCCAGTTCCGCCTCGAGCACCGTTTCCTCGCCGGAGGCGATCGTCACCTCGCGCTCCCACGGCAGGAACTCGACTCCGCGCTTCAGCCGGACGGTGGCTGCCCCCGGCGGCAGGTCCGTGGTGAACCCGCCGGCGGCGTGGAAGTAGTGGGTCTCCGTATACGAGACGATGCGGCGGAAGACGCCTCGGGGGGCGTGGCCGCGCCCGTCCGCGCCGAGGACGGTTGCGCGCGCCGGCAGGTTCATCCGCACCGTCAGCCGACCCCACTCCGGCCCGGTCCGGTCGAGCGTCCCCACTTCCAGGGGTCGCGAGCTGCCGCCGTGGACTCCGATCACGCGGAGCGCCGGCCGGCCGTTCCGGTTCGTGGTGAAGACCAGTTCCTGCCCGTCCGGAGACCACGCCGGGTCCTTCTCGTCCCAGCGGTCGTCGCGGGTGAGGCGGAAGGGGACTCCGCCCCCGGCCGGCAGCAGAAAGAGGTCGTAGCTGCCCCGGATGTCGGAGGCGAAGACGATCAGGCGTCCGTCCGGGGAGACCGCCGGCCGGGTGCGGAAGGTGGTCTCCTCGACATGGATTTCGCGGGCGTCCCCCGGCCCCTCCACCCGGAAGATGCCGCCGGTCCCGGGGAAGTCGGAGCGGTTCGAGACCGCGATGAGGAAGTCGCCGTCCCCGCCAAGGGCGAAGGCGGGCCCGGGGTCCGGCTGGATCTCGTTCGAACCACCGCCCCACACCAGGGTGTTGCTTCCGTCCGGTCCCACCCGCCGGATGTCGAAACTGCCGGAGCCGGCGGCGGCATAGACCACCGTTCCTTCTGGCGCCGCCCGGGGATGGAAATCCATCGCCGGGTCGTCGGTGAGCCGTTCCGGCCGGCCGCCGGCGACGGAAACCCGATAGATGTCGAGGTTTCCATCGAGGTCACGGGCGAAGACCAGGGACTCCCCGTCCGGCGCCCAGTCCGGCTCGAAGTCGTAGGCCGGGTCGGGATCGGCCGGCCCTCCGGTCAGTTGCCGCGCCGGGCCGCCGGCAGCCGGGATCGCCCAGATCCGCCCGTCAAGTGTGAAGGCGATCTCCTGTCCGTCGGGTGACCAGGCGGGATAGGCCGGCCAGGAAGCGACCCGGGGCACGAGGTAGTTCTCGATGCGGATCTGTCCGCCGGCGACCGGGGGATAGCGCAGCGGACTCATCTGGGCGGCGGCCACGCTGCCGGTGAGCAGCGCGCCGGCGAGGCAGACCAGGCGGGTCACGGCGGGGGAGTTCTTCCGGATCATGAGGGACGGGCGGCCAGTATGGCTGATGGGCCGCCGCTGGCTAGAATGGCCGCCGGACCTCACGGGCGCCGGCGAGGGGATGCGCGGCCCGTTCCTGTGGATCCGGGATGGATCCTGTTTCGTTCTTCCGGGAGGGCGCCTCACATGGCGACTGGCAACGTGCTCGAGCTGACGAGCGAGAATTTCGACAACACGGTGAGCGGCGAAAAGCCGACGCTGGTGGATTTCTGGGCGGAGTGGTGCGGCCCCTGCCGGATGATCGCTCCGACCATCGGCGAACTGGCCGACGACTTCAGTGGACGTGCTTCGATCGGCAAGGTCAACGTGGACAACGAGCCCCGGATTGCGGAGCGCTTCCGCATCCGCTCCATCCCCAGTCTGCTGTTCTTCAAGAACGGGCAGATCACCGGGCAGATCATCGGCGTCCAGTCCAAGGCGAACCTCGCCGCCCGGCTCGAAGAGCTGATCGCGAGCTGAAGTCCCGCGCCGCCGTGCGCTTCCGTCCATCCGCCGCCGCCATCGTCTGCCTGGCGGCGGGCGCGGCCTGCGGCAGCCAACCTGCGGGCCCCCCGGGGCTCGCCATCGAGAACGCGCGGATCGTGGACGGGACCGGCGCGGCGTCGTTTCGGGGCGCGGTCCGGATCGTGGACGGCCGGATCGCCGCGGTCGGACCCGACGTGGCGGCTGCTGCCGGAGACGAGGTCGTCGATGCCGGCGGGCTGGTCCTCGCCCCCGGGTTCGTGGACACCCACAGCCACGCCGACCGCGAGATTCTCGAACGGCTCGACGCCACCGCCGCCGTGAGCCAGGGGATCACGACGGTGGTGGTCGGTCAGGACGGCTTCCACCCCTACCCCCTCGCCGAGTACCGGGCCGCGCTGGAGGCAGCCCCGGCGACCGTGCATGTCGCGAGCTACATCGGCCACAACACGCTCCGGGGGATGGTTCTCGGGGATGACTTCCGCCGGGAGGCGACGGCGGACGAGGTCACGGAGATGCGCCGGATGCTCGAGAGCGAGCTCGAAGCGGGCGCGCTGGGGTTCAGCACCGGGCTCGAATACGACCCCGGCATCTACTCCTCGACGGAAGAAGTCATCGAGCTGGCGCACGCCGCGGCCGCTGTGGGCGGGCGCTACATCAGCCACCTCCGGAGCGAGGACCGCTGGTTCCGCGAGGCGGTGGAGGAGATCATCCGGATCGGGGGGGAGACCGGCATGCCGGTCCAGATCGGTCACGCCAAGCTCGCCCTGAAGAGTCTCTGGGGCGAAGCGCCGTGGTTCCTCGGACGGCTCGACGAGGCCCGCGCCGCCGGAGTGGACATCACCCTCGACATCTATCCCTGGCCCTACTGGCAGTCCACCCTCAGCGTGATGTTTCCCAAGCGCGACTTCGAGGACCTCGAGGAGGCGCGGTTCGTGGTCTCCGAAATGGCCCCGCCGGAAGGCGTCCTGATCCCGACCTACGCGCCCGAGCCGGCGTGGGCCGGGCGGACCCTGGCCGACATCGCCGAGGAGCGCGGGGAAGAGCCGGCCGCGGTGCTGCTCGACCTCATCCGACGGGCGGAGGCGATGCGGGCCGACCCGGCGACCCCGCCGGGGATTCGGATCGAGTCCGTGATCGCGACGAGCATGGACGAGGACGACATCGCGGCGATCTTCGCCTGGGAACACGCGAACCTCTCGACGGACGGAGAACTGTTCGGCGCCCACCCGCGCGGCTTCGGCTCGTTTCCCCGGGCGCTCCGGCAGTTCGTCCGCGAGCGGCAGATCCTGAGTCTCGAGCAGGCGGTCCGCCGCATGACCTCGCTCGCGGCGGACCACATGGGTTGGGTGGACCGCGGCCGGATCGCGCCAGGCATGCCGGCCGACCTCGTCCTGTTCGATCCGGAGACGATCGCCGAGCGCGCCACGCCGGACGACCCCCACGCGCTCTCGGTGGGAATCCACCGGGTGCTCGTCGGCGGGGAAACAGTCTTCCTGGACGGCCTGGTCACCGACGCCCGCCCCGGCGCCTTCCTCACCCGCTGACGGCAGCGGGCCGGCAGCGCCGCCACCCCATGGAGCGCCGGCGTCCTCACCGGCCTGGTCACCGACACCCGCCCCGGCGCCTTCCTCACCCGCTGACGGCCGCGGGCCGGGAGCGCCGCCACCCCATGGAGCGCCGGCGTCCTCGCCGGCCTGGTCACCGACGCCCGCCCCGGCGCCTTCCTCACCCGCTGACGGCCGCGGGCCGGGAGTGCCGCCACCCCATGGAGCGCCGGCGTCCTCGCCGGCCTGCGCCGCACCTCCGGGCCCGCCCGGAGCGCCGCGTCCCCCCGGCTCTCGCGCGGGTAGGTAGGCTGCCCAGCGGGATGCGCCACCTGCCCGAGACTGCGCCGGCCGTTCGCGGCGGCGCCCCGCCGATCCCGCGGGGACTGTTGCGGCGGGTGGCGGACGGACTCCGCGTGGGGGCGGCCGGGACGCTTCTCGCGGCCGCGTGCGGCGGCGGTTCGGAGACCACGCCCACGACGCCGGACCCGGCCCCGCCGGCGCTTGACGTTCCGTTCAGCAGCACCGACGTGATGGACGGCGATGGAATCGCCGCGGAGTCCGGTTGGCTCCTGGCGATCGCCTACACCGGCTGGATCTACGAGCCCTCCGCGGCCGACAACAAGGGAACGCAGTGGATTTCGATCCCGGCGGACACGCCGCTCACCTTCCGGCTCGGGATCGGGCAGGTGATCGCCGGTGTGGACGAGGGGCTGCTCGGCATGCGGGTCGGCGGAACGCGCCGGCTGGTCATCCCGCCGGACATGGCGTTCGGCGAGGCCGGCAACAGCCTGGTTCCGGGCAACGCCACGATCATCCTGGAGATCGAGCTGATCGCTGCGGACGAAGTCCCGTTCTCGACCACCGACCTGGTCCTCGGTGAGGGGGATGAAGCGGTGAACGGCGACTACCTGGAGGTCGCCTACTCGGGCTGGATCTACGACCTCATCGCCGACGGGAACAAGGGCCACCTCTTCGACTCGGCGGCCGCCGACTCCGCGTACTTCTTCACGCTGGGCGCGGCGGAGGTGATCATCGGGTGGGACCTCGGAGTGCTCGGGATGCGGGTGGGTGGGCGGCGCCGGCTGGTCCTCCCCCACCAGCTCGCCTACGGCGCGGAAGGCAACAACGCCATCCCGGAGTACGCCACTCTCCTCTTCGAAGTCGAACTCCTCGCCATCAACTGATCGGACGACCCCTCCGTCAGGGAGGGGTTCGGGTCCAGCGGTTGCGGATGGTCACGCTCTCCGTGGCTCCGGGGAGCGTCAGATCGAAGACTTCCTCGAACGTGTCCGCGTCAATCCGGGTCAGCGTGAGGGTGGCCCGGGTCCCGCGGGCGTTTTCGGAGTGCTCGAGGATGAAGACCATGCGGTCTGGCAGGGCCGGGTTGACGTCGAGGACGAACGTGTTCACGTAACCCTCACTGTTGAACTGGCGCAGGACGGTGGCGCCTCGGTCGGAATCGAAACTGAAGAGGGTCCAGTCCTCGTGCACATCCCCGTCGGGCAGGCCTTTCTGCGGCGGGAAGACGGACCGGTTGCGACCCAGCAGATACCGGTTCTGCAGCACGAGTTCATACGTGCGTTCGCCCCGCCCTTCGCCGAAGCTGGCGAACTCCTCCCCGGTCCAGCTTCCGAGCAGGAACTGGAATGCCGACCAGCGGTCCGTCGCGCCGCCCGGCTGGGCGTCGGCGAACCCTGCGGCGCCAAGGAACAGGACGAGTGTGAGAACGGGCTTCATGGAAGCCTCCTGGCCGCGGGGCAGGCTGCGGTCAGCATCCGTCCGGGCTGCGGAAACCGGGTTCCGCGCCGCACGGACGCACCGAGACTTCGCTCGATGAAGTTACGGCTCCCGCAGACCGGTTTCTGAAGGTGTGCATCCACGAAAATCAAGAGGTCGCCGGGCCGGGCGGAGGAATCCCATTTCGCGCCGAGCAGCGGGAGATTCGCCTCAACCGTCTGCGGCGTCAGTCGCCGGGTCCACCCCGGGCGCTCGGCAAGGAACCACCGGAGCACTGCATCGCGGTCCTGGAAGTGTCCGACAGTTCGAGGGTGCGCACCTGCAGGTCCAGCCGATCGACCTCGGTGGCGGCCCACTTGAGCCGAACGGTCTTGCCGGTCCCCCGCGGACCGTAGATCACGACATCGCTGCCGGGAGTCCCGCCGCGCGCCGTGGTCAGGAGGTCGCGCCGCAGGGTGTCCTGCGCCTCGGCCCGGCCGGCCAGATGGGGGGAACCTTGCCGTAGCCCGGGGTGAACGGATTCTCCGCCGAACCCGGCGTCACGCGATCCGCCGCCCCAGCGCGACCGGAAACCCGGCGGTGGCGCCTCGTGGGTGACCCTCGCCGGTCAGCGGCGGGGCTGGGAGGTGCGTTCGGCCTCCGCGACCAGCTCGAGGGCTTCCTTGACCTGCTCCTGGTCGGCGTCGAGGGAGAGCGATCGCTCGAAGGCCTCCCGGGCGCCGGTGAAGTCGGAGACCTGGTAGCGGGCGAGGCCGAGCAGGTTCAGGCTGCGCGCATCGGGGTTCTGGATCTGGATGGCGCGGGCCAGGAGCTGTTCCGCGTCCTCGTAGCGGGAAACCAGGAAGTAGGCCTCTCCCAACGTGCGGAGCAGCTCGTAGCGGTCCTGGACCTCGGCATACACCGGTTCGAGCAGTTCGACCACCCGCTCCGGGCGGCCGGCCTCAATCTCGAGGACCGAGAGCAGCTCACGCGCCCGCCCGAGGCGAGGGGCCAGCGCGAGGGCGGATTCCAGGACCGGGCGGGCCTCCTCCCTGCGGTCGAGGCTCATCAATTGCTCGGCTGCCGCAAGGCTGGTGAGCCCGGGCAACTCCGGGCCGAACGGCAGCATGGTTCCCTGGAAGCCGGCGGCGAGCAGATCCGCTCGTGGAGAGACCGAGAACCCGGCGCGCCGGGAGGAGAGCGTGCCTCCGGCGCGATCGAGGAGATCGACGCTCAGCTCGTAGCGGCCGGCTCCAAGCTCGAACAGCGGAAGTTCCAGGGTGACGAATCCCGTCGCCATGTCGATTTCGGCGGGGCGCTCCATCTCGTGGACGACGTCCCCGTCGGTCAAGGGCTCCCGACTCACGACCTGGAAGCGGACGGTGGCTCCGTCGGGGGCGTCCTGCGGGACGACCGCCGCGAGCAGGTCGTCGCCGATCCGGTAGACGGCCTGCGGATTGGGCACCACGCCGGCCGCGCCGAGCCGGAAGGGACGGTAGGCATTCGCGCCGATCTCGGTGCCCAAGCCGAGCACCACGTCACTCAGACGCGGTCCGGTTGCCGGCGCGGGAACCCGAACATCCTGTTCGATGAGCGTGTAGCTCTTCGCACAATCCGCCTCCTCACGGGAGCCGCAGGCGCGGTTGCGGAGGACGATCCGCACGGTGTGGTCGCCGGGAATCAGCGGGACCAGACCGCTCCAGGCAAAGGGTTGACGGAGCGCGCCGCGCTCGTCGTCGGTGAGCGAGACGAAGGATTCCTTCCGGAAGGCGGTGACGACCTGACCCGGATCGTCCTGGAGGACGGCCTCGACCGTCCCGATGAACTCGGTGTCGAACGACCCCCGGTCCTCGTTCCGCACGAACGCCGTGTATTGGGCGTCCACCTGGACCACCCAGTGAACGAAGGATTGCCCCTCCGGGCCGGGCAGCACGGCCGTCGCGCCGTAGCCGGGGACGTAGGTAAACAGGTAGTCGGCTTCGATGGCGCCGCGCTCGAAGTCGAGCCGATCGGCGTAGCTGTCATCGAGGCCGCGGAAGGGAACCTCGTGGATGTCGGCGAGCAGGGAGAGGCTGCCGAAGGGCACCGCCTGGAAGCGGGTGATGTCCTGCTCGTCCGTCCGGAAGGACATGGCGGCGTTGGCTATCTCGGGGTCGAACTCGTAGAGGATCTCGTAGGCCCGTTCGGTCTCGTCGCGGAAATCCCGACGCTCCGGCTGGTAGCCGGTGAGCAGGGCTGACGGCCCGTCGGAAATCGGGTCGTAGAGCTGGAGCTCGCCGACCCCGTGCCGCCGCCAGAACAGCAGGTAGAAGAACGCGGGCAGGCCGAAGCGCTTCAGCTCGGAGTTGTTGTAGAACCAGAGTTCGGTGGGGTAGATCTCGTCGCGGGCCTCGTAGTTCTGGATCGAGCGAGGCTTGCCCAGCAGGATGTAGTAGCGGCCCCGGTCCGTCTCCCATCCGTCGCGGAACGTGTCCCGGCCGAACCAGTTGTTCACGTAGTCGAGCCGCTCGTAGTGCTCGGCCCGGAACTCGTTTTCCGGGGTCGAAGGGTTGTGGTCCCGCTTCCGCCAGAAGGCGTCGATGAACGAATTGCGCTGCTGCTCGGAGGTCAGCGAGAGGAAAACCCGTTTCTCCCGGTCGGTGATGAGGTAGGGAACTTCCTCTTCGTACCAGATGCGGTGCTGCTCCGGAAGCGCCGCAATGAGTTCCTTCTCGTCGGGGTCCTCATCCTGAAGGAAAGCGGCGCCCGCCGGAGTCGCCCCCAGCCCCAGGACCAGCACCCATAGCCCCATCCAGGCCGTTCCCGCACGCCCGATTCGCATAACCGCGTCATGGTAGTGGCCGCAGTCGCAGGGCGCAAAACTCCCCCGAACGGCGCCCTGCGCGATACTCGCCCGGCCAGCGCCATGAAGACCGCACCGCCAGGGCCGGGCGACGTCCCCGCCCCGCGCGCCGCGCTCACCGCCGCGGCGGTGGTGTTGGCCGCCGCGGCCTTCGGCGCGGTGCAGCCGGAAGACCCCCTCGCCTCCGCACGGCAGCTCCTTGACGAAGGGCGGCTGGAGGAGGCGGTTCCCCACCTGGAGCGGGCGCGGTCGGCGCGGCCGGAGGATCCGAACCCGGTCTGGATGCTGGCGGTGGCGCGGCTGCGCCTCGGCCACCTGGAGCCGGCGGCGGAGCTCGCCGGCGAGGTCGCCCGCCTCACTCCGCGTTCTCCGAACGGGCCTCTCCTCGCCGGAACGGCGCTGGCCGCGCTCGGCCGTTTCGACGAAGCCGAGACCGCCCTCCGCGAAGCGGTGGCCCGGGATCCCCGGAATCCCGAGGCGCGCCGCGATCTGGCGGCGCTCCTCGCCCGCGCCGGACGGGTCGAGGAGGCGATGGCGAGGTTCGAAGCCCTCGCCGCCGACTACCCGGGGCGGGCCGAGGCGCTGGCGCCGCTGGGCGTGCTCTACGTCCAGGCCGGCCGACGGGTGGAAGGGCTGGGGACACTGGTGCGCGCCGCCCAGGTGGATCCGGCTTCCTTCGAAGCGCGGCATCACCTGGGGGCGCTCTACTCGGCGCTCGGCCAGTTCGGGCCGGCCGACGAGCACCTCGCGGCGGCTCTCTCCCTCCGGCCGGGGGCGCCGGGCACGCTGCTCGAGATCTGCCTGCTTCGCTCGCGGGAGGACCGGCTCGAAGAGGCGAAAGCGGCATGCGCCGAAGCCGCCGAAGCCGCCCCGGGAGACGCCGAGGCCCAGTTCAAGAGCGGGGACGTCCTCCACTACCTCCAGGAGAACGAAGCGGCCGAGCGCGCCTACCGCGATGCGATCCGGCTCGCTTCCGACCACGCCCGCGCGCGGATGCGGCTCGGCCTCCTGCTCCACGAGACGGGACGCAGCGCCGAAGCCATCGAAGTGCTCGGCCCGGTGGCGAACGTGGCCGCGGGCCCGGAGCTCGATCGGACCGCGCTCGCCGGAGGCCTTGCCACGCTGGGGCAGGCGTTCGCCGCCGAGGGCCGACCGGAGGACGCGGAAGGGAGTCTCCGCGCGGCGACGGAAACCTCGCCCACCACGCCGGAACCGTGGCTCCATCTGGGCAACCTGCTGGCGCGGAGCGGGGATCCGGACAAGGCCGTCGAAGGCCGGACGGCGCTCACCCGGTTCACCGAACTGCGGCGCTCTTCGGATCGGACCAACGAGCTCAAGGCGATGGTCAACCGGGACCCGGGCGCGCCGGAGCCCAAGAAGGCGCTGGTGCGCCACCTGATCGCGGGCGGTGCCCCGGAAGCGGCGCTCGAAGAATCGGGGCGGCTCCGCACCCTGGCGCCGGCCGAACCGGTCCACCACCTGCTCTTCGCCGAGGCCCTCGCCGCCGTCGGCCGGGATGACGACGCCCGCGCCACTCTCGACGCCGCCCTCGACGACTGGCCGGATCACCCCGAACTGACGGCCGCCCGACAGCGGCTCGCGGCCGATCCGGGCCGGTAGCGGTGCCGGCATGGAGCGCCGGCGTCCTCGCCGGCCTGGCCCGCCCGTCGAGCCCGCTTTCGGTAATCCAGACGTGGATGAGAGCCGCCTGGGTCGGCTGCCTGGGCTTCGTCCTGGTCGCGCCGGCGGCACCCGCCCAACTGGAGGAAGTCACCGAGAGCACCGGAATCCGCTACCTGAACGTGAGCGGGGAGCCGCAGAAGCGCTTCATCGTCTCCTCGCTCGGGGCCGGCGCCGGCCTCCTCGACTACGACCAGGACGGGGACCTCGACCTCTACCTGGTGAACGGCGCGCCGCTGAACGACCGGACACCCGGGCCGGGGGAACCGAACCGGCTCTTCCGCAACGACGGCGGGTTCCGGTTCACCGAGGTCACCGACGAAGCTGGCGTTGGAGACGACGGGTGGGGCTACGGGGTTGCCGTGGGCGATCTCGGGAACGACGGGTTCCCGGATCTGTATGTGACGAACCTCGGCGAGAACGTCCTCTTCCGGAACCGCGGCGACGGCACGTTTGCCCGCGCGTCCGTCGCGGGAGGCGCGCCGCACCCCGGCTTCTCCACCTCGGCGGCCTTCTTCGACGCGGATGCGGACGGCGACCTCGACCTCTTCGTGCTCGGCTACACCGCGGACCGGATTGCCCATCTGCCTCTTCCCGGAGCGGCCGCGAGCTGCGTCTGGTTCGGACTGCCGGTGTTCTGCGGCCCCTCGGGGCTGACCCCGGCGGCGGACGGCTTCTTCCGCAACCGCGGCGACGGAACCTTCGAGGAGCACACCGCGCCGGCGGGCTTCGCCTCGGTCGAGCCGGCCTACGGCCTTGGCGTTGTGGCGAGTGACCTCGATCGCGATGGCGATACCGACCTGTATGTGGCGAACGATTCGGTTCCCAACCATCTCTGGATGAACGACGGCGCCGGCGGCTTCTCCGAACAGGGGCTGCTCGCCGGAGTGGCCTACAACATGGACGGGCTCGCGCAGGCGGGCATGGGCGTGGACGCCGGCGACTTCGACGAAGACGGGCTTGCCGATCTCTTCGTGACGAACTTCTCGCACGACACGAACACCGCCTACCGGAACGAGGGCGGCGGGTTCTTCGAGGACAGCACGACCCGGAACGATCTCCGGGTGCCCGGCTGGTTCTACCTGGGCTGGGGCACCCGCTTCGTGGACCTCGACGGCGACGGCTGGCTCGACCTCTTCGTGGCCAACGGACACGTCTACCCGGAGGCGGAGGCCGCGGGGAGCGGGACGGAGTACCACATGCCCAACCAGATCTTCCTCAACGGCGGCGACGGCGCCTTCGTCGAACTCCCCTGGGAAAGCGCTCCGGTCCGGTCGAGCCGCGCCGCGGCCTTCGGGGATCTCGACGGTGACGCCGCCCCCGATGTCGTTGTGGTCAACGTGGACGCCGAGGCAGCCGTCTTCTCGAACGGCAGCCCCGGACGCCGGACCCTGCTGCGGTTGATCGGGGCGCGCGGCGCCCGGGACGCCGACGGCGCCGTCGTCCGCTACCGCGACGGGGAAGGCCGGCAGCGGACAAGGGAGTCGCGCCGGAGCGGCAGCTACCTGTCTGCGAACGACCCCCGGATCCAGCTCGCCGCCGCTGCTGGAGAGGCGGTGTTCGACGTCGAGATCACCTGGCCCGGGGGCGGCGCCGAACGGCTCGGAGAACTCCCTCTCGACGGTGGCGCCGTGATCGTCCGCGAGGGCGCCGGCATCCTCACCCGCCTG
>JAAXGQ010000229.1 GCA_012271265.1 Vicinamibacteraceae bacterium
CGGATGCCCCCGGCGATCTGCGAGTCCGGAAAGGGGCCGGCCACCTGGCCCTTTTCCGCCACGTACCATTGCCGTTCGCTCATGCAGTTCCTCCGGGTTCGAGAACGGGATCGTTGCTCGGCAGGTTCACATTCTGGCGCAGTGAAAGATCACAAGACCTCCGAGCGCGAGCGCCGCGAGGACGATGGGCGCCAGAGCGAGCACGAAGTGCCACCGCTCCGGCTCCGGCCCCGGGCGGTTCGGCTGGTCCGGCTCCCGCACGGGCTTCACTCTAGCCGGCTGCCGGGGAGGGTGGGGTGAGCGAGGGGACCGTCCCGGCTGCGGGCCGGTTGCGCGACGACCTCCAGGCGATCTGGCGGGCGGGGCTGGGGGCCGCCGATCCGGAGCCGCTGGTTGCCTCGGGCCTTCGGGGGAGCGCCGCCGCCGGGTGGACATTCCGCGGCGAGCCACTCCTCCCCCCCGCTCCCGGGGAGCCGCTCTTCCTCTTCGGGGCCGGCAAGGCAGCCGCCGCCCTCGGTCAGGCGGTGCGGCGACGGCTGGAGGAAGAGCAGGTCAGCGGGCGCATCATCGTGAAGCACGGCCATCGGCTCGATGTGCCTGGCGTCCCCGTCGAAGAAGCCGGACATCCGGTGCCCGACGCGGCCTCGATGGCCGCCACCCGCCGCCTGCTGGGAGACCTCCGGGCGCGCAAGCGGCGCGGGCGCTTCCTGCTGCTGATCACCGGCGGCGCCTCGGCGCTCCTCGTCGCGCCCGCTCCGGGCATCACCTTCGAGGAGAAGGCCCGGGTCAACGCGCTGCTGCTGGCGAGCGGGGCGAACATCCACGAGATCAACACGGTGCGGAAGCACCTCTCGGCGGTGAAGGGGGGGCAGCTGCTGCCGTTCCTTCCTCCGGAGCGGAGCGCGGCGCTGGTCATCTCGGATGTCGTGGGCGACGACCTCACCTCGATCGGCTCCGGTCCCGCCGTCGCCGATCCCACGACCTTCGCCGAGGCGCTCTCCGTTCTGCGGCGTTTCGGCATCCTGAAAGCGGTCCCGGCTGCGGTTCGGACGCGGCTCGAGGAGGGCGCTGCCAGACAGATCCCGGAGACGCCCAACCCACGCGAAAACCCGATTCCGCATCACATTCTGGCCTCGAAT
>JAAXGQ010000021.1:0-34097 GCA_012271265.1 Vicinamibacteraceae bacterium
GCCACACCCTCCGTCGGTCAGGCAATCTCGTGCCGACCGCGCCGCCGCACCGCCGGATCGTTGGCCGGGAGGCCCACGGACCATGCCCGCCTGCGGCGTTGGCCGGTGAGGACACCGGCGCTCCATGCGAGGAGTGCCCGGTGAGAGCGCCGGCGCCATGGAGCGCCGGCGTCCTCGCCGGCCTGCTCAGGCGGTCCGGCCAGCCTGCGTGACATGGACATCGCTCCCACGCCGCGGGCGCCGGTCAGCCGCCGATGCCGTCCGCGGTGAAGAAGCTGACCACCGACTCGAGTTCCTCGCGCTCCTCGTCGAGCTTGTGCTTCAGGACGCGTCGCACGGTTGCCATCGCGATCACGCGTCCGTCTTCAAGAATCGGAAGGTGGCGGAAGCCGCCGGTCACCATGATTTCCAGGGCTTCCTCGAGCGTGGCCCCGGCTGCGACCGTCACCGGCTTCCGGGTCATGGCCTCGCCGACGGTGGCGGTCCGCGGGCTGAGGCCGCGATCGATGACCCGCGTCATCAGGTCCCGCTCGCTGAACATCCCCAGCAGCGTGCCGCCGGGCCCCACGACGGCCGCAGCGCCGACATGGTCGCGGACCATCGTGGACACTGCCTCCCGCACCGTGGTTTCGGGCGCAAAGCACGCTGCCGGCCGGTGGCTGATGTTGAGCAGGCGCGACATGGCTGTCCCCCGGACGCGATGCGAATCTCTTGGTGAGCCGCCCGGCGCTGCCTGAAGGACCCGCCGGGCGCATGGAAGCGGACCCGCTAGTGTCCCAGAAGGCGGGGCGGCTGCGCAAAGGCCTTGGATGTTCCGGGGAGAATTGAGCCCCCCGGAGCCGATCCGGAAAGGAGCGATCACGTGCGCATCGCCATCGTCTGTTACCCGACTCACGGCGGCAGCGGTGTGGTGGCGTCGGAACTCGCCATCGCATTGGCCGATTCCGGTCACGACGTGCACGTCGTCAGTTACGCGGTCCCGTTCCGGCTTCGCGGCTTTCATCCCGGCGTCCGCTTTCATGAGGTGGAGATCGCCTCCTATCCCCTCCTCCGTTTCCCGCCCTACACCCTCGGGCTCGCGACGAAGCTGGCAGAAGTCGCGAGCGAGGAAGGCCTCGACGTGATCCACGCCCACTACGCGGTGCCGAACGCCGTGAGCGCCTTTCTCGCCCGCGAGATCATCGGCAGCCCGCGCCCCCGCCTCGTGACGACCCTGCACGGAACCGACATCACCCTGGTGGGCGCGGACCGATCGTTCGATCGGGTCATCCGCTTCGCGCTGGAGCGGTCCGACGCGGTGACCGCGGTCTCCGGATATCTGGCCGAGCGCACCCGCCGGGACTTCTCGCCCCACCTTCCCATCGCCGTCATTCCCAACTTCGTGGACACCGCGCTCCCTCCTGCGGACACCTCCGCGTGCGCCCGCGAGGCGTGGGCCCCGGCCGGTGAGGCGATCCTCATGCACATCTCCAACTTCCGGCCGGTGAAGCGGATCAGCGACGTGGTCCGGGTATTTCACGCCGTCCGCCAGGAGGAGCCGGCCAGACTGGTACTCATCGGAGAGGGGCCGGAGCGGCTGTTTGCCCAACAGCTGGTGCGGGAACTCGAACTCGGCGACGATGTCCTGTTTCTCGGTCAGCAGGACGATGTCCAGGGACTGCTCGCCTGCGCCGACCTGCTCCTCCTTCCCAGCGAACAGGAGAGCTTCGGCCTGACCGCTCTGGAAGCGATGGTTGCCAGAGTGCCGGTCATCGCCACTTCGATCGGCGGCCTCCCGGAGGTGGTGACCGATGGGGAGGCCGGGCGCCTCCTGCCCGTCGGCGATGTCAGCGGCATGGCCAGGGCGGCTCTGAAGCTCATTCGCGATCCGGGCTCCCGGAAGGCGATGGGCCGAGCCGGGCGCGAGCGGGCGAAGCGGCACTTTCGCCGGGAGCTGGTGGTTCCCCGCTACGAAGCGCTCTACCGCCGGTTGGCCGCCGAGCCCCGGGACCGGTCGTCCGTGCCGATGGCCGGATCGCCGTCGTAGACATCCTCCCGGTAGCGGAGCACGGAAGCGCGAGACTCGAGGGCTGCCTGGTCGAGGAGACTTCGGACGCCCAGCCGGCGCGCTTCCCTGGCGATCGCCCGGGTTGGCGCGGCAAGCGCCGCGCGGCCTTCGCGAAAGGCCCGGATCGTCTCCTGGATCCTCTGTCGCGCGCGGAGGCCGATGCGCGCCTTCAGGTGCCCGGCGAGGCGTTCGAGGACGTTCGCGTGGGTTCCCCGCGAGGTGGGGCCGGCGAACCCGGCGCGAAACCCCTCCCCGTACTCCCCGAGGACATCTCCGGCGCTCGTTGCCGCGGCGAGCTGGCGGCCAAGGCGGCGGGCCGACGCCTCCGAGTGCGCCATGAGCGCCATCTTCCAGCGGCCCTGAAACCGGAAGAGCGCATCCATGCGCAGGGTGGAGGCCTCTTCGAGTCGGCTGAGTTCGGCGCCTGCGAAGACCCGGGTGAGCCAGTCGTCGCGAAGAGCGGGCGCCCCGAGGTCCGAGGCGCGGATCAGGGGAATGCCGGGGGCCTCGCGGCGGAGCGTGCGCGCGAACACGCCGGTGCTCCGGCCGACGTTCCGATGGCCATCCCACACGCGGGCGTCCCCCAGACCGCAGCTTGGGGAGCGTGACTTGAGCACCGCGCCGGCGACCCCGGCACGGCGGAACCGATGAGCGGTCGCCTCGGCGTAGCACTCCATCACGGCGGTGAGGTCGCGGCCGTCGGAGCCGATGAGCCGCTCGCCGGAGTCTCCCGGCTCGAGGTGGATCTTCGGCCTCGGAACCCCGAGCCCGATCCCCACCTCGGGGCACTCCGGGACCAGCTCGAACGCCTCCGAGAGAGCTCCGGTGACGTACCTGCTGGCCCGGTGGTAGCCGTCGTAACGCACGGCCTCCCCCACCACGCACGCCGAAACCGCGATCCGAATGCGCCCGGCCCCTTCGACCACGCCCGAAGTATGGCTCCGCTGTTCGACGGAAGTCGGGGAGAATCACGGCGTGCCTGCCACCCGGGACGCTGCGGCCCCACTCCCCGCCGGTCTCGCTGACCGGGTCACCGCCTGCCGCCGCTGTCCCCGCCTCGTCGCCCACCGGGAGGCCGTCGCCGCAGCGCCTCCGCGGCGCTTTCGGGGCCAGGCGTACTGGGCCCGACCGGTCCCTTCGCTGGGAGACCGCGATCCCCGGCTGCTGATCGTGGGGCTCGCGCCGGCGGCGAACGGAGCGAATCGGACGGGGCGGATGTTCACCGGCGACCGCTCGGGTGAATGGCTCTTCGAGGCGCTCCACCGCTACGGTTTTTCGACCGGGCCTCACTCTCCCGATCCGGACGACGGGCTCCGGCTCCTCGACGCCCGGATCACGGCTGTCATCCACTGCGCTCCGCCCGGGAACCGGCCCGCTGTGCAGGAAAAGTCCGCCTGCCGTCCTTTCCTGGTGGAAGAGATTCGCCGGGGGACCCGACTCCGGGTCGTCGTCGCGCTCGGCGGCGTGGCCTTCCAGGGCTTCCTCCGCGCCTGGCGCGAGGCCGGGCGCACGGCGCCGAAGCCGCTCCCGCGCTTCGGCCATGCCGCCGCCTGCCGGCTCGAAGGCGGCGTGCGTCTCATCGCCAGCTACCACCCCAGCCAGCAGAACACGTTTACCGGCCGGCTGACGCGTCCCGCCTTCCATGGAGTTTTTCGCGACGCCCGGCGCCTCCTTGCCGGCGCCGAAACCAGCTGAGGGGGACCTGGACGCGCGTCCCGTGGAACATACCGTCGCCCCGGAAGCCACCGGGCAGGCCCCGCTGGCCCTGAGCTGGACGGCCGGGCACGAAGGCGAGGCGCCGTGGCTGTTCGTGCACGGGCTCGGGGCCGATCGGAACGGGGACAAGGCCCGACGATTCCGGGATCACCTGACCGCGCGCGGCCGCCCGTTCGGCGCCTTCGACTTCACCGGGCACGGTGACTCCGGGGGCGACTGCCGTGGTCTGTCGCTCTCGCGGAACATCGAGGACATCGGGCGCGTGGTCCGCTTCCTTCGGGCCGCGGCGCCGGGACCGCCGCCAGGACTGATCGGGTCTTCGATGGGAGGGATTGCCGCTCTCTGGTACGCCGGCCTGCATCCCGGGTCTGTGTCCGCCGTCTACGCAATCGCTCCGGCCTTCGGGATGGCGCGGCGCCTCGCCGCCAGTCTTTCGGCCCCGGAGCGCCGCGCGTGGGCGCAACGGGGCTTTCTTTCCTTCCCGATCGGGGATCGGGTCCTGGACTTCGGCTGGGGTGCGGTGACCGACGAGGACCGCTACCCGGACGAGGCGCTGGCCGCGCGGCTGACCACCCCGTCTCTCCTCCTTCACGGTGCGGCCGATGCCGTGGTTCCGGTGGAACTCTCCCGGGACTTTGCTGCGAGCTGCCCTGCGGCCACCCTGTTGGAAATCGAGGGCGGGGACCACCGGCTTGGCGCACATCGCGACCTGTTGTTCGAGCTCATCTGGACCCGCGCCCCCGAAAACCCTGCCCGGTCCAGGAGGCGATGATGGAACTTCCGTTCGGCGACGTCCTGATTTATCTCGGCACGGCGGCGGCCGCTTTCCTGCTCGGGCTGGCGTCGGAAAGGTGGGTGCGGGGCTGCGTCATCCGCTGGGCCGAGCGCACCGAGGCGCAATGGGACGACTGGTTCGCGGCGCGGGCCTTCCACTTCGTGCCCTCGATGCTGCTTGCGCTGATCGCCATCCGGATCCTCATGGCGTTCCGGCCCCCTTCGGCGTCCGCCGAGGCTCTCGCGACCGGGAGTCTGCGGATCCTCCTTGTCGTCGTGGGCGTCAAGGTGGTCCTCGATCTGGTCATCGGCGGCTTCGTGTTCCGCGCCGAGCGGCTCGGTGTCAAGGGCGTTTCGATCCTGCGCAACTCGCTCGTGGCAGTGGCTTCGGCGGTCGGTCTGCTCCTCATCCTCGACCAGCTGGGCATCTCCGTCACTCCGTTCCTCGCGACCCTGGGGGTGGGCGGCATCGCGCTGGCCCTCGCTCTCCAGCCGACTCTCGGAAACATCTTCGCCGGGATGCAGCTCGTGGCCGCGCGCAATTTCGAGGTGGGGCACTTCGTCCGGGTCGAGAGCGCAAACCTGCACGGCTACGTCCGGGACATCGGCTGGCGCACGACCACGTTCACCAGCCTGGGAAACGACGTCATCGTTCCGAACGGCGTCCTCGCGGATTCGATCATGACGAATCACAACACCCCGGAGCCGTACCTGCGGATCCGGATCCCGGTCGGCGTCCACTACGACAGCGATCTCGAGCAGGTGGAACGGGTCACCCTGAAGGTCATTCGCTGGGTTCAGGACCGGACGAGCGCCGGCGTGCCGGGTTTCGAGGGACAGATCCGCTGGACCGCTTTCGGCGACTCGGCGATCACCTTCGATGCGATCCTGCAGACCGCGGTGCCCCGTGACCGCCACGACATCGCCAGCGCCTTCATCAAGCGCCTGCACGTCCGCTACCGGGAGGAGGGCATCGAGATCCCGTACCCCATCCGCACGCTGCACTTCGGCTCGGCGTCGGAGGAGATCGACCCGGGGGCTGCCCCCACCGGGGTTCGGTCCGGGTGACGGGTTCGAGCCCGACCACCCCTGATGCTTCGAAGGCTTCTCCGGTCTGCAGCCGGCGAACCGGTATCGTTCCGGTTTGTCGCCGTGCAGGGTTGGATGGGCCCCGGCGGGCGCCGGTTGAACGGCCATCTTCTGTCGCGGATTTCCGCACCGAGGCAGGAGGCAGCACCTTGACGAGCCAGGAGCCCTCGGGTAACGGCGGCGATCGCGGGAGCGCGATCCGCTTCCAGCCGAACGAGAACCCCCCTACGCCGCTGGCGATGGGGCTCGGGGCCCAGTTGGCGCTGGTCCAGATCGCGGGGATCATGCTGACGCCGGTGATCGTGGTGCGAGCCGCGGGCCT
Source organism: Vicinamibacteraceae bacterium (assembly GCA_012271265.1). GTDB lineage: Bacteria > Acidobacteriota > Vicinamibacteria > Marinacidobacterales > Marinacidobacteraceae > JAAXGQ01. Next base: position 5,949 of record JAAXGQ010000021.1, read on the forward strand.
CGCGGAGGATGCCTATCTCTCCTGGGCCGTTTTCGCCGCGGTCCTGGTGAGCGGGATCTCCACGATCCTGCAAGCGGTGAAGGTGGGCCGCCTGGGCGCCGGGCATGTCCTCACCATGGGAACCTCGGGCGCCTTCATCGCCGTCTCGGCCACGGCGCTCCGCATCGGCGGCCCGGGGCTTCTGGCTTCGCTGGTGATGGCGTCGTCGCTCTGCCAGTTCGTGCTGGCCTGGCGCCTCTCCTGGCTGCGCCGCATCGTGACGCCGACGATCGCCGGCACCGTGATCATGCTCATCGCGGTGGCGGTAATGCCAATTCTCTTTCCGATGCTTTCCGATGCCCCCGAGGGGTCGCCGCTCTCGCACGCCGCGATCCCGGCGGGAGTGACCCTTGCTGCGATCATCGCCCTGGCCCTTCGCGGAGCCGGCCAGCTCCGCGTCTGGGCTCCGCTCATCGGAGTTGCGGTGGGATCGGCCACGGCGGCGATCCTGGGCGTCTACGACACGACGGCGATCCAGGAGGCCGCGTGGTTTGGCGTTCCCGCGGCGGCCTGGCCCGGGTTTCGGCTGGACTTCGGGCCGTCGTTCTGGGCGATGCTGCCGGCCTTCGTGTTTGTGACCATGGTCGGGGCCATCGAGACCATCGGCGACGCCATCGCGATCCAGCGCGTCTCGTGGCGCGGTCGAAGGGCCCCCGACTACCGGGTCGTGGAGGGGGCGGTGGCGGCCGACGGCGCCGGGAACCTCCTTTCCGGCCTCGCCGCCACGGTCCCCAACACGACCTACTCGACCACGGTCGCGGTGACGGAACTCACCGGCGCGGCCTCCCGCCGCATCGGGGTCTGGATCGGCGTGTCCCTCCTCGCCCTGGCCCTGCTGCCCAAGGCCGGCGCCCTCTTCCTGGCCGTGCCGAATCCCGTCGTGGGAGCCTTCGGGCTGGCCATGATCGCCATTCTGTTCACCGTCGGGATGCGCATGGTGGTCCAGGACGGCATGACGATGCAGAAGGCGACCGTCGTCGGAATCTCATTCTGGATCGGCGCCGGGTTCCAGGCCGGGGCCATCTTCGGGGACACGCTGGGGGCCTCGGTGCCCCTGCTACAGAACGGGATGACGGCGGGTGGGCTGGCAGCCATCCTGCTGATGGTGTTCCTGATTCTCACCGGCCCGAGGGCGCGCCGGCTCGACGCGACCCTCGAGGTCGCCGCCGGGGAGCGCATCGCGGCTTTCCTCTCGGGTCTGGCGGCGGAGCGCCGCTGGGATAGCCGGTCGACCTACCGGCTCCTCTCGGCCGGCGAGGAAGCGCTGCTGAGCCTCGCGGGTGACGCGGAGGAGGAAACCGCTGCCGGGGCAGCCGGAGTGCGGAAGCTACGGCTCACGGCCCGGCTGTCCCGTGAGAGCGCGGAACTGGAGTTCGTGGCCTCGGCCGGCGAGGACAATCTCGAAGACCGGTTGACCCTGCTCTCCGGCCACAGCGAGGCCGCCGAGCCCGGCGACCTTTCGCTCCGCCTTCTGGGCAATTACGCGAGCGCCGTGCGCCACCAGAAGTACTACGGGCTGGATGTCGTCACGGTCCGGGTGGACGCCCGGCGCTGAGGTCGGGGATCCCACCGGCGTCACCGCCCCGGAGCGGTCCCGGCCGGCGGGGGGACAGGGTCAGGGACCGTCCGGGAAGCGTGAATTCCGGATGCGCCCGCGCAGCGCGGATCGGCTCACCCGGAAGAACGGGCGGATCCGGCCCGCCCCCGCGTGGGCGCGCGGAACCGCGCGGAACGACGAAGTGCGTGGGGTACGCTCACCGGTTGCGCGGCTCCGCGTCCGGGACGTGCGCGGAGCACGCAACGAAGGAGGCAAGGCCCATGTTTTCCCCGCCTGGAGCACGCGCGAGGTTCCGCGTCGTTCGCGCCGGTTTGCTGTCTGCCGCGACGTTGTCGTTCGGGGCCGCCTCGTCCAGCGCCCAGACCGCAGGGCAGGTGGCGTCCGTTCTCAACCGGATCGAGTGGCGCAACATCGGCCCGGCCATCATGGGAGGCCGGATCGATGACGTGGCCGTTGTCGAGTCGGACCCCCGGGTGTTCTGGTTGGCGACGGCTTCGGCGGGCGTGTGGAAGACCGAGAACCACGGCACGACCTGGATCCCCCAGTTCCAGAACGAGGCGGTGTCCTCGATCGGTGCGATCGCGGTGGCCCCCTCCGATCCGCAGGTTGTCTGGGTGGGCACCGGCGAGCCGGCCAACCGCCAGAGCAGTTCGTGGGGGAACGGCGTCTACGTATCCCGCGACGGCGGAAACACCTGGACCCATACCGGCCTCGAGGACACCCACCACATCGGGCGGGTCCTGGTCCACCCGACCGACCCGGACACGGTCTACGTCGCCGCCCTCGGCCACCTGTGGGGGCCAAACGAGGAGCGCGGCGTGTTCCGCACCACCGACGGTGGCGCCACCTGGGAGCAGGTTCTCCGAGGGGATGTCGACACCGGCGCCGTGGAGATGGCGATGGACTGGGAGAGTCCGGACACCCTGTACGCGGCTCTTTATCAGCGCCGTCGCCGCGCCTACGGGTTTGCCGGAGGGGGACCCGGCAGCGGCATCCACCGCACGACGGACGGCGGCGACACCTGGATGAAGCTCGGCGGCGGGCTGCCCGAGGGCGACACCGGCCGCATCGGCCTCAGTGTCTACCGCCGGGACCCGCGCGTCGTCTACGCGATCGTCGAAAACCGCGAGGGCGGGGTGTTCCGCTCGGAGGACCGCGGCCTCACCTGGCGGCGGATGAGCGACACGAACCCGAGGCCGATGTACTACAGCCAGATCCGGATCGATCCGAACAACGACCAGCGGATCTGGGTCCTCGGGACGCGGGTCCACTATTCGCAGGACGGCGGGCGCACCTTCGTCACCGACTGGGTGGACCGGATCCACGTGGACTTCCACGCGCTCTGGATCGATCCCGCCGACTCGAACCACATGATTCTGGGCTCCGACGGGGGGATCAACGTCTCCCGCGACCGAGGCCGCAGCTGGCGGTTCGCCAACAACATCGCCCTCGGCCAGTTCTACGAAATCGGCTTCGACATGAGCACTCCCTACATGGTCTACGGGGGCCTGCAGGACAACGGGAGCTGGGGGGCTCCCTCGCGCACCTTCTTCCAGCAGGGCATCAGCAACGAGGACTGGTTCCGGGTGGGAGGCGGCGACGGCTTCTACACCCAGGTCATCCCCGATGACCCGGACATCATCTACGTCGAGTCACAAAACGGAAACCTGCGCCGCCTGAACCGTCGCACCTCGGAGACGAAGCTGATCCGGCCCCAGCCGGACGACGGGCAGGAGCGCTACCGCTTCGACTGGAACAGCCCCATCGTCATCTCCCCGCACGACGGGAACACCGTGCTCTACGGGGGCAACCGGCTCTTCATCTCGTCGAACCGGGGGGACAGCTGGACGGCCACCGACGACCTCACCAAGCGGCTCGACCGCGACGAATTGCCCATCATGGGGCAGCCGGTGACCGACGAGACCCTTTCCCGCCACGACGGGATCTCCACCTTCGGGCAGATCGTCACCATCGCCGTCTCGCCGCTGGAGGCGGGCGTGATCTACGTGGGCGCCGATGACGGCAACGTGCAGCGCAGCCGCGACGGGGGCGCGACCTGGAACGACCTCACCGGCAACCTGACCGGGATTCCGGACCAGACCTACGTCACGCGCCTCGTGGCTTCGGCCCACGCGGCCGGGCGGGTCTACATCACCCTCGATGGGCATCGGAACGACGACTACGCCACCTACGTGCTGGTGAGTGAGGACTACGGCGACAGTTTCCGGTCGCTCGCGGGTGGCCTGCCCCCGGAAGAAGCCGTGAACGTCCTCCGCGAACATCACGACAACCAGAACCTGCTGGCCGTGGGCGGGGAGTTCGGCGTCCACCTCACCTTCGACCGCGGGGAAACCTGGCACCGCCTCGAAGGCGACTTCCCCACCGTCCCGGTGGACGACCTCGCCTTTCATCCGAGGGAGAACGACCTGATCCTCGGCACCCATGGGAGGAGCGTCTGGATTGCCGATGACATCGCCCCGCTCTCGACGTTGAACGCCGAAGTCTTTGAAGCCGGCCTCCACCTGTTCGCGATCCGCGATGCCGTGGCGTGGCGGATGTACAACCACAAGGGAAACACCGGCCACGACTTCTTCATCGCCGAGAACCCTCCCGAGGGCGCCCTGCTCCACATCTACGCCGCCGAGTCCGGCACCGCGCAGATCACGGTGAAAGGCGCTGACGGAAGCACCGTGCGATCGCTGGAGGCGGAACTGGAGGCCGGCCTGAACCGGACCAGCTGGAACCTGCGTCACGACGCCGCGGTCGCCGGCGTCGGCGGCTTCGGGGGCCCGCCGCCGGGCCCGCGGGTCCTGCCCGGGACCTATACGGTGTCGGTGGCGCAGGGGGAGCGCACGGTGGAAGGCGCGGTCAACGTGGCCGAGGATCCCCGGATCGGGATCAGCGAGGCCGACCGCCGCGCGAACTACGACGCGCTCATGCAGGTCACTGCCGCGCTCCGTCGGATGAGCGAGGCCCACCGCGAGGCCGAGGCGACGGCGGCCGAGGCCCGCGACCTGGTGGCGGCCTTCGCCGCCGAGGCCGACGGTGATCTGAAGGCCCGCGTCACCGCGTTCTCGGAGGCGGCCTCGGCCGCGGCGTCCGGCCTGTCCCGCACCGAAGGCCGGCAGGGTTTCGGGGCGTGGCCCCAGCCTCTTTTCCGTCGGATCGGGGCGGTCGGCCGCAACCTCGACGCCTATACCGAGGCGCCGAGTTCCGAAACGACCGCCCGCCTCGGATCCCTCGAGGGCGAGCTGGAGGAACGGATCGCCGCCTGGGAGGCGGTCCGGGGCCAGATCGCTTCGCTGAACGAAGCGGTGCGCTCCGGTGGCCCTCCCCGCCTCACCCCTCGTCCTCCCCAGAACTGACCTCCGCCTCATGGAGCGCCTGATGCCTCGACCCAAGGATCACCATCTCACCCGCGCCGAGTTCCTGAAGCTCGGCAGCGCCGCGGCCGCCTCCGGGCTGGTCACGGCGGCCGGCTGCCAGACGGGCGGGTCGGCCCGCCCGGACCTCATCGTTCACAACGCCCGCGTCTACACCTCGGAGTACTCGGAGGGCGCCGAGACAATGGACCGGGCCGAGGCCATCGCCGTCCAGCACGGCCGGTTCGTCGCCGTTGGGTCGAACGACGAGGTCATGAATCTGGCCGGCCCCGGTGTCGAGACCGTCGACGCCGGGGGCATGACCGTGGTTCCCGGCTTCATCGACGCCCATTGCCACCCGGGCGGGATGCGGGATCTTTTCGAGGTGAACCTCGATGTCCGCACCATCGAGGACATCAAGATGGCGATCCGCGCTGCGGCCGCCGACACCCAGGCCGGCTACTGGGTGGACGGCTTCAAGTACGACGACACGAAGGTCACCGACGAGAACGGCCAGTACCGCCGGATCACCCGGCACGACCTCGACGAGGCGACTACCGACGTTCCCGTGCGCGTCTCCCACCGGGGCGGCCACATCGCCTGGTACAACTCGAAGGCCTTCGAAATGGCCGGGGTTACGCACAGCGTCGCCGATCCCGTGGGAGGCCGATTCGAGAAGGATGCAAACGGCGAACTGACCGGTCTCGTCGAGCAGAAGGCCCAGGAAGTCTTCGACGGCATCGGCCAGCGCCGCGTGTACCGCCGGGCCGAGTTCCAGCAGGGCGTGGCTCACATGTCGAAGCTGATGACTGCCGCCGGGATCACGAGCGTCCATCAGACCGGCGGCGACGCCGACGGGCTTCGCGCTCTCGAGGACGCCTACGCCGCCGGCGAGCTGCGTTACCGGATGTACTACTTTCCGTCGGGCGGCTCGGACCTCTACGGCGCGATGAAGGCCGGCGGGATCTATACCGGCTTCGGCAACGAGTGGCTCCGGCTCGGGGCGGTGAAATTCGCCGCAGACGGCTCGGCGTCCGGCCGGACGATGTACATGAGCACACCCTACGAGGGGACTGACGACCACGGCATCCTCACGATGATGCCGGAGGAAATCGTGGAGGCGGTCGAGGATGCCCACGCCCACGACTTCCAGATCGCGATCCACGCGAACGGCGATCTCACGATCGGCTACGTCCTCGACGCCTACGAGAAGGTCCTCGCGGAGGAGCCGAGGGATGCCCGCCACCGGATCGAGCACTGCTCGCTGGTGAACCCCGACCTCCTCGCCCGGATCCGGGACTCCGGCTCGATCCCGACGCCGTTCTGGACGTACGTCCACTACCACGGGAACAAGTGGGTGGAGTACGGCGCCGAGAAGATGAAGTGGATGTTCGCCCACCGCTCCTTCCTTGATTACGACATCAAGGTCGCCGGAGCCTCGGACTACGTTCCGGGCCCCTACGAGCCGATGATGGCGCTCCAGGCGATGGTGACCCGCAAGGACACCGAGGGCCGGGTGTGGGGCGAAAACCAGAGAGTCACGATGGACGAGGCGCTGCGGATCGGCACCATCAACGGCGCTTGGGCCTCCTTCGAGGAGAACCTCAAGGGCAGCATCAAGGTGGGCAAGCTCGCCGACTTCGTGATGCTCGAACAGGATCCCCACGACGTGGCGGCGAGCGATCCGGACCAGCTCAAGCACATCGCCGTCCACCGGACCGTGGTCGGCGGCAAGACGATGCACCAGGCCTGACCCACCGGGCCTGGACCGACGCCGAGCCGCCAGGACCCGTGACGGAGCGCGGGCGTCATCGAATCCCCGGGCTCCACTTCGAAGGGAAGCGGGGTGCGGCGTGCCTCATTCTTCCCCTCGGAGGCGCACGGGGCTCCCGTCTTCGGCAGTTTCCCGGACGCCGTCCGTGGAGCCTTTCTCCCCGCCTGATGGCGAATCCCGCGGGAGGGCGGGAACCATGCCCGGACGTTCCCTTACGGCGCCCGAGGCGATGACGTGGCTACGCTCGCGCGTCTGATGTCCCGGAAACCGCTTGCCGGCCGGGTCGCGGTGGTCGCCGGCGCCACCCGAGGCGCGGGCCGCGGGATCGCGCGGATGCTGGGGGAGGCGGGCGCGACGGTGTACTGCACCGGGCGAAGCGTCTCGGGCCGTCCGGCGACGCCGGGACGGCCGGAGACCCTCGAGGAGACGGCAGAGCTGGTCGCGGCGGCCGGAGGCCGCGCGGTCGTCGTGCGGACGGACCACACGGTCGAGGCCGAGGTCGAGCGTCTCTTCGCCCGGGTGCGGAGCGAGGAGGGCCGGCTCGACATCCTGGTCAACGACATCTGGGGCGGCGACCCGCTGACCGAGTGGGGTTCGCCGTTCTGGAAGCTCTCCCACCGGCAGGGCCTGAAACTCCTGGAGCGAGCCGTGCATACCCACCTCGCCACCAGCCGGCACGGGGCGCCGCTCATGGTGGAGCGGAACACCGGGCTCATCGTCGAGGTGACCGACGGAGACACGCTTGGCTACCGGGGCAACCTCTTCTACGACTTGGCGAAGAACGCGGTGATCCGGCTCGCCTACGCGATGGCCGCCGACCTCGAGGCCCACCGGGTCACCGCGCTGGCCATCACCCCCGGTTTTCTTCGCTCGGAAGCGGTGCTGGACCACTTCGGCGTCACCGAGGCGAACTGGCGGGACGCCATCGCGAAGGATCCCTGGTTCGCCGAGTCGGAGACGCCGTGTTACGTGGGGCGGGCCATCGCGGCGCTGGCGGCGGATCCGGACGTCAAGTCCCGGAGCGGCGGACTCTTCTCCAGTTGGGCGCTGGCGCAGGAATACGGATTCATCGACGTGGACGGCCGCCGTCCCGATTGGGGGAGTTTCTTCCTGAGCCGGGTGGACGAGATCGTTGCGCGGGACGACCCGTCGGACGATCTCGACCGCTTCGTGGTGAGGAGCCGGCTATTCCAGACGGATCTCGACCCCATGCTCCGGGACGAGAGCGCCCGATTGCGAGCCTGGCTCGCGGAGCAGGTCTGACCGGTCCGCCGGAATAGACTTCGCCGGTTCCGACCCATGCGCACCGAAGAACGCCAAAAGCTCGAAAGCGACGCCCTCGTCCTCTGGGTGGACCGGGCCTGGGACTGGTCCGTCGCCAACCGCCGCCGACTGTTGACCTGGGTGGCCGCCGCAGCCGGCGCTGCGCTGCTGACCGGCGGATTTCTCATGAACCGCAGCAGCCAGCAGGCCGACGCCCGCGCCCGCCTTGCCGAACTGACCCGTCCGATCCAGGAGGCGATGGGAGGCGAGGCCGGTCAGCGGGCGCCGTGCGAGACGGTGCTGCCCGACCTGGAGCGGCTCGCTGCGAGTCAGGGCAGTTCGGCGACCGGCCGCTCGGCCGCGTACTACGCCGGCGTCTGCCATCGGGCCTTCGGCGATCACGAAGCCGCCGCCGCGCGCTTCGCCGCCGCGCGAAGCCGCGGCGGCCTCCTCGGCGACATGGCCACCATGGCCTATGCGGGTGTGCTGCGGCGCGTCGGGAATCCCGAGGAGGCAGCCGCGGCCTACCGCAGCCTGCTCGATGGCGGCGCGGCCTTGCCGGCCGATCCGATCCTCTTCGAGCTCGGGGTGCTGGAAGAGGAGCAGGGACGCCCGGAGGCCGCCGCAGTCCTCTACCAGCGGCTTTCGGACGAGCATCCGGATTCGGCGTTCGTGGAACTCGCCGAAGCGCGCCGGGACCGCCTCCCGGTCGAACAGCGGTAGCCGGTGGCTTCTTCCGGCGCACGCGGACCGGGAGCCTCTTCCGCAGAGTCCGGCGCGTCGCGGCAGCGGCGATGAGTACGGCGCCCCCGTTGCCGGCGCCGGAACTCCCCGGGCCGCGCGGACCGAAGCGGCGCGGCTGCCTGCTCACCGCGTTGTTCGCCGGAGCAGTGCTCGCCGCGCTCCTGGTGCTGGTCGTCGGCCTGGCCGCGCTGCTCACCCAGGCGCCGCCGGTTCCGGAAGGCAGCATCCTGGTCGTCGGGACAGAACGGCCGTTCCCCGAGGCGCTTCCCTACGCGCCGATGCCCTTCGCGGACGCCGGTCCCTCCTTCGGCGAAATGGTCCGTCTGGTTGCCGGCGCGGCGGACGATTCCCGGATCTCCGGACTGCACCTGCGGATTGGAGGCGCCGGCCTGGGATTCGCCGGAGCGCGGGAGCTGCGCGAACTGGCGGCGCGTTTTCGCGAGAACGGGAAGCGGGTGACCGCCGCGGTGGAGCGGGCCGGACTGCTCGATTACTACCTGGCCACGGCAGCCGACCGGATTCACCTGCACCCCCGGGGGGAGCTGGGGCTCTTCGGCGTCTCCTTCGAGACGATGTTCTTTGCCGACCTCTTCGAGGAACTGGGCATCGAGGCCCAGTTCGAGGCGATAGGCCCCTGGAAGACCGCGCCCGAGACGTACACCCGGTCCGGCATGAGCGAGGCGCAACGCAATCAGCTCACTGCGATCGCCGCCGGATATCGAGCCGAGGTCACGGAAGCGGTCGCCGAGGCGCGCGGCCTCGACGGCGCGGAGGCGGCCGGGATCCTGGCGGATGGGCCCTACACGGCGGATCACGCGCTGGCGCTCGGCCTCGTCGATGTCCTCACCTATCGGGACGAACTCGAGGACGACCTCCTCGGATCCCCGAGGCTCGATCTTCGCGACTACGCCCGGTCCCGCCGCTTCGGGCCGGGCGGCGGCGTGGGCGACGTCGTTGCCGTCGTCCACGTGGATGGAGCGATTCTTCCCGGGGCGAGCCTGGAAGACCTGGTGCTGGGGAAGGTTGCCGGAGCCGCCACCGTGGCCGACGCCCTGGTCGAAGCGCGGGATGACCCGGCGGTCGCGGCCATCGTGATGCGGGTCTCGAGCCCGGGAGGCGTGGACACCGCGGCGGACACGATCTGGCGGGCGGCCGCGTTGGCGGGAGAGCAGAAGCCGCTGGTCGCGTCGTTCGGGGACACCGCCGCGTCCGGCGGGTACTGGGTGGCGACGGCGGCTTCCCACATCGTGGCGGATCCTTTCTCGCTCACCGGCTCGATCGGAGTCTTTGCCGGCAAGTTCAGCGTGGGCCGGATGCTGGGCAAGATCGGCGTGGGGATGGAGGTGGTCTCCTCGGGCGGGAATCCTGACTGGCTGTCTCCGGCGCGACCGCTCGACGAGGAGGACCTCTCGCGCCTGCGTCAGACGATCCGCGAGACCTACGAGGTTTTCCTGGACCGGGTTGCCGACGCCCGCGGGATGACCCCCGCCGAGGTTGAGGCCATTGCGGGGGGCCGGGTGTTCACCGGGCGCCAGGCGGTCGAGGCGGGGCTCGTGGACGACCTTGGCGGCCTGCTCGACGCCGTCCGCCTCGCGGCGACCGAAGCCGGCCTCCCGGACGATGTGCCGCCGGCTGTGCGCTTTCTCCCGCATCCTCCAACCTTCCTGGAGGCGCTCGAAGCCCGCCTGCTTCCCGGCGGCGGCCTTCGCGAAGCCGCCCGGCGCCAGATTCCCCTCCTGCGCACCATGGGCAGCGGCGCCCGGATGGCGCTCCTGCCGTTCCAACCCGCGATTCGCTGATCCGCGCGTTCGGGCTCGGCGTCCCGGGGCGGGCGTACGCCTGGAGGGACTCGAACCCCCGGCCTACGGATTAGGAATCCGTCGCTCTCTCCTCCTGAGCTACAGGCGCAACGACGCCGCCGGCGCGCGGATGCTACCGCCGCGGGGAGCGCGCCCCCGTCACGGAAGGTCCAGCACGGCCCGGACCGGCGTCCGCAGCCCGTCGAGCCGTTCCCGGCCGCCCAGACTCTCGAGCGTGAGCAGGAACGAGAAGCAGACCACCTCGACCCGGAGCTTCTCCAGCAGGCGGAACGCGGCGACCGCTGTTCCCCCCGTCGCGAGGACATCGTCCACGATCGCGACGCGCGACCCCGCTCGAACCGCCCCGACCGGGACTTCGAGCGCGGCCATTCCGTACTCCAGGGTGTAGGACTCGGATCGCAGCGGCGGCGGCAGCTTTCCCGGCTTGCGCAAGGGGAGGAGTCCTGTGCCGAGGCGCGCCGCGATCGGGGCCCCGAACCAGAACCCGCGGCTCTCGATCGCCGCCACCGCGTCGATCTCCGTGCCGGTGAGCGAGGACGCCATCGCCTCGACCGCCTCGGCGAAGGCAGGGGCATCGGCGAGAAGCGGCACGAGATCCCGAAACAGCACTCCGGCCTGCGGCCAGTCGGGAACCGGGCGGATGCGCCGGAGAATGCGTGACGTCCGCGTCGGCGCCTCGGTCACGCGGCGGTCCCGAGTGCGGCTCTGAGGTCGGCCAGCAGATCGACGTCGTCTTCGACGCCCACCGAGAGGCGGATCAGACCGTCCGTCACCCCGATCTCCTCCCGGATCGGCGCCGGGATCGAGGCGTGGGTCATGGTGGCCGGGTGGTTCACCAGGCTCTCGACGCCCCCGAGGCTCTCGGCGATGGTGAACAGGCGGAATGCCTCCATGACGCGCCGGGCGCGGTCCACGTCGCCCACTTCGAAGGACACCATGCCGCCGAATCCGGTCATCTGCTCCCGGGCCAGGGCATGCCCCGGGTGGTCAGGCAACCCCGGCCAGAAGACACGGGAGACCTCCGGACGCTCCACCAGCATCCGCGCCACCCTGCCGGCGTTCTCGTCGTGCCGCTCCATGCGGAGCGCGAGGGTGCGAGCGCTGCGGAGCAGCAGCCAGGCGTCGAACGGCGAGAGGACCGCCCCCGCTGCGTTCTGCAGGAAGCGCAGTCGTTCCAGGAGCGCCGGATCGCGGACGGCCAGCACGCCGCCGACTCCGTCACTGTGGCCGTTCAGGTACTTCGTCGTCGAATGGAGCGCGATGTCCGCGCCGAGCTCCAGCGGGCGCTGAAAGAACGGCGACATGAAGGTGTTGTCCACCACCAGGAGAGCGCCCTCGGAGCGGCAGGCCGAGGCAATGGCCCGGAGGTCCGCGATGCGCAGCAGCGGGTTCGTGGGCGTCTCCACGAACACCATCGAGGCCCCGGCGCGGATGGCTTCCGTGGTGGCGGAAAGGTCGCTGGTGTCCACCCAGGCGAACTCGAACCCGTGCCGCCGGAACACCTGTTCGCCCAGCCGGAAGGTCCCGCCGTAGCAGTCGCGGGTGGCCACGACCCGGCTGCCCGCGTCGAGGAGCTGGAGCGCCATCGTCGTCGCCGCCATCCCCGAGGCGCAGGCCACGGCGCCGACGCCGCCCTCGAGCGACGCCAGATTCGCTTCGGCGGCGTTGCGGGTGGGATTCCCGGTCCGCGAGTATTCGAACGCACCGGGACTCCCGGGGGAGCTCTGGGCGAACGTCGCCGAGGACACCAGCGGGACGACCACGGCTCCGGACGCCGGGTCAGGACCCTGCCCGGCGTGTACCGCCCGCGTCGCGAAGCCTTCCCAGCCGGCGTCGTCAGGGCGCTTGAGAGCGGTCACGGCGCGCGAATCGTAGCCGCCGCCTGCGCCATAATCGGCTTCCGCCATGAGGCCGCCACCGCGAGATGCCTCCTTCAGGTCCTTTCACGAACGGGAGGTTCCCCTGGCTTCACGGGCGCCGGGGGGCAAGACGGGGTGACGGGTTTCGATCGGTCGACGCCGCGCGCGACGGGGATTCTGCTGGCGATCGGGCTCGGTCTGACAGGCCTGCCGTCCGCCGGCGCCCAGGAGGCCACGCAGGCGGCGATGGACCGCATCTTCGCGGCTTGGGACCGGACCGATTCGCCGGGCTGCGCCGTCTCGGCACTCGCTGCCGGGGAACCCGTGTTTCGAGGCGCCTACGGGATGGCCAACCTGGAGCACGGAATCCCGCTGACTCCGGATTCCATCTTCCGCATGGCTTCGGTCTCGAAGCAGTTCACGGCGGCGGCCGTCCTGCGCGCCGAAGACCTCGGACTGCTCTCGGTCGACGATCCCCTCCGGCTGCACTTCCCGGATCTCCCCGCGTGGGCGGATCCGGTGCGGGTCCATCACCTGATCCACCACACCAGCGGGATTCGGGATTACCTGGTCGTCATGGAGCTTGCCGGCCACGGGGAGGACGACCACTACTCCGACGCGGACGTGATGGCCGCTCTTGGTCGGCTCGAGCGGCTGAACTTCGCCCCCGGCACGGAATACCTCTACAGCAACTCGGGGTACTGGCTTCTGGGCCGGCTCATCCATCGCGCCTCGGGAAAGACCCTGCGGGAGTTCGCCGACGAGCAGTTGTTCGCGCCGCTCGGCATGGCGAACAGCTTTTTCCTGGATGATGCCCGGGAACCCGTTCCCGGCCGCGCCGCCGGGTACCGGCCGCGACAGGGAGAGGGAGGGGGTTACGAGATCGACCAGACCTCGCTGGAGATGGTGGGCGACGGCGGTCTTTTCACCTCGGCGAACGAGCTCCAGCGCTGGGAGCGGATGTTCCTGGACGCCGCCGCCTTCGGCCCCGATTTCCTTGCCCGACTGACCGAACCGGGCCGTTTCTCCGACGGCTCGGCCCAGGACTACGCCGGGAGCCTTGCCCTTGGCAGCCACCGCGGCCTTCTGACGGTCGCCCACGGCGGCGGTTTCGTGGGGTATCGGACGTACATGCTGCGGTTCCCGGAGCGGGACTTCGCGGTCTTCGTGCTGTGCAACGCCGCCTCCGCGGAAGCGGGCCGATTGGCGACGGAGGTTGCCGGGCACTTCCTCGGGAACGTCATGGCAGAGGCGCCGGCCGCCGGGACCGGGCCGGACCGGTCGGCCGCCCCGCCCGGAGCCCGGGGTCTCTACTGGGATGGCGCATCCGGAGCCGTGGCCACCATCCGCGACGCCGAAGCGGGTGGCGGCCTGGTGCTCCTCGCCGGGGGGCAGTCGGCGCGCCTCCGCCCGGAGGGTGAGGGGTTCGTCACGGTGCGGGGCGGTGCGCGAGTCCACGTTCTTCCGGCGCCGAACGGCTTCGACGCCGGGCTCACGGTGCGACGCGCCGGACAGCGCGATGTCCCCTACCGCCGGGTCGAGCCCGGCAGCCCGTCTCCGAAAGAGGTCATGGACCTGGCCGGGCGCTTCTTCTGCCGCGAACTCGACGTGAGCTGGGAGGTGCGCACGGTTTCCGGATCCGACGGAGCCCCGGCACTGGCGCTTGTGACGCCGACGGAGGAGCACCCCCTCACGCCCGTCTTCGTGGATGTGGAGGGTGAGGCGCCGGCCCCCGTCTATCGCTGGGCGTGGGGCGCCGTCCGCTTCCTCCCCGATCAGGAAGGCTCCCGCGCCCGAGGCTTCGAACTCTCCGCCGGCCGTGCGCGAGGCTTCGAGTTCCGGAGGCTCCCCCCGAACCGCCGCAACTGAGCCGCTGGCGCCAGCTCTGGAACCGGGTGGGGGGATCCTGAAGGAGGGAATCGGGGCCGGCGAACGTGACGCGGTAGAGGAGCCGCGCCTCGGTCTCGTCGAAGGGGGAGCCGGCGTGCATCGCGGACCGGTTGTCCCAGACGGCGACATCCCCCGGCTGCCACGCCCAATTCACCGAGAATTGCGGCTGCGTGGCGTAGGCCACCAGGTCCCGGAGCAGCTCGCGGGTCGCATCCGGGGAGAGGCCGCTCACTGCCGCGATATGACAGTCCGGGATACAGAGCACCTCGCGGCCGGTCTCGGGATGATGGGAGAGCAGCGGGCGAACGACGGGGGGGTGACGGCGACGCACCTCCCGCGAAAGCGGCCGCCGGTGCGGGTTGGTCTTCCTGAGCTCGGTGTCGAGGAAGGAGTAGGAATGAACTGCGTGGCGTCCGGCGGTGCGCCGCCGGAGTTCCCGCGGCAGGGCCGCGGCGGCATGCGCCATGCCGGCGTACCAGGTGCCGCCGCCTTCCTCCGGATGCACCCGGCAGAGGAAGATGGACCCGGCCGGCTGCGGACAGCGGAAGCTGTCATCGGTGTGCCACTGGATGCGGGCGCCCCGGTCGGCCCGCACGAAGAGCGACCGGTACCGGCCGCCCCGGCGCAGGTTTCCGAGCCGGAGGATCTCCGGATAGCCCGGCAGCAGGTAGTCCGGGTCGTATTTCTCGTTCTTCTCCAGCGCTCCGAAGGCCTCACAGAAACGCAGGAAGTCCCTGGGGCAGACTGACTCGGCGCCCCGCAGGATCAGGAGCCCGCCCGATGCGAGCCATCGTCGACGCAGCGCGGCGAGCGCCTCGTCGTCCGCCGCGCCCAGGTCAAATCCCCGGATCAGCGTCCCGAAGCCGGATGCGGTGACCGGTTTTCCGACGGGCAGGGATCCCTCCTGGCGTCGGGTCATGCGTTTGCGGTCCTTCGAAGCGCCGGGAGGTCGTCCATGGGATCAGCCCCCGTGTGGGAGACGGTCCGCCAGCATGTTCGGAGCGCGGGGAAGTCGTAAGGATCCAGCGTGTCGAGGTGTCCGCTCGGGTGTGATGCCGTCGGGAGCGCGAGCCGGAACCGACGCGCGACGGGAGGCATGATAGGCGAGGGTGAGGCTGTGATCATGTGGATCGGGCCATGCCGCCGGAACGTCCCATGTCCCAGGGGGCCAACCGGATCACAGGGTCCCACGCACCGGGACGTCATTCGGTGGGTTGGGGAGTCCCCGGGGCAAGGACCGCTGTTCCGGCGGTACGGCGGCAGTGTCGGCAAGAGACTGCCTATGGGACCGAAGGTGCGGCGCAGGCCGGCGAGGACGCCGGCGCTCCATGGGGCCGGCGGCGGTGTCGGCAAGAGACTGCCTATGGGACGAAGGTGCGGCGCAGGCCGGCGAGGACGCCGGCGCTCCATGGGGCCGGCGGCGGTGTCGGCAAGAGACTGCCTGAGGGACCGGAGGTGCGGTGCAGGCCGGCGAGGACGCCGGCGCTCCATGGGGCCGGCGGCGGACGGCATCGCTTCCCCGGTACGATAGGGACGCCTGTTCTGGACCCTCCGCGCCGTCGTCGCAGCCTGCCGGCGCGAGCCTGAGCATTCAGGCTGCGGAGTGGAGCCCTCCCCATGTGGATCCAACGGATTCGCCGACTGGCCGTCCCGGCTGCCCTTCTTGCCTCGGTCGCTCTGGCGTCCACCTCGTTCGCCCAGGATGGCCGGCGTTCGCTCGCACTCGCGGACTACCTCTCCTGGGAGGCGGTGAGGTCACCGCAGATTTCCCCCGACGGCCAGGCCATCGTCTACGAGCGACGGTTTGTGGACGCCGTGGCCGACCGCTGGAAGACGGAACTCTGGGTCATCGGCCGCGACGGTTCCCGGAACCGGTTTCTGACAGACGGCGGCTCGCCGCAGTGGTCGCCGGACGGGACCCGGATCGCTTTCACCCGGAGCGCCGATCCCGGCGGGTCGCAGATCTTCGTGCGCTGGATGGACGCCGAAGGCGCCGAGAGCCAGATCACCCGGCTCGACAGCGCTCCGTCGCAGATCCAGTGGTCTCCGGACAGCCGGTCGCTCGCCTTCCGGGCGGTCGTTGACCCCGGTCCGGCGCCGGAGTGGGCGATCGACATGCCGCAGGCGCCGGAGGGCGCGCAGTGGACGAAGCCCCCCCGGATCGTGACCCGGTTGAACTATCGGCGCGATGGCTCCGGGTACACCCCGGCGGGCTACCGGCACATTTTCCTGGTGAGTGCCGACGGCGGGACGCCGAGACAACTCACGAGCGGCGACTACCACCACGACGGGCCCCGTTTCCTGGGTGACGGCGGGAGCATCGTGTTCACCTCCCTGCGCACGGCGGACGCCGAGCACGCCTGGCGGGAGTCAGACATCTACCGGGTGGACATCGCCACCGGCAGCATCACCGCGCTCACGACCCGCTCCGGCCCCGACTCGGGCCCGGTTCCCTCACCGGACGGCAGCCTCATCGCCTTCACCGGGATGGACCACACCACGGACACCTACCGGGAAGAAGGCCTCTACGTGATGGCCGGCGACGGCAGCGGCTCCCGCGTGCTTGCGACCGAAATGGGGCGGCGCCCCGGGATCGTGGGCTGGGCCCCGGACGGCAGCGGGGTGTATTTCAACGCCCAGCTCAAGGGGACGGCGAACCTCTTCTTCGCGCCGATCGCCGACGAGGCGCGGCCCGTCAGCGCCGGCAACCACATGCTCTCGGTCTCGACGATCGCGGAGGACGGGACAGCGGTCGGCGTGGTCAGCTCGTACCACACGCCGGGAAACCTGGTCGCGTTCGACGTCGACGCGCCGGGGAAGGTCTCCACGCTCCACGTCACGAACGAGTCCGTTCTCGCGGAAGTCCAGCTCGGTGAGGTGGAGGAACTCTGGTACCGGTCGCCGGACGGCCTCGACATCCACGGATGGATCGTGAAGCCGCCGGACTTCGACCCCTCACGCCAGTGGCCGCTCATCCTCCGGATTCACGGCGGGCCGCACGCGATGTACAACTCGGGCTTCGACTTCAAGAATCAGGATCACGCCGCGAACGGGTACGTCGTTCTCTACACGAACCCCCGGGGCAGCAGCGGCTACGGGAGTCCTTTCGGCAACGAGATCAACAACGCCTATCCGGGGAAGGACTACGACGACCTCATGGCCGGCGTGGACGAAGTCCTGTCCAGGGGCTACATCGACGAGCGGAACCTCTTCGTCTACGGCGGCAGCGGGGGCGGCGTCCTGACCTCCTGGCTCGTCGGACGCACCGATCGCTTCACGGCCGCGGTCGCCAAGGCGCCCGTGACGAACTGGCTCAGCTTCGTGGGCACGACCGATGGCGCCAGTTGGTACCGGAACTTCGAGAAGATGCCCTGGGAGGATCCCGAGGAGCACCTCCGCCGCTCCACCCTGATGTACGTGGGGAACGTCACGACCCCCACGATGCTGATGACCGGCGAACGGGATCTCCGCACTCCGATGGAGCAGACCGAGCAGTACTACCGGGCCCTCAAGATGCGGAAGATTCCGACGGCGATGGTGCGGCTCACCGACGGCTGGCACAGCCGCAGTCTGCCCCCCACAAACTTCCTCAGGGTCCAGCTCCTCCTCCGCAACTGGTTCGAACGCTTCGCGGTCACTGCCGGGATGGCGACCGACGCATCGGGCCAGTAATCCCCCCTCCCGACCGATTTGCCATCCCCCTCGCCGGAAGCCCACAATAGCCATCTCATGCCTTCTCCCCCGACCTTCCGCCCTCTCCGATCCGTCCGGCTGCCGCGTCGCCTCGCGGCGGTTTTCGTCGCGCTCGCGGTGCTCGTCCTGCCGGCCTCCGCCGTGGCGCAGCGGTCGCAGAAGCCGGTGCTGCACGGCAAGCACTGGATGGCCATCACCGGCAAGCCGCTCGGCGCCACCGCCGGCGCGCTGATCTTCGCCCAGGGCGGAAACGCCGTGGACGCGGCCTGCGCCATGCTCGGCGCCACAGCGACCATGTTCGACGCGCTGAGCTGGGGCGGCGAGACCCAGGCGTTGATCTGGCACCCCGAAGAGAAGCGCGTGATCGGGATCAACGCGCTCGGCGTCGCGCCCACCGGGGCAACCCCGGACTTTTTCCGCAGCCAGGGGATGGACTACCCGCCGTCGGTGGGCCCGCTCGCGGCGGTGACACCGGGGACCCCCGGCGGGCTGCTCACGATGCTCGCCGAATACGGCACGATGAGCCTCGCCGAGGTGCTGGCGCCTTCGATCGAGATGGCCGACGGCTACCCGATCGAGGCCGCGACGGCCCGCGGAATCCAGCGCGGCGCTGACCGGATCGCCGAGTGGCCCTGGTCCCGCCGCACCCTGTTGCCGCACCGAGACCAGCGCTCGGCCGCCTCCGGGCCTCAGGACGAGAGCGGCAACTACTGGGATCGGGAAGACGAGTCCACGCGCGACTTTGACGCTGGCGGCCCGCTGCCCGGTGAAGTCTTCCGCCAGCCCGAACTCGCCGCCACTCTCCGGAAGCTGGTCGCCGCCGAAGGCGAGGCGCTCGCTGCCGGAAAGAGCCGGAAGGAAGCGATCTACGCGGCCTACGACCGGTTCTACCGGGGCGACATCGCCGCGGAGTTCGCCCGGGGCGTCCAGGAGCAGGGCGGCCTGATCACGACCGACGACCTCGACGGGTGGAAGGTTCACATCGAGGAGCCGGTCTCCACCAGCTACAAGGGGATCGAGGTCTACAAGTTGACGCACTGGGTGCAGGGGCCGGTGCTGCTCCAGGCCCTGAACATCCTGGAGCCGTTCGACCTGAAGGCGATGGGGTACAACAGCTCGCGCTACATCCACACGCTCTACCAGGCGATGAGTCTCGCCTTCGCCGACCGCGACTTCTACTACGGCGATCCCTACTTCCCGCCGGAGGAACCGATCGCCGGGCTGCTCTCCAAGGACTACGCCCGCCACCGCGCCGAAGGGATCGATCCCAACCGGAACGATCCAGACATCGGGCCCGGCGATCCGTATCCGTTCCAGGGCGGTGAGAATCCGTTCCGCCACTACCTCGACGCGTTCGGCGGCGGCGACACGCCGACCACGGAGGAGGAGCGCCAGGAGTTTCTCGACGGCTTCCTAGCCGGCACGACTTCGATCCAGGCGGCCGACGCGGACGGCTGGGTGGTGTCGGTCACGCCGAGCGGCGGCTGGCTCCCTGCGGTACTTGCCGGGGAAACCGGGATCGGACTGAGCCAGCGGATGCAGAGCTTTGTCCTCGACGAGGCCATGAACCCCTACAACGTGCTCGAGCCGGGCAAGCGGCCCCGCGCCACGCTGACACCCAGTCTCGCCATCAAGGACGGCGCGCCGTTCCTCTCCTTCGCGGTGCAGGGCGGAGACGGCCAGGACCAGAACCTTCTCCAGTTCTTCCTGAACGTGGTCGAGTTCGGCATGGACGTCCAGTCGGCGGCCGAAGCGGCCAACTTCAACAGTTATCAGATGCGGAGTTCCTTCGGCGAACACGAGAGCGAGCCCGGCGGACTCCTGCTGAACGAGGCCGTGCCGGACTGGATCCGCGCCGAGCTGGCCAGGATGGGGTATTCGCTGTCGTACTCGCGACGGACCTCCGGGCCGATCAACGCGATCTGGTTCGACCCGGTCCACGGCACCTTCTGGGGCGGGTCCAGCCATCACGGCGAGGACTACGGGGTGGCCTGGTGATGTGGCGCCGACGACCGGTCTCCCACGTTCCGACAGGGATGATGCAGAGCGCCACCCGGCTGGGACTGGCCGCGGCGTTGCTGGTTCCCGGCTCCACGGCGCTGGCCCAGGAAGAGGCGGCGGAAGAGCGCAGAGCGGCTTCGCTTCGGGTAAGCCCGGAGGAGGTCACGCTCACGGCGGGCGAGACCGCCCAGTTCGAGGTGGATGTCCTCGATGAAGCCGGGACGGTGATCGAGGACGCCGAAGTCCTTTATCTGCCGCTTTACGGGCAGTACTGGAACCTCGACAAGCGGACCTGGGGCTTCAACATCTTCAAGGTCTCCCGCGAGGGCGAAATCTCGACCCGCCGGCCGGGCGAATTCGCGATCATGGTGCGGGCCGTCGGCTCCGGCCCGGATCCGGACGCGCGCGACGCCGAGGCCGGGGGTTACCTGGAGCAGCGCGTGCCGCTCACGATCCTGCCGCGTCCGGTCGCTTCACTGGACGTGACCGTGGACGGCCCGCTCTACGCGGGCACCGAGGTCGAGGCGCGCGCCGCTCCAAGGGATGCTCTTGGAGAACTCGTCGAGGGCGCCGAGGTCTCCTGGAGTTCTTCCGACGTCGCGAAGGCCGCGCCGATCGGCCGGCCCACGACGATCGAGCGGACCGCCACCCGGGGACTGCTGCGGCTCGGGGACTCCGGCCCGGTCATCGTCAGCGCCACTGCCGGAGGCGCCACTGCCGAGGTGAGTCTCGAGATCCTGTCCAGTCCCGTCGCGCGGATGGAACTCCGCCCGGACCGGACAGCGGTCCGCACCGGCGACGTGGTGCGGATGGAGGTCCGCCTTGCGGACACCTCCGGTGTCCCGCTCGAGGACGTGCCAGTTGGCTTCAGCGTGGCGGCCATCACCGACGCCATGGGGACCGGCGGGCCTTCGTCCGGACTCATCACCCCCGACGGCCGCTTCGTGGCCGATCTTCCCGGCGTCTACACCGTGGTCGCCCACACCGGCGGGGCTTCCGCCTCGACGGTCATCAGCGTGACCGAACGCGGCGCCCGTCGCCACATTGAGCTGGTCGGCCACGGACGGGTGCGCGACCGGGCCACTTCCGACCTCTGGGTCTGGGAAGCGCCGAACGGCCGCGACTACGCGATCACCGGCACCCACAGCGCGGCCGGACACGCCTACATCTGGGACGTGACGAACCCGGAGAGCCTGGAGATCGTCGATGTCGTGCGCGTGGATGCGCGCACGGTGAACGACGTGAAGATCAGCGAGGACGGGGCGACGGCGGTGATCTCTCGGGAGGGAGCCTCGAACCGCCGCAACGGGCTCGTCATCCTGGATGTCTCGGACCCGTCGGTCGGGGTGCAGATCGTCGCCGAGTACGACGACCAGCTCACCGGCGGGGTGCACAACACCTTCATCCACGACGGCCACGTCTACGCTCTCTCCGGCGGGCGACGCTTCGACATCGTGAACATCGAGGATCCGACCGTCCCCCACCGGGTGGGCAGTTTCGCCCTCGACAACCCGGCGCGCTCGATTCACGACGTCTGGGTCGTGGAAGGCATCGCCTACTCCGCGAACTGGAGCGACGGGGTGGCGGTCATCGACGTCGGCGGAGCCGGCAAGGGGGGCACGCCCCAGGACCCGAAGCTCGTCGGGCAGTTCCCGTTCCCGACCGGCTGGAACCATGCCGTGTATCCCTACCGGAGCGTCTCGACCGGGAAGTTCTACATCTTCGCCGGCGACGAGGCGGCGCGCAGCGGGCGCTACAGCCCCCAATCCGAGATCGGCACCGGCACGCCGGGGTACGAAGACGAGCCAACGCGCTGGCGCGGGTGGATTCACATC
Source organism: Vicinamibacteraceae bacterium (assembly GCA_012271265.1). Lineage (GTDB taxonomy): Bacteria > Acidobacteriota > Vicinamibacteria > Marinacidobacterales > Marinacidobacteraceae > JAAXGQ01. The sequence goes on from JAAXGQ010000021.1 coordinate 27,787, forward strand.
CTCGAGTGGGATGAGCAATTCAACTCCCCGCCGGAGCTGGTCGGGCGTTACGAAGTGCCGGAGGCTGGCAGCCACAACATCTGGATCGAGGACGACGTCATGTACGTCGCCTTCTACAACGGAGGCCTGCGGGTGGTGGATGTTTCCGGCGAGCTGCTCGGCAACCTCTACCGCCAGGGGCGGGAGATCGCCCGCTTCCTGCCGCTCGACCCGGATGGCTTCCTGCCGAACGCTCCCCAGGTCTGGGGCGCCCAGCCGCACAAGGGCACGATCTTCTTCTCGGATCGTAACTCCGGCCTCTGGGCCGTTCGCCTCACCGACGCCCCTCCAGCCACCGCCACGGACGACCACCAGCCGTAACGCCCTCGCCGGTCCCCCGGCCCGATTTCGTCGCGTGGGCAGGTCCGGAACGCGGGTGCCTTCTGCTCCGGTGTACGGCAGGACGACGTGACGCGCTGGACGGTTCGTGGAGGCGCTGGAAGGGAGTCAGAGAAGGGCCGCGATCGGGTTCGTCGCGACGCTTTCCTGCCTCGCTCGGGGGCACGATCTGCCCCGGCCGACGCGCATGAGCTTGACGGGACCTGTGATATAGGGCCGGATAGACTAATCGGCTTTGCGTCTACGTTGATCGAACGCAACGGCGCTGGCTGCTGTCGGCCCCCCGGCGCAGTCTTCGGGGTCTGCTCGGTCGCGCGGAGCCGCGTTCGGGAAGACGGAGGTTCCGTGCAGTTTCCCGCTCGCTCCACGACCGTCCTTGGCGTTCGCCGTCACGGGAAGTGTGTGCTTGTCGCTGACGGTCAGGTCACGCTGGGCGATGTTGTCGTCAAGCAGCGGGCCCGGAAGCTCCGTCGGATGGACGGGGAGGTGATCGCCGGCTTTGCCGGAGCCACCGCGGACGCCCAAGCGCTGTTCGGGAAGTTCGAGACGAAGCTGCAGGCTCATCGCGGCAATCTCGAGCGGGCCTGCGTGGAACTTGCGCAGGACTGGCGCACGGACCGAATCCTTCGCCACCTGGATGCGTTGCTGCTGGTCGCGGACCGGAAGCAGATGTTTCTGCTTTCCGGTGACGGCGATCTGATGCAGCCGGATGACGGCGTCATGGCGATCGGCGCGGGCGCGCCGTTTGCGTTGGCAGCGGCGCGTGCGCTCCTGGAGTTCACCGAGTTGTCGGCCCGCGAAGTGGCCGACGCTGCGATGAAGGTGACGCGCGGCATCTGCATCTACACGAACGGCGAAGTCGCCTTCGAGGAGGTGTAGGCGTGGTTCGCTACCTGCGTCCGATCGGTCCGGAGCTTCCGGAAGTCCTGGCCGAGCCCACGCCGAAGGAGATCGTAGAGGAGCTGGACCGCTTCGTGGTCGGTCAGGAGGCAGCGAAGCGTTCCGTCGCCATTGCGCTTCGGAACCGGGCGCGAAGGGCGCACGTTGGCTCGGAGATCGCCGATGAGATCCAGCCGAAGAACATCCTCATGGTGGGGCCGACCGGAGTAGGCAAGACCGAAATCGCACGGCGGCTGGCCCGTTTCTCCCGGTCTCCCTTCGTCAAGGTGGAAGCCTCCAAGTTCACCGAAGTGGGCTACGTCGGCCGCGACGTGGAAGCGATGGTGCGCGAGCTGGTCGAAGTGGCCGTGGAGGTGCTGCGGGAGGAGCTCCTGGAGGATGTCCAGCCGCAGGCAGAGATCAACGCCGAAGAACGCATCCTCGACCTGCTGTTGCCGCCCACCGGTCCGCTTCCCGCATCGCTCGGGTTCGACGGGCCCGCGCCGAACGGGGACGCCGCACCGGAAGCGGCCTCGGAGGCGGAAGGAGGCGATGGGGACCCGGCCGAATCCGGACGGCATGCGGAGGACGCCCGTCGCGCGCTCCGAACCCGGGAAAAGCTGCGTGCCCGATTACGGCGGGGAGAGATGTCCGAGCGGATTGTCGAGGTGGAAATCCGAGAGCCCCAGGCCCCGTTCCTCGAGGCTCTCTCCGGCCCGGTGGAAGAGTTCGACGTCAACACCGGGGAGATGCTGCGCAGCATGTTCGGGCCCCGTTACCGGAAGACGGAGATGGTGGTGCCGCAGGCGCTCGACTACCTCATTCACGAGGAGGAGGAGCGTCTTGTCGACCTTCGCCAGGTCTCGCGGCTGGCTCTGGAGCGGGCCGAGGGCCACGGCATCGTCTTCATCGACGAACTCGACAAGGTCACGAGCGCCGGCGACGCCGCGGGGCCGGAAGTGTCCCGCCAGGGCGTGCAGCGCGACCTCTTGCCGATCCTGGACGGGTCCACGGTCACAACCCGCTACGGGTCCATCCGCACGGACCACATCCTGTTCATCGGCGCCGGCGCCTTTCTTGACCGTCGTCCGTCGGACCTCATTCCGGAACTCCAGGGCCGGTTCCCCATCCGCACCGATCTTCACCCGCTCACCGTTGACGATTTCGAGAAAATCCTCACCGAGCCGGAGGGCGCGCTGCTGAAGCAGTACACCGCGCTCCTCGCAACCGAAGGGGTGAGGATCGGATTCGAGAGCGAGGGCATCCGGGAAATGGCTGAGGTCGCCGCCAGAATGAACGCGCGGATGGAGGACATTGGCGCCCGCCGGCTTCAGACAATTCTGGAACGGGTGCTCGAGGACCTGTTGTTCGATGCGCCCGACGTGGAAGAGCACGAATGGACCATCGACGCCGACTACGTCCGGAAAAGGCTTGCCGACGCTCTCGAAGAAGAGGATCTGTCCCGGTTCATCCTCTGAATCGGAACGCCATGCCCGGGACCCGCGCTTCCCTTTGGCGGTTTCTCCCGGTCCTGCTTGTGCTGCTGGCCGCGTGCGGTCGGCGCGGGCCCCCGCTGGCGCCTCAACGCATCATGCCGGAGGCGCCCATCCTGTTCCCCTTGCGCCAGCAGGAGGGGCAGCTGGAAGTGCGGTGGCAGGCGCCGCGCCTCGACAACCGGGGAGCGCCAGGAGACCTGCGGCTCAGGAAAGCGATCCTCGAGATGCGGGTGGTCGATCTTGGGGCGCTCGCCGCCGCGGCCCGCGAGGAGGCCCGACGCCCGCCCGATCCTGAGCCGGAACCCGATCCCGAGCCGGAACCCGATCCCGAAACCATCGCGTCGGACGAAGCGTCCGGGTCATCCCGTGACGATCCGACAACGACCCCGGAGGATGCGCCAGACGACGTGACTCCCGAGGGGGAAGACGTCGCGGCAGAGGAGGAGAGCCTGCCCGTTGTTGCGGCAGTGGATCGGGCCGAGGAAGACCTCCCCACCGCCGAAGGGATCGACAGGCAGACCCAGGAGCCTCCCGTCGAGGTGATCCCGCTGGGCGAACAGCGGGAGGGGGCAGCGGAGGCCGCCCCGGAGGCATCCGAACCAGGTCCCGAGCCATCCGCTCTTCCCCCCGGGGCCCCGGCCTCCGCGGAGAGCGAGCCGGAACTTCAACTGCCTGGGGCCGCTGCCGATGAGCCAGAGAGCGACGAGGATGCGCCTCCGGAGCCCCAGGCGCTGAGTCTGGATCTCGAGGGGATCGAGTTCGAAGTCCTGGCCGAGCTCGACCCGGGGGCGCCAGGAGAGGTATTGGTCCACGAAATCCCGCTGGAGCCCGGCTGGGTGGGCCGCCGGATCGAGATTCTGGTGCGTTACGAATCCGGGGCGGGGCCGACCGACGAGAGCGAGACCGTGGCCTTCCACGTCACTCCCCCGCTCCCGATGCCGTCCGGACTGGTCGCGGAGGTCGCGGAACACCGGGTCGCCGTCCAGTGGGAAGACACCCGCGAAGACCTGGACCCGTTTCGCATCGCCGATCCCCAGTTCGAGCTGCTGCGACGGGTGGCGGGAGGCTCGCTCGAGAGGGTCGGGCGGTCGCTTGGCCCAGGTCTCTCCGATCGGCAGGTCGCCTGGGACCAGGAGGTCTGTTACCAGGCGCGGGTGCTGCTGGTGGGGAACGAGGAGGGCTGGACTCTTGGCGAAGCCCCCCCGGCGGGTCCCCCTGATGCCGGGACGCCTCCGGAGCCTGCCGAACTTGACGGGCAAGAGCCGGATGAAGTCCGGGAGCCGCTGCCGGTGCGCGTGCCGCCGACGGGTTCGGGAGCAGTGAGCGCCGGAGAACTTTCCGAGCCGTTGTGCGTGGTTCCTCGGGACACCTTCCCGCCGCCGCCCCCGGGCGACGTGCGCGCCATCCGGCTCCCCGAACACACCGAGATCAGCTGGAGGGCTCCGCCGGATGGCGGGGTCTCGGGCTACCACGTGTACCGTCTCGGCGAAGAGGGCATTCCCCCCACCCGTCTCAACGAGGCGCCTGTCACCGGCCGGGTGTTCCTCGATGCAGCGCCCAATCCGGAAGAGACGCACGAGTACGCGGTGACGGCGCTCGACGGCGCCGACCCTCCGAACGAGAGTGCGCTGTCCGCCCCGGTGACGGTGGTCCCCCGCCGATGAACCGGCTCCGGGAGACAATGCGCGTCTTTCCGCCCCCAATCCCTCTGAGGAGAGGACCGCTCCCGTGTTTCGACCACTGATCCCGTCTGCCCTGCTGCTCGCCCTTCTCGCTCCCGCCACCGGCTTCCCCCAGCCTGAAACCCAGCGCCAGGTGGTGGACCGCCGGGAGTTCCTCGCGGGAGTACCGACCTCCGACGATCCCCGTCGGGTTCCGGCGCCTCCGGGCGAGCGCGGGCCGGAGGGAGTGCGGGTGCTGTTCGGCGGCTTCGTGTTTGATGGCACCGGGTCGGATCCCGCCCCGGGGTCGGTGGTGGTCGAACGGAACCGGATCGTTGCCGTGCTCCCGGAAGGGGACACCGACTGGCCGGAGGGCGCCGAAGTGCTCGATGTCCGCGGCCACACCGTGTTGCCCGGCCTGATCGATCTCCACACCCACCTCACCTACACCGAACCCGGGATTCCCCAGGCGCTCGCCATCGATCCTGCCCATCAGACCCTGCGGGCCATGGAACGCCTGCACGTATTCATCGGCTCCGGGATCACCTCGATCCGGGATACCGGTTCCGCGGGCACCGTCCCCTTCATCGTCAAGGACTGGGTGAACCAGGGGCGCCTCCCCGGCCCACGGGTTTTCGCCGCGGGTTCGCTCATCACCGGCGCCGGGGGCCACGGCGCCGAGGGCCTATCGATCCACCACCCTCTCTACGGCGGAATCGTGGAGGCGTCCGGCCCTGACGAATTCCGGGACGCCGTCCGCCAACAGTTCAAGATGGGCGCCGATCTGATCAAGATCGCCAGCCATTACTCGCGGGAGGAGATCGCCGCCGCCGTGGACGAGGCCCACGCCCTGGGACTCAAGGTGACCGTGGACTCGGAGACCTTCTACACGGGATGGGCCGTCGAGGCCGGAGCCGACACGATCGAGCACCCTCTTCCCCGCACGGACGAGGTGATCTCGATGATGGTGCGGCAGGGGACCGCTTCGGTCCCCACGATCATTACCTACGACTACATCTTCAACGAGCGGGGCAGCTACCACAGCTCGACCTCCCGCCGCTTCAGGTTGGACGGTCAGATCAGCCGGGCGATGCTGCGCAAACTGAAGGACGCCGGCATTCTGATCGGCGTGGGGACCGACCTGATTCTGGAGAACTACCGGGATCTGCCGTACGCGTACATCTGGGAGCTGGAGGCCTACGTGGAGGCCGGTTTCACTCCCGCCGAGGCCCTGGTCGCCGCGACCCGGGACAGCGCCCGCATCCTGGGCATGGACGACAAGCTGGGGACGATCGAGCCGGGCAAGCTGGCGGACATCCTGATCGTCGAAGGGGATCCATCCACCAGTCTCGGCGCGCTCGCGAACGTGGCCGAGGTCTTTCGTGACGGCTACTGGGTGGTCAAGGGCGGCCGTGTCGAGCCCACGCCTCCCGCCACGCGGATTCGTCCCGGCCCCGGCATCGAATAACCCCCGGCGGGGCCGCCGAAGACACCGTCGCCCCATGAGAATGCCGCGCCCTGACGCATGGAGCGCCGGCCCCATGGAGCGTCAGCGTCCTCGCCGGCCTGCGCCGCACCTTCGCTCCCTCAGGCAGTCACCTGCCGACCGCGCCACCCCATGGAGCGCCGGCGTCCTCGCCGGCCCGCGCCGCACCTTCGCTCCCACAGCCAGTCACCTGCCGACCGCGCCGGCCCATGGAGCGCCGGCGTCCTCGCCGGCCCGCGCCGCACCTTCGCTCCCTCGGGCAGTCACCTGCCGCCCGCGCCGGCCCATGGAGCGCCGGCGTCCTCGCCGGCCTGCGCCACACCTTCACTCCCTCAGGCAGTCACCTGCCGCCCGCGCCGGCCCATGGAGCGCCGGCGTCCTCGCCGGCCCGCGCCGCACCTTCGCTCCCTC
>JAAXGQ010000021.1:34245-89465 GCA_012271265.1 Vicinamibacteraceae bacterium
TCGCCGGCCTACGCCTCACCTTCGGTCCCTCGTGCAGTCGCCAGCCGACCGCGGCGCCCCATGGAGCGCCGGCGTCCTCGCCGGCCTGCGCCTCACCTTCGGTCCCTCGTGCAGTCGCCTGCCGACCGCGGCGCCCCATGGAGCGCCGGCGTCCTCGCCGGCCTGCGCCACACCTTCACTCCCTCAGCCAGTCACCTGCCGACCGCGCCGGCCCATGGAGCGCCGGCGTTCTCGCCGGCCCGCGCCGCACCTTCGCTCCCTCAGGCAGTCACCTGCCGACCGCGCCGGCCCATGGAGCGCCGGCGTCCTCGCCGGCCCGCGCCGCACCTTCATGCCGCGCAGGCCTGGTCGGCTCGACCCCGTATGCGACCCGATCGGATCGAATGCGGGGCGAACCGCCTCAGGCGGCCATCTTCTGGGCGTTGTCCAGAACCGCTGCGAACGCGGTCGCGGCCCGCTGCATCTCGTCCATGGTGCCGATGGAGATCCGGCAACGGGTCCACAGTGGCGGGAATGGCCGGCCCACGCGCACACCTTCCTGGGCGCAGGCAGCCTGGAACTGCTCCACGGGCATCCCCACGTCGGTGAAGATGAAGTTCGTCTGGGCGTCCGTGGCGTCGAGGCCCCGGTCGCGGAAGAACTTCAGGATGAAGCTGCGGGCCTCGTCGTTCCGCCTCTTTTCGTTGGGGAGGTAGTCCGGATCGGACTTGTCCCGCTCCAGCGCGGCGTTGGCGGCGACCAGCCCCGGGATGCTGACCGAGTTGCCCATGTGGAACTCACCCAGCTCGGCAACGGTGTCCTCGTGCGCGATGGCGTAACCCACCCGCAGTCCGGCCATGCCGTACGCCTTGGAAAAGGTGCGGGCCACGATCAGACGTGGATTCCGGACCGCCATCGGGATCATCGTCTCGTGCCCGGGGGTCGTCACGTAGTCGATGTAGGCCTCGTCGATCAGGATTCGCAGGTCCCCGTTCACCGCAAGGGCGCGGTTCAGGAAGTCCTTGCCCTCGGCGGGATCGACCAGCGTAGCGACCGGATTGTTCGGGTTGCAGTAGAAGAGCATCCCGCTGCCCTTCACCGCGTGCAGCGTCTGATCGAGGTCCATCCTGAAGTCGGCGGTCAGCGGGACGGCCTTCGTCCGGTAGCCCATGAGCGCCGCGTAGCCGAAGCACTCCTCGTACGTCGGCAGCGAACCCACAAGGGCTTTCTCCCGGCTGGCGTACTGGTGGGTGCAGTCCACCAGGATCTGGGTGGAGCCGGCGCCGATCAGGACATTCTCCGGTTTGACGCCCCATTTCTCGGCGATCGCTTCCTGGAGCGGGCCGACGAACCGGAACGGATACCGGCCGGCGATCACGCCCTCCGGGCCGATGACGGAGTCGATGGCGTCCATGACCGCATCGCCGGGGCCAAGGGAGTTCTCGTTGTTGGCGAGGTTGATGGCTTCTTCCGGAGCGATCCCCATCTCGCGGGCGAAGGCGAGCTGCTCGCGGAACCGGGTCCGCACCATGGTCGCGGCGTAGAGGCCGGCGGCGCCGGCGGATGCGTGACTCAGAAAACGACGGCGGGACAGCATGGGGTGAGTACCTCCTGTGCGCTGGGGGAGCGGGGCGGGAACCGGGCGGCCGGGACCGGGGAGAAAGGGCAGGGCTACTGCTGCTGGTTGTCGGTGGCGGCGAGTCCGAGGACCTCGGCGAAGACGGCCGTGGCGCGCTGCATCTCGTCGAGAGTCCCGATCGAGATGCGGGCGTGGGTCTTCTCGTAGGGCGGGAAGTCCCGTCCCACGAAGATGCCCCGTTCGGCGCAGGCGGCCCGGAACTCGGCAGCCGGCCGGCCGATGTTGACGAACACGAAGTTCGTCTCGCTCGGGACCGGATCCAGACCGTGATTCGAGAAGAAGTCCAGCGTGTACCGGCGCGCCGCCTCGTTTCGCTTGACCTCGTTCCGGATGTACTCCGGATCCTCGAGGGAACCCATGGCCGCGGCGATGGAGAGGATCGAGGTGCCGAACGTGAGCTGCAGCGGGGCCAGCCTGGCGATCGTGTCCGCCTGTCCGAACGCGTAGCCGACGCGGAGTCCGGCCATTCCGAAGGCCTTCGAGAAGGTGCGGCCCACGAAGACATCGCGGTGTCTCATGGCGAGTTCGGCGCCGGTGTCGAAGGATGGGTGGGTCACGTAGTCGTAGTACGCCTCGTCGAGCAGGATCGCGGTGTAGGGCGACTCCTTCTTGACGAACTTCACGAAGTCGGTCACGTCGGCCAGCGAGTGCACCGTGCCCGTCGGGTTGTTCGGATTGCAGAGGAACACCAGGCCGGCCCCGATCGACGCGCCGGCCATCTTCTCGAGGTCGAGGGAAAGGCCGCCGGTCATCGGAATCGCCTTGACCGGAGCGCCGAAGTACTCGGCTGTCCGGATCGGATTCTCGTACGAGCATTCGCCGGTGACCAGGGCGCGGTCGGGACCGGTGTAGACACGGACCGCGTTCCGCAGGATCTCCGAAGAGCCTGGGGCGAGGACGACATTCGCAGCCTTGCCGCCGTACATCTCGCCGATCCTCTGGCGGAGGTCGGTACCGCTGATCCGCGCGTTCATCGGGTAGCGCATGATCGACCCGTACTCGCCCCGGAGCGCTGCGACGGCAGCCGGGCCGGGCCCGAGCGGATTCTCGTTGCTGCTGATCCTCACCTCGTCCGTTGCCGGGGGCGGGATGAAGGCCGGAGCGCCCCGGAAGCCGTTCTCGGCTTCCCAGGCCTCCCGCCCTCGGGCGCTGATCGCGTGAAGCGCCGCTGCATTCGTGGCGTTCCCGCCGGCGGCCGCAAGGCTGAGAAAACTGCGACGTTTCGTCTTCATTGGTTTCTCCGGGGTGGCCGGGTCGGGGTCAGACCCGACTCGGGGATCAGGGCGCGACGCACGTCGTCGCGGGCCGGCTGAGAGAGCATACCGAACGGATGCCGGGCGGAAACGGAGGGAAGGGAGCGGGTCAGTGGACCATCAGATCGGCCACGAGCGCCATGTCGCCCCAGTGCATCTTCATGGCGCCGTTCATCCCGTCCGCCATGAGTGTGATGGTGAACATCTCGGTGCTCTCGGCCGCCTTCTCGACCCGAAGCGGAGTCGACAGGATGTCCTTCTCCGGGTCGCGCGCGAGCCCCGATTGCCCGGTCTCGCTGTTCACCAGCAGGTTCCAGCCGTCCTCCGTCTTCTCCGCGAAGAGGCTGTACGAGCCGGCGGGGATCATCTCGGCGCCGAACATCAGCGAGCCCTCGCTGACGATCGTTGTGGCGTTCTCGGAGCCGAGGCGCCAGACCATCCCGGGGGTGATCTGGGAGAGCATGTCCCGGCCGTTCAGGCTCGGGCGCCCGTAGTCCACGGTGACGGCCTTGCCGGCGAAGTCGGCCTCGACCTTTCCACGCGGGTTGTGGGCCAGGGCCAACGTTGCCGTCAGCCCGACGGCAGAAACCACAGCGAGCGATGCGCGCAGCCTGACCATGTTGGTGACCTCCAAGTAGCGGCAATTTTAGCCGTCGGCGCGGGCCGGGCCGGGACCTGACCTGCGCGCCGGGGCTGCTAGGCTCCATGCCGAACGCCTTCCACGCCGAGGGCGGGAGGCCGCGACCATGCCCTGTCGTTCCCCTGATCGCCGGTTTCTCTCCCGGTTTTTCCCGGCGCTGGCCGCCACGGCGCTCCTCGTCACCTCTTCCGCGGCGGACGATCGGGTGGACCGGCTCCCGGAAGAGCATCGGGTGTGGCTCGAAGAGGAAGTCGTCTACATCGTCACGCCGACCGAGCGGGACGTCTTTCTGGACCTCCAGGGTTTCGAAGAGCGGGAGCATTTCATCGAAGCCTTCTGGCTGCGGCGGGATCCGATCCCGGCCACCCCGGAGAACGAGTTCCGGACGGAGCACTACGAGCGCCTGGACTACGCGACCCGCTTCCTCGGGCGCGATGCGCCGAGGCCCGGCTGGCAGACGGACCGGGGCCGGTACTGGATCATCCTGGGGCCGCCCCGCACGCGGGAACAGTTCGACGGCCGGAACGAGATCGTGAGCGCCGATCTGTGGATCTACCAGGGCGATACCACGGTGGGCCTGCCGCCGCGCTTCAACCTTCTGTTCTTCAAGAAGGAAGACATCGGCGAGTACGAGCTCTACCACCCCTGGGCCGACGGGCCCGACGCGCTCGTCCGCCGCGGCGAGCTGCTCCGCACGAACCAGAACCTCGCAGTGGATGTCCTCGAGATGGTCTCCATGGATCTTGCCCGGGCCAGCCTCGTGGTGGATCTCACGGACCCCCACGCCGACTTCCTGAGCGCCACGAACACGATCGCCCCGGCGCTGCTCACGGTGCGTCCCTCGATGAGCGTTGACAAGAACTTCATCGACATCCTGGAGTCCCCCTACCGGATGGTCGACATGGACGAGATCGAGGGATACCTCCGTCACGGGGACCGGGTCTCGGCCGAGTACTCCTTTCGCTTTGTCAAGAGCCAGAGCGACTTCCGCGTCCTCGTCGGCCCCCGGAACACCCCCTTCATCCACTACAGCCTGCTGCTGGCGCCCGAGGACTTCACCCTCGAGCGGGACGAGCGGGAGCCCGTCTTCCGCACGACGGTGGACGTGGACCTGGAACTTCGGACCGCGGCCGGGCAACTCGTGGCGATGCAGCAGAACGCTCCCTTCATCGAGCTCACCGAGAGCCAGCACCTCGCCGCCGGTGACAGCCCGTTCGCCTACCGCGACAACCTGCCGGTGATTCCGGGGGACTACGAGGTCAGCGTCATCCTTCGGAACCGCGCGACGCAGCAGTACACGGTGGCCACTGCGCCCATCCACGTGCCCGGCACCGGAGCCGGCGCCGTAGGGCTCTCCGACCTGATCCTCGCCTACCGGCGCGACCAGGCGCAGGACCTGGCGTCGGTGATGCCGCACGGCACCTTCCAGTTCGGAGCGACGATCCTCGAACCGTCGATCGGCGGCGTCTTCACCGCTTCGGACACCGCCCACGTCGCGGTCCAGCCGCTGAACGCCAAGCCGGCGCACCGCGTCCGGTTCCGAATCCTGCCGGACGGCGCCGCGAGCTCGGCTGTTCCGATTGCGGAGGCAGTCCGGCCCGCCGGTCGGGCCTCGGACCCCCCGATCGAGGCGTTCCCGCTGATGGGCGTCGCGGCCGGCCGCTACGAAGTGATCGCCGAGCTCCTTGATGAAGAGGACGCGGTGATCGCGAGCCGGTCGGCGCCGCTCACCGTGTCGCCCCGCTCGGCCGTGGCCCGCCCGGTCTTCATCGTCCGGCGGTCCTTTTCGGCGCACACTCCGGGCCTTCTGGGCCTGGCGCTCGGCGAGCAGTTCATGGCCCACGGCCGCATCCGCGAAGCCACGATCGCGCTCCGCGAGGCCGCTGCGAATCCGGACCTGCCGATGGCCCGGTGGAAGCTGGCGAGCGCTCTCCTCTTCACCCGTGACGCGGACGAAGCCCTGGACCTCCTGCTTCCCCTCGAGGCCGAGTACACGAACCAGATCGATGTTGCGGAGGGCGTCGGGTTTGCGTACTACATTCGGGGGGAGTGCGTCGAGGCGTTGCCCCGACTCGAGCACGCGATGACCCTGCGGGCGCCGGATCCATCTCTGCTGAACGCGCTCGGTGACTGTCACGAGCAGACGGGCGACGCGGACCGCGCCCGCGAGCTCTTCGAGCGTTCGCTCGAGCTCGATCCCGGCCAGCAGGGCGTGCGCGCCCGTCTCAGCGCCTCAGGCGCGCCCCGCTGACCCGCCGCTCTTCTGGCCGTTCCCGGGAGTTCGCCTCCCGGCTTGGCCCTGGACGGGTCGTTCGGCAGCGGCCACTGGCGCCGCTCACCACCCTGCGCGTGGGGGGTCGGGCCGCCTGGTTCGCCGAAGTACGGGGGGAGAAGGAGATGCGGGCCGCGCTCGAAGCCGCTACCGCGGTCGAACTTCCGGTCACGCTCCTTGGCGGGGGATCGAACGTGCTGGTGGCGGACCGGGGCGTTCCCGGGCTCGTCGTGCGCACGCGAGGCGGCCGGGCCCGCCCGATCCGCCCCGGCATCGTGCGGGCCGAGGCCGGGATGACTCTCAACGGGCTGATCCGGTGGACGATCCACCGGGGCCTGTCCGGGCTCGAGGCGTGGGCCGGCACGCCCGGAACCGTGGGAGGCGCGATCCGGGGGAACGCCCACTTCGGCGGCCGCGAGATCGGGGAGCAGGTCGAGGCGGTCCGCATCTTCGAGGACGGAGGGAAGGTGACCACCGTGCCCGGACTTCCCCGATCGTCCCGCCCGGTGGTGCTTTCGGCAGATTTCCGCGTGGGACAGGGGGCGCCGGAGGCGCTCCGCCGGCGGGCCCGGAGGTCGCTGGCTTTTCGCAAGCGGACACAGCCGCTGGCTCGACCGAGCGCCGGGTGCGCCTTCCGAAATCCGGATCCGGCCGCGCCGCCGCTTCCGGCCGGCGTGCCCCGCGCCGCCGGAGCGCTGCTTGATCGGGCGGGCCTGAAGGGCCGTTCGGTCGGCGGGGCCCGGGTCTCCGGGGTCCATGCCAACTTCTTCGTGACCGGGGCGGGCGCGACCGCCGCCGATGTCCGGCGTCTGATGGAGATGTGCCGGGAGATCGTGCGCAACCGCTTCGGGGTGCGCCTCGAGCCGGAGATCGTCTTCCTCGGAGACTTCGCTCGATGAGCCCGCCGGCCCGATCCACCACTCTTCTGGTCGAGGGAGGCCGCCGGCTGGAGGGGAGAGTCCGGGTCGAGGGAAACAAGAACGCCGCCTTGCCCCTTCTTGCCGCCGCGCTCCTGACCGACCAGTGGTGCGAACTGGACAACGTGCCAGCGATCCGCGACGTCACCGCGATGGGCGAGGTTCTCACCGGGCTGGGCGCCGAGGTGGAGGGGCTCGGCGGGGCCCGGGTGCGCATTCGGGCGGCGGACCTTCGGAGCGACGAGCCGGATCCCGACCAGGTGGCGCGGCTTCGCGGCTCGGTCCTGCTGGCCGCGCCGCTCCTGGTCCGGCGCGGCCGGGTGCGCCTGGCGGAATCCGGGGGGGACTTCCCGAACCGCCGCAGTTTCGCGGTGCACCTCGCGGCGCTCGAGGCGATGGGCGTCCGCGAGCTGCCCGGGCGCGAGCGGATCCTGGAGGCTCCGACGGAAGGGCTCCGCGCCGCCTCCATCTACCTGGAGGAGGCTTCGGTGACCGGGACGGAGACCGCAGTGATCGCCGCGGTCGGCGCGCGGGGGGTCACCGAAATTCGTCATGCGGCCTGCGAGCCGCACGTCGTGCAGCTCTGCGATTTCCTGAGCCGGATGGGCGTCGGCATCGAAGGCGCCGGCACCCCGACCATCCGCGTCCATGGGAACCCGAGCCCGGGCGGGGCGTCACTCCGCCTCGCGGGGGACTTCGTGGAAGCCGGAAGCTGGGCGGTGATCGCGGCGCTGAACGGGGGCGCCGTGGACATCCGGGGGGCGCGCCCGACCGATCTGGAACCAATCACCACGATTCTGGCCCGGCTCGGGGTGTGTCTCAGGATGGATGACCGGAGCCTCCGCGTGGAGTCTTCCCCCCTCACGGCGATCCGCAAGGTGGCGACGGCCCCATGGCCGGGATTCCCGAGCGACATGGTGAGCCTCGTGACGGTCCTCGCGGCGTCGGCGTCGGGAGCCACGCTGATCCACGACTGGATGTACGAGCTGCGGCTGTTCGCCCTGGAGCAACTGAGCAGCATGGGAGCGAACCTGTTCCTCTGCGATCCGCACCGGGTAATCGTCTCCGGGCCGGCCCCCCTGCGGGGCGGGAACCTCGACGCCCGCGACATCCGCTCCGGCATGGCGCTGATCGCTGCCGCGCTGACCGCCCGAGGGGTGAGCCGGGTTTCGCCGCTCGAAGTGGTGCAGCGTGGCTACGCGCGTCTGCCGGAGAAGCTCCAGGCGCTGGGAGCCGCCGTCGAGTTGGCCGCGCCGGCGGAAGCAGGCTGAGCAGCCCTACCCATCGGCCGGGACGAGGCCGGGCGGCGCGTCCGACAGGTAACGCTCCGCGAACCGGCGGATCGCCGGAAGCAGCGGCTGGCGATCATGGAGCGCCCCGGCGAACAGGTCGCCGAGGCGGTCGAGCCGCTCGGGCATCGTCCGGATCGTGAACCGGGAAGGGTTGAGTTCGCCGTCGAGTTCGTCCCAGTCGAGTGGCGCCGACACCGACGCCGCCGGCACCGGTCGGACCGCGTAGGGAGGCGCGAGCGTCTGGCCGCGCCGGTTTTGCAGGAAGTCGAGGTAGACCCGACCGCCCCGCCGGGCCTTCGTCCGCTCGACCGTGGCGATCTCGCGGTGGCGGCCGGCGATGTGGGTCGAGACCGCTTCGCAGAACTGACGCACGACGTCATACGGGTAGACGGGCTCGAGCGGTACATAGACGTGCAGGCCGCTTGCGCCGGACGTCTTCAGGAAGGGTCGGAGGCCAATGCCGCGCAGCACCTTGCCGAAGGCTTTCGCGAGCCGAACGACATCGGCGAACGGCGCCTCTCCCGGATCGAGGTCGAAGACGGCCCAGTCGGGGCGGTCCCGCCGGGTGCGCAGCGACAGCCACGGATGGATATCGATGCTCGCGAGATTCGCCGCGAACAGCAGCGACGCAACATCGTTGCAGATGAGGTAGCGAATCACCTCGCCTCGGTGACCCGATCGGATCTCCTCGGTCTCGATCCAGTCCGGGGTGTGCTCCGGCAGGTCCTTCTGGTAGAACGCCTTGCCGTGGATGCCGTCCGGGTACCGCAGCAGGTGGGCCGGGCGTTCCCGGAGGTAGGGCAGGAGGGCCCCGGCGACCTGGTCGTAGTAGCGGATCAGGTCTCCCTTGGTGTACCCGGCTTCGGGCCAGAAGACCTTGTCCAGGTTGGAGAACCGGATGGGGCGAGCGGCGATCCGCGCCGCCCGCTGTCGGGAAAGCCCGGTAAGCAGGTGCTCGTCCGGCCCAGAGCCGGCGCCTTGCTTCGCGGGGAACCGAAGGCAGGCCGCCGGTTCGCGGTGATCCGGGTCGGGAGCAGCCCCCGGGACGGCGGCCGCGGCGCGTCGGGCCAGGGTTCCGGGGAGCCCCGCCGCCTCGCATGCGGCGTGGAATGGCTTCCCCCGGGCGGCGACATGTTCGAGGACCAGCAACCGGTCGTGGTCGGGAAGCAGGGTCGCGAGGAGGCCCTTGCGTTCGATGAGGGGCGCCGGGCGGAGATCCCACTCCTCGAAGCGCAACAGGTCGTTCAGATAGAGAACGGTGCGCACCGAGGCATCTCCCCGAAGCCTGGTTTCCAGCCGGGCGCGGGAGGGGCGCTCCGCCGCGTCCGGGGCGACGAGGGTCCCCGTCGCGAGGAACGCCTCGGCGCGCACGGCTTCGGCCGGCGGGAGAAGTTCCGGGAGGTCCAGCACGCTTCCGTCGCGCGCGTCGGTCAGGAGCGGGCCGTCTCCTTCGTTCTTGAGGAAGACCGCCCGGCCCGCCATCTCGGGCTCGAAGATCCAGTCCCGGCCGGAGAAGGGCTCCCTGTCCCCTTGGGGGCGCACCGGGTCCGGCGGGGGCGAGCCGGACCAGGCCGTGGCCCGGGAGAGGTCGAAGAAGGGTTGGCGGTCGCTTTCCTTCCGGACGTAGCGGTCACGGCCCTTGAAGAGCAGCCACTCATGCTCCTTCCGGGTGGTCCGGACCAGGTGCCAGAAACCCCGCAGCTTGCGCCCCCGGAGCTCGATGACCAGCTTCCCCGCCTCGACGCCCAAAGTCCCGCCGGCCCCGCCACCCTCGGTGATCCGGTAACGGCCCCGGTCCCAGATGACCATGGTTCCCCCGCCGTACTCTCCCTCGGGGATGACTCCGTGGAACCCGGTGTAGGCGAGCGGGTGATCCTCGGTCCGCACGGCCAGCTTCTTGACCTCGGGGTCGTAGCAGAATCCCCGGGGAACCGCCCACGACTTGAGCACACCCCGCATCTCGAGGCGCAGGTCGTAGTGGAGGCGGGTTGCCTCGTGGCGATGGACGACGAACTCCCGCAGAACGGCGCTGCCGGCGGCTGAAAGAGCGCTGCGGCGCTGCGGCGGCGGCTCCGGCGTTCGCCGGAAGTCACGCTTCCGCTCGTAGTCCCCGATGCTGCGTGAACTCCGGCGGGGCACGGGGCTCGGAAAAGGCTGCTCCGGCGCGCGGCGGCGCGCTAGATTGACGCCGCCTCGCCGGTGTCCGCGCACCGGCTGTGGGTGCGCCCGTCCCGTGCGCGGTTCCTCACGGGTCCGCCACCCGGTGGACTCAACCTCCCTCCGTCTCCTTCCTTGCTAAAGGGGAGCCAAAACGGGACATTCTCCCACACGCGGCTCCATGCCCGCCCACCGGCAAACCGGCCGGCTCCCCCGGAGCCGGCTTGCTCCGTGGATCTCCGGGGCCGCGGATCCGGCGGCGCGGGCCGCCGCCGTCACGAGATGCGGACGAACCGGCGGCGCTGCCGGAGCCGGGGAGGACGGTGGCGTCGCAGACCGCGTCACGGGGCGCGGAGGTGCCGGTCGAAGAACCGGTGGACCCGGCGCCAGGCGTCCCGCAGGACGTGCTCGCGGTGAAAGTAGTGAAACTCCCCGGGATAGGTCACGAAGTCGAAGTCCTTTCCCGCCCGCAGCAGCCGGTCGGCCAGGTTGATGGCCTCGAAGTACGGCACGTTGACGTCCGCAGTGCCGTGCAGCGTGAGCAGCGGGCGCTCGATCCGGTCCACTCTGCGCGCGGGGGCGCCCAGCTCATAGACCTCGGGGTTTTCCTCCCGGTTGCCCATGCGGCCGGCGACCCACGGCCCGCCCGGATCCCGGAACCAGAGTCCGAAGTCGCCCACGCCGGCCACGTTCACGCCGGCGGCGAACAGCGTCGGATCGAGGGTCAGCGCCTGGAGTGTCATGAATCCGCCGTAGCTCAGCCCCCAGATTCCGATCCGCTCCGGGTCGACGAACTCGAGCGTCCGGAGATAGTCGGCTGCCGCGGCCACGTCCTGGTAGTCCCCGCCCCCGACATCGCGGTAGGACGCCACCCGGAAATCGCGTCCATAGCCCACGCTGCCTCGGTAGTCCGGCATGAGCACGACGTAGCCCTGGCTGACGAGAAACTGGTGGAACGAGTGGTACACGCCATAGTCCCGCCGGACATGCCAGCCGTCGTAGTTCTGGGCGATTCCGTCACCGTGCACCCACACGATGGCGGGATGGGTTCGGGAGCGGTCGAGCTCGTTGCCAACGAAGAGGTAGCCCGGGACCATCCCCTGGTCCCGTGCCGGATAGCGTAGGAACTCGCCTTCGGTGAGAAGGGCGGGGTCGATGCTGTCCGGAAGCGACCGGGTGAGCTGCTCCGGCTGGCCGTCGCCACCGGTTCCGACGACGAACAGGTCCGGCGGCGCCCGGGGGCCGGTGTGCTGGAAGACGATTCGGCTTCCATCCGGTGAGAAGCCGCCGAACTCCGAGGAGAGAGTGAATCCCGTCCGGGTCGCCGGCTGGGTGTTTGTTCCGCGCTGGTGGGTGAGCTGCACGGGGGTTGGATCGGGGAGCGAGGCGGTCTCGACCACGAAGATCTGGCGCCTGCCGGGGTGATCCGGGTTCTGGTCCCAGGCCAGGAACCGCCCGTCTGGCGACCAGGCGTGCCGCTTGACCTCGGATCCCTCCGCGCTGACCGGGTGGACGGTCCCGTCCGTGACAGACGCAACGAGAAGCCGGTCCCAGCCCGAGGCATCGTCGAGGAACGCGATCCAGTTCCCGTCCGGCGACGGGCGCGGCTCGGCGCCCAGATATCCGAGACTCCACCAGCGATCGTCCTCGGTGCGGTGGACGGCCTCGACCGACCCGTCCCGTAGGTCCGCCACCATGACCGAGCGACTGCGAAAGTCGGGAGAGACCTCCTGGTACACGATGCGCGCCGCGTCCAGCCAGCGTGGACTCGAAGCCGCCGCCGGTCCGACGGCAATGCGGCGCACCACCCCGCCCCGGAGGACCGGCGCCGCCATCAGGTCGGAAGGCGTGGAGGAGGAGCGACGGAAGACCAGCTTGTCTCCGGAGATGTCCCGGGTCTCGTCGAGCGTTTCTCCCCGGGACACCGTATGGGCGATGAAGCGGCCATCGGGCGACCAGACCGGTCCGCTCTCGACACGGTCGCCGGTCCGGGTCAACTGGAGTTCCGGCCCGTCGGCGAGGTCGCGCACGAAGAGGTCCCCGCTCCGGATGAAGGCCAGTTGCCGGAGGTCGGGCGACGGCGCGAATCCCGATTCGCCACCCGGTTCGTCGGCAAACACCCGCTCCAGGGTGCCGGGGACCTCCGGGTTCATCCGGTAGAGGGTCCCGTTGCGGACGAAGTGGAGGATGACCCCCTCGGGGCCCCAGAAGAGACCCGAAATCTCCTCGTAGGAGTCCCCCCAGCGGGTCAGCGGCCGGGGAGGCTCCCCAGATCCCGGCGTGACCTGGTAGAGGTCCATCTGCTGGTTCTGATCCCAGACGAAGATGACGCGCTCGCCGTCGGGGGTCCAGACGGGGGAAGCCGGGTGGCGGATCGCCAGGATGTCCTCGAGGGCGAGCGTGGGAGGCGGCTCGGGAGCGGCACATCCGGCCGCTCCGGCGAGGAGCACGATGGCCGCCGCGCCCCGCCACGGCCCGGCGCGCCGCCGGCAGTTCATGGTTCGCATGGCGGCTCCATGGTACGTCCGCCGGAATCCGCCCGGCCGGGCGCGGCCCTCGGGAATCAGCGCCCCCGCAGCCCTTCGCGGAACGCGGCGGGAATCTCCATGCCGAGCGCTTCAGCCCGACGCAGGTGGGCGAGGGCCTCGTCAGCGCGCCCGCGACGGCGCGCCACGTCGGCGAGCAGAAAGTGCAGTTCCGCACGACGCGCGGCGGGGGCGCCGCTCTCCTCGGCGACGGCAAGCGCGCGCTCGAGCGCATCGGCTGCGCCGGCGGGGTTGCCGGCCGTGGCGAGAAGCTGGCCAAGCCCCTGGAGCGCGGCCGGGTGGGTCGGATCCAGCGCCAACACCTGCCGGAGGAGGCGCTCCGCCTCCCGCAGGCTCCCCTCCTGGAAGTGCAGGCTCGAGGCGCCGAGGAGGGTGGGGATGTGCTCCGGGTCGGCCGCAGCCGACTCCCGGTAGAGAGCGGCGGCCTCGCTGTCCCGTCCGTGCCGGGCGAGCAGGTTGGCGAGGTTCGCCATCGCCGGACTCGACGTGGGATCCCGCGCGAGCGAGGCCCGGTAGGCCGCTTCCGCGGCCCCGTCGTCTCCCTGCCGGGTCAGGGCGTTTCCGAGGTTGTAATGGAGTTCCGCTTCCTCGGGCCGTTCGGCGGCGAGGCGCTGGTAGATCGCTACGGCGGCGGCGTGATCTCCCGAGGCCGCGGCGCGGCGGGCGCGCGCCTCCCGGCCGCGGCTGTCGGCGCGGAGGTCCTCCACCGAGAGAAGCAACGGGTCCGGATCCGCGCTCGCGCCGTGGGTCGGCGAAGCGGCGGCTGCGCGCGCCCGGGCCGCGGCCGCCTCGGCCAGCCGGCCGTCGCCGACGCGCCGGTACAACCGGGCAAGGAAGGCCCAGCCAGCTTCGGAGGCGGGGCGTTCGGCCACCACGCGCTCAAGAGCCGTCCGCGCCCCGTCGAGGTCCCCGCCGTGCAGGAGGCTTCGGCCCCGGGCCAGGTTGGCCTCGACCGAATCCGGATCGACCCGAAGGAGTTCCCCCCAGGCCCGGTTCGCTTCGGAAGGACGGCCGAGGGCGTCGAGAACCCTGGCGCGCAGGGCGAGGGAAGGGGAGAAAGACGGGTTCCGTGAGACCGCTTCGTCTGCGCGGGTCAGGGCCGCGGCCGGGTCCGCGGCTTCCACGAGGCGCCCTTCCAGGTGGGGCCAGCGGTGGTCCTCGGTGTCCTGCCGGGCGGCCTCGGCGTAGGCGGCCCGGGCCGGTCCGGCGAGCCGGTGGGCGTGGAGCACCATCCCGAGGCGGCCCCAGCGCGCCGCCGAGTTCCGATTTCCCTCCACCGCGCGAAGCGCGCTTTCCACCGCCGTTCGGACTGCCGGTTCCATCCCTTCGGTCGAGATCTCGGGCACTGGCGCGCCGCCGCAGGCGGCAAGACCCGCGAGAAGGAGCACCGCCGCGCCTCCTGGCGGGTTCTTCATTCCGGACTCCCCTCCCCGCGCACCACGATGAGCACCCGGTTCGGACCGGGTACGGGGAACCGCTCGCGACGACCGTCGGACCAGCGAACCACGACGGCTTCCGGCGCGGCGCCGGGCGGCATCCCGAAGTGGGCTCGAGGATCGCCGGCGCTCAGGTAGGAGGTCCCCGGGTTGGCGCGGGCCGTCCCGGGCGCCGCTGCATCACGGAGCTCCACCACCGCGCCCGGGTCGGCGGCGCCCAAGGCGGTGAGCGGCTCGACCAGCAACCAGTCACCGGCGGGAACGGAGACGTTTTCGAACACCCGGGCCGGACCTCCGGCCTCGCTCAGGACCAGGTCGAGGTCGCCGTCGCCATCGAGATCGCCGGCCGCGAGGCCGCGGCCCACCACCGATTGCGCGAACGCCGGCGCTTCCACCTCGTGGAGACGGTCGCCGTCGCCCCGAAGGAGCAGGCCCGGCTCGGCGTACCCCGCGAACAGCGGGTCTCGGGCCGTCGCGCCGGCGTGGCGCGCGACCCGTCCGTTCGCAATCGCGGCATCGAGAAACCCGTCGTGGTCGAAGTCGACAAGCGCGACTCCGAAGCCGGTGCGACGAAGTCCCGCGGTTCCGAGGCCGAAGGCGATCGAGCCGTCCACGAAGCCGCCTTCGGCGTCGGCCAGGTAGACGGTGTTCGTCTCGTCGGCAAAGTGGGTGAGGAGGATGTCGAGGTCACCGTCCCGGTCGACATCGCCAAGTTCGACCCCCATGCCGGCCTCGGGCCGCCCGAACCCGCTCAGCGCCGCCCCACGCAGAAGCGCCTCCTCGGTGAAGCGTCCGTCCCCCTGATTCACCCAAAGGTGGTTCGCTTCGGTGTCGTTCGCCACGTAGAAGTCGAGCCGGCCGTCCCCGGAGAAATCGTGGCAGACGACGCCGAGCCCCCGCGCCGCAAGAGCGCCGATGCCGGCGTCCCGGCTCACTTCCGCGAAACGGCCGTCGCCGAGGTTCCGATAGAGCAGATCGGGCAGGCCGCCGATGTCCGTCGGGTTGCAGAAGTCCTCTTCGCCCGTCGCGGCGTAGCAGCGGAATCCGGGGTCGTAGTCCATGTAGCGGGTCACGAACAGGTCGACGTGGGCATCGGCGTCGTAGTCGCAGAAGGTGGCGGACGCCGACCACGCGCCGTCGCCGGCGAAGTCGGGATCGACGACGAGTCCCGCCGCACCGTTGTTCCGGAGGAGCGCATCGGGTCCGTGCCCGCTGCGGAAGAGATCGGAATCGCCGTCACCGTCCACGTCACCCACCGCGACCCCCATTCCGTAGGCGTCGAGCCCCGGCGCATCCAGCCCCGGCCGAAAGCGCAGTCCGGCCCCCTGGTTTCGGAAGAACCGGTCCGGCCCCTCCCCCTGAACCAGGTAGACATCGAGACTTCCGTCGCCGTCGGCATCGAAGAGGGCGAGGCCCGAACCCATGATGCGGGGCATGAAGTAGGTAGGTCGGTCGTCCGGCCCCTGCTCCGTCTCGTGAACAAAACGGAGACCGGAAGCCCCGGTGGCGTCACGGAACTGCGGCTGGGCGCCGGCAGTCGCGGCGAGCAGGATCAGGAGCCCGCTGATCCGGGCCGGTCCGAGGCGCGGGGCGTTCAGCGGCGGCGCACCGAGTGGGGGCCGATGTCTCCGAGCGAGGGAGTCCCGGCAAGCTGCATCGCGAGCCGCAGTTCCGCCCGCAGCATGCGGAGCACGGCTTCCACGCCAGCCTCCCCGAACGAGGAGAGGCCCCAGAGATAGGAGCGCCCCACCAGGATCGCATCCGCTCCAAGAGCGAGCGCCTTGAAGATGTCCACCCCGCGCCGGATGCCGCTGTCCATGATGACCGGGATCCTTCCGCCGATCTCGGCGACGACCTCGGGCAGGCTCTCCAGGGAGCCGAGGCCGCTCTCCTCCGCGCGTCCGCCGTGGTTCGAGACGACGAGTCCGTCCACGCCGTGCTCGATGCAGAGCGCGGCGTCCTCTGCAGTCACGATGCCCTTGAGCAGGATCTTCATGTCTGTGAGGTCGCGGAGACGCTGCACCACCTCCCACGTCATCGCCGGCTGGTTCAGCCCGGCGAAGCGGCTTCGACCGGAGGCGTCTTCGACCGGGATCCGGTCGAACATCCGCTTTCGCGAGACGTAGTTCTTGAAACCGGGTCGGTGGCAGGTTTCGCACTGCCGTCCGTCGAGGCGACTGGCGAGGGCCTGGGTAACGCGGTTGCTGCCCGCCGGCAGGTCCACCGTGAGGACCAGGGCCGGACAGCCGGCTGCGTCTGCCCGCGCCACGAGCTGCCTGGTGACGTCAAACGAGGTGGTCGGATACAGCTGATACCAGACCGGCTCGCCCCGCGCTTCGTTCACTTCCTCGACCCCCGAGGTGGTAACGGTGGAGAGCAGCTGCAGGTGGTCCACCGTCTTCGCGGCGCGCGCCACGGCCACCTCGCCCTCGGGATGGAACGCCTTCTGGCTCCCGCAGGGCGCGATCCCGATCGGGGAGGTCCATCGTCTTCCGAAGAGCTCCACCGACATGTCCGGGTCGGAGACATCCACGAGGCGCCGGGCCCGGATCCCAACCTCGGCAAAGGCGCGCCGGTTTGCCGCCAGGGTTCCCTCCCCGTCGACGCCGGTCGCGATGTACCCGTAGTGGGCCGGGGGCAGCGTGGCCTCCGCCACCGCCCGAAAGTCGAACACGTCGGCGGCTTCCTCCGGGGTGCTGATCATGCGTCGGGGAAAGCCGTTCATGCCAAACCGTTCTTCTTCCCGGTTTCCGGCCGGCGGCGCCTGGGCGCTGGCCCGGGTCTCCCAGCAGGCGGCCGCGGCCAGCAGCGGGCTGCCGGCCAGGTAGCGGAGGAACTCCCGCCGCCGGGTTGCGGGGTCGCGCGGGATGCTCATGGCTTCTCCTTGGGAGGATTCACGGGCGGGGGAGGTGCTTTTTCGGAAACATCGCCACGACGGTGTAGTGAGGATCCACGACATTCCCGATGCGGGCCTTCCCGAGCTGGGACAGCAGTTGCAGGGCCTCCCAGCGGTCAAGTCCGTAGTCGGCCTCGAGCCAGAGCACCATCTCGGTGTGGGCGATCCGAAACGCGTCCATCAGTGGCCGGACGGAGCCGGCCACCATGATGTAGTCGTCATTCTCGATGCGCGGCCAACGGATCGAATAGCCCTTCAGCAGGTCGAAAACGAAGGTCACCTCGGCGGTGGTCTCGAGGCCGGTGCCGGTGATTTCGCCCTCACCCTGGAGCGCGTGGACGTCACCGAAGTAGAAGTAGGCGCCCGGCTCGAAGACGGGAAGGAAGACGGTCACCCCTTCCCGGATCTCCGGAGTGTCCATGTTGCCGCCGAAGTTCCCCGGGGCTGCGTTCCAGATCACCTCCCCCCGATCGGGAGCGACGGCCATCCGCCCGATCATGGGTTCGAGGTCGACGGTGACGGGATCCTTGCCGCTCGCCGGCAGCTCGAGGGTACCGGTCCCCGTCTCGAGGTCGAGCACCCACTCGAACCGCCGGCTGGGGACCGGCTCGTGGAGCATGGCCGTCTGCGGCGTGGAGGTGAGGGCGGCGAAACCGGTCGAGGTCCCGGAGTAGGCCCGGTCCCGGTTCAGGGCGAGCCTCTCGACCCGGATCACGAGCGTGTCGCCCCGTTCCGAGCCCTCGATGTAGATCGGACCGACCTCGCCCGCCCGGTCCCGGTCCCCTTCGGGAAGAAAGGCCCCGTTCATCGTTTCGCTGATCAGGGTGTCGCCGGGGGCCAGGCGGAGCACGGGCTCACGCACCCCGAAGCTCTGAAAGCCCCGCTCCGGGATGTAGGTGTGGGTCTCCCCCTGGGCGGCGCCGACAGGAGTTGCGGGGACGAACGGGAGGAGCAGTCCCAACGCGGCGGGCAGCAGAAATCGGGGCGAACCTGACATGAGCCCGATTGTAGGGGGCTCCGCCGGCGCCGTCAGCGGCCGGCCGGCCGGACTCCCGTCACGGCGTTCCCGGAACCGGCTCGAGGCGGATCTCGACGATGGCGTTCTCGCGCAGATCGCGGACGAAACGCTCCATCTCGTTCTGGAGCTTTTCGGCGTAGAGCGACTCGGCGATCTGGTTTCTCACCTCGTCCAGCCCGATCGTGGATTCCTCGGTCCGGGACGCGAGCTGGAGGACATAGAACGACTCCCCGATCCGGAGCGGCTCCGAGACGCCGCCCGGTTCGAGTCCTTCCACGACCTGCCGGAACACGTCGTCGAGCTCGTCGAGCTGGAAGAGGCCAAGGTCCCCGCCGCTCTCGGCAGAATCGGACTCGGAACGCACCCGAGCGACTTCGGCGAAGTCCGTCCCCGACGCGATGAGCGCCTGGGCCTCCCCGATGCGACGCCGGGCGTCGGCTTCCCCGGCTTCCCCGACGTGGACCACGAGCTCGGCGAGGCGAACCTGGGGCGCCCGGACGAAGTCCTCGATGTTCTCGCCGTAGCGCTGCTCGATCTCCGGTTCGCTGATCGTGACGCGCTCTTCAATGTCCTGCCGCCGGATCTCACTGATCAGCACCCCCTCCGAGAACTGCTTCCGCAGCTCCTCCATGGAACTGCCCTGGAGGCGCACCTGCCGGATGAACTCCTCCTCATCCGGCACGTTCATCTCCTTCATCGTCTCCTGCTTCCATTCCTCGAAATAGCGATCGGGGACCCGCATGCCCCGCTGCGCCGCCACCTGCAGGATCAGCGTGTTGTCCACCATCCCGTTCAGCACCTGGCGGCGCAGATCCTCGATGACCGTCGGATCGTCCGGAATCCCGAGCCGCTCGACCTGAATCGTCACCTGTCGTTCCAGTTCGCTCCGGCTGATCATCTGGCCGTTGACCAGCGCCACGACCTCGTCGACCACCTCGACCGTGACGGGCGTCTGGGCGCTCACGGAGACGGCGCCGGCGAGAGCGGCGGCGGCCAGGGCGAGGCGGGGGGCGAGGGATGGGATCGTCATGCGCTTGTCGGGGTATTCGGTTGGGGCGGGGCCGCGTCCGGCCCCTCGCGGCAACCCTTCGATTCTAGTGGGCGGCAGCGACTCCGCCTGCGGCAGCGACTCTGCCTGCGGCGGGGGCGGGCCCGTGTGGACCCGGGCTGGCAGCGTCAGCGGGGACCCAGATAGGGGAAGTTGAGGCGACCGGTGTGGACGACCACGGGATGGCGGCTCTCCAGGTCGCGCAGGAAAGCCTCCAGGCGGGCGTCCGCTTCCCGCTCGAGGACGGCGCGCTCGGCAACCTCGCGCACCTCGTCGAACTCGGCCGGCCCCTGTTCCACCCGGGCATCCACGCGGAAGATCCGGTACCCGGCCGCGGTCTCGAGGACCGGGCTCGTCTCGCCCGGGGACATCGCGAAGACGACGCGTTCCATCGGTTCCGGGAGCACGCCGCGGCGGAAGGTTCCAATGGAAACGAACGTCCCGACGATGTCCCTGGAGTCGCTCGCGGCGGCTTCCCGGAGGCGAAGCGCTCCGGCCTCGGCGTCCTCGCGGCTGGTGAACCTCCACTCGGACAGGGTGATGGTCTCCGGATGGACGTAGAAACCCCGGCCGCTGTCGAACTCCAACCGGGCGGCCTCCTCCGAAGCTTCCACCTCGGCGAGCACTACCCGGTGCAGCAGTTCCTCCACCCGCAAACGCTCCTCGACGCGTCGGCGAAGCCAGGCCAGGTCCAATGGCCGCTGAGGGACTTCCACCCCTTCTGCGTCCAGCGTCGGCACAGCCCCATCCCCGCCGGCGGCTCCCCAAGATGCGGGATCGCGTCCAAGCGCCGCGAGTTCGGCCTCGAGGCGCAGCGCCGGCGCCTCGACCCCGGCCTCGTCTGCCGCGATGAGCAGCAGCCGTTCGCGAATGAACTCCTCCAGGAGAACGCTCAGCACCATGGCTCCGGGAGCGGGCTCGCCTCCGGTTCCGGGCGCGAGATAGCGGTCGAGCTCCTCGTGGTCAAACTCCTGGTCTCCGACCACCAGGACCGGCGTCCGGGAACCGGCGACCTCGGTACAGCCCCAACTGCCTGAGGCGGCGATGGCTCCCGCCGCCAGAAGAAACACTCCGATGCGCTTCATGGCGCCCCCGCGGCACTCCCGATGGAAGCGACCGCCTCGAGTCCGTCAAGCGCGACGGAAAGACGATCCAGCACTTCAGCCGGGCCGACGCCCCTCGGCAGCGGCGTGCGGAACCGCCGCCGGTCGGCGTCGGGCCCGGCGGCCTCGAAGACGAGGGCGCCGCGGGCTCGCGTCACGGCGGAGTACCCGAGTGCCTCGGCCCGGACCCGCATCTCGACGTGCCGGAACAGGATTTCGACTTCCTCGGGGAACGGGCCGAAGCGGTCGCGGACCTCCCGACGCAGACGATCCAGGCCCTCCAGGTCCGACGCCGCCGAACAGCGCTTGTAGAGCCACATCCGGGTCCGCACATCTCCCAGGTAACCCGGCGGGACGCGCATCTCGTAGCGCAGCTTCATCGCGCAGCGGGTTTCCTTCGTTTCTCCACGAGCGTCGGCCAGAGCCTCCTCGAGGAGCCGGGAATACAGGTCGAAGCCGACCGCCTCGAGATGTCCGTGCTGTTGCCGTCCCAGCAGATTGCCGGCCCCGCGCAACTCCAGGTCGAGCGCGGCCACGCGAAAGCCGGAACCGAGGTCGCTGAACTCTCGCAACGCGGCAAGGCGGGGCCGTGCCGTCTCCGACAGCGCGGCGCCGGCTGGAACGAGGAGCCAGGCGTAGGCGCGCCGGGTCGAACGGCCCACCCGTCCGCGGATCTGGTAGAGCTGAGCCAGCCCGAATGCGTCCGCCCGGTTCACGATCAGGGTGTTGACCCGCGGCAGGTCCAGGCCGTTTTCGATGATGGTGGTCGTGAGCAGGACATCGGCGTCCCCGCGCTGGAATGACTCCAGGGTCCGCTCCAGCAGGGTCGTCCGCATTTTGCCGTGCGCGGTCAGGACCCGCGCCTCCGGCGTGAGTTTTTCCAGGAAGCCGCGCATGGCGGGGAGTGAGCGGATCCGGTTGTGGACGAAGTAGACCTGCCCTTCCCGGGCCAGCTCGTGACGGATCGCTTCGGCGATCCGTCCGTGGTCAAAGGGCAGGACATGCGTCTGGATCGCCATGCGGTCCCGAGGCGCGGTTTCGATGACCGAAATGTCGCGGATTCCGGAAAGCGACATGTTCAGGGTGCGCGGGATGGGGGTGGCGGTCATCGCCAGGTGGTCCACCCGGTTGCTCAAGTGCTTGAGCCTCTCCTTCGCGGAAACTCCGAAACGCTGCTCCTCGTCCACGATGAGGAGCCCCAGGTCGCGGAAGCGCACGTCCTTCGAGAGCAGCCGGTGGGTTCCGATCACCACGTCCACCCGACCGTCCCTGAGCCCGGCCACGACCTCCCGGCGCTGTTTCGGGGTCAGGAAGCGGGACAGCATCCTGACCTCCAACGGAAACGGGTCGAAGCGTTCCTGGAAGACGCGCAGGTGCTGGGCGGCCAGGACCGTGGTGGGGGCCAGGATCGCCACCTGCTTCTCCTGCATTGCGGCCTTGAAGGCGGCGCGAAGGGCGACTTCCGTCTTTCCGAAGCCGACGTCGCCCACCAGCAGCCGATCCATCGGCGCTTCAGCCTCCATGTCCCGAAAGACCTCGCGGATCGAACGGATCTGGTCCTCGGTCTCCTCCCACTCGAACGCGTCCTCGAACTCCTCCATCCCCGGGGTGTCGCGAGAAAACGCGTGGCCCCGGATCCGCCGGCGCGCCGCGTAGAGCCGGATCAGTTCGTCGGCGATGTCGCGCATGGCCTTCGCCACCCGCTTCTTCCGCCGCGTCCAGGCCGTTCCTCCGAGCCGGTCGAGAGGGGGCGCCCGGTCGCCGGCGGCAGAGTACTTCTCGAGCAGATCCAGCCGATCCATCGGCAGGAACAGCTTGCCCCCGCGGGCGTAGTGAATCTCCACGAGTTCCGCGGCGTCGCGCCCGGAGTGCAGCCGCGTCACCCGGATGAAGCGGCCGACCCCGTGCTCCGTGTGGACGACGGGATCCCCCGGCTTGAGGTCGCGGAAGTCGGACCGGAACGTGCGCATCCGCGATGTGCGGCGGGGCGGCCGCGGTGGCGCCGCGGTCATCGCGGCCCCGCTGATCAGGGACAGCCGGAGCCCTGACATCTCGAAGCTGCGGCTCAGGCGCGCGGCGTGGACGAACGTGCGCGCCCTCCCGGAGCCGACGCCTCCCGACGTCCCTAGCCGGACGCCCTCCTCCCGCAGATGGGTGGTGAAGCGCGCGGCGGCCCGGGCGCCGGGCACGAACACGTGGACGACCCGGCCGGCAGCTCCCGGGGCCCGCAGCGTCTCGACGAACGCTCCCACCCGGTTGCGGAAGGACTCGGTCGGGCGCGCGGCGAGGTCGGACCGTTCCGGACGCGCCGAAGCGGCGCCCGCCGCGTCGAGTTCGCCAAGCGCCACGGCGCCTCGGGGCGGTGGACGGAACAGGGCGCTGAGAAGGTCCCGGGGATTCGTCATCAGCGCGTCGGGCGCCGCCGCCTCCCGGACCGGCTCCGCCCGCGCACCCAGGCGGGCGTCGAGAATCCGGGTGGCCTCCGCTTCCAGTTCGTCGCGAAACCGGTCCGGTTCCTCCACGAGAATCTCGGAATCCCGAAGGTAGTCGGTCAGTTCCCCGGTGAATCCCGGCGTCCCTGGCAACCGGAAGGGCGCCGGGGTGCGGGTCACGGGCCCCGCGCCCTCTCCGCCGTCCCGTCCGTCGCCGACCCATTCCTGTGCCGCCGGAATCCGCAACCTTCCGGGACGCCGGGGGACCGGTCCGCTCTGCTGGGTGTCCACGTCGAACTCGCGAATCTCTGCGACTCCCTCGAAGCCGAACTCGATCCGGACCGGACGGTCGCGGTCCACCGGGAAGACATCCACGATCCCTCCCCGACGGGCGAAGTCCCCCGGGGCCGCGACCGGATCCTCATGCCGGTAGACCGCGCCGGCGAGACGCTTCGCCAGCCTCCCGGGCGAGGCTCCGCGTCCCTCCCGCACTTCGACCGCTGCTTCCGCGAGGCGTCCGGGGACCACGGTCCGCCAGAGGGCGCCGGCTGCGGACGCGACCACGAGCGGCGCGGGATCCGTGTCCCGAGGCCCGGCGAGGGCCGTGAGCGCCAGGCTGCGCAGGATCAGGATCTCGGTGTGCGGCGCGGTCCCGGAGTACGGGTTCACCGCGGGGCCGGGGAGTCGGTGCACCCGGCGGTGCGCTCCCAGTGCCGGAAGGAGCGCTTCGAGGTCGAGCGCGGCCTCGAGAAGGTCCTGATTCCGGGGGATGAACAGGACGATCGGCCGAGGGGAGATCCGGGCCCAGGCAGCCGTCACCAGGAGCCGCGCCGGCCCGAAGAGCCGGCCGATCGCTGGATCCCCCCGGTCGCGCCGGCGCCCGATGGCCCGAAGGAGGCGCCCGAAGCCGGGGGGCGGGTCAGGCGTCAACGGCGGGTCGGCGCCTTGCGGCCGGTCCGGACCGCCGCCAGGATGCGGTGGACCGCCTCGGAAGCCGTCGCTGCCGGGATGGCGCCGGGAATCGCGGGCGCCGGGGCCCCGAGGCTCGCGACCGGTTTGCCCAGCGTCCGCGCCATCGCCGCTTCGGAGAGGGTTCCCGATCCTCCGGGCAGGGCGATGACTCCGTCAGCCGCCTGCGCCACGAGGAAGTTACGGAAGTGCCCGAGCCCGGTCGGAATGGCGCAGTGCAGCCAGGGATTCCGGTCCCCGCGGCCTGTGCCCGGCAGAAGTCCGATGGTGAAGCCGCCTGCCTCGGCGGCCCCCCGGCAGGCAGCCGCCATGACCCCGAATCGTCCCCCACACACCAGGTTGGCGCCGGCGCGCGCCAACCGACGGCCGACCTCTTCCGCGAGGGCCAACGCCTCCGGCGTTTCCCGCCCGCCGCCGATGACGGCGATCTGCGGCGAAGCCGGATCCGGCCAGCGCCGGGGACGATCCGCCTCAGGCGACGCGATACCCGGTTCGGAGGGTTGCAAACCGTCGCATCCTAACCCGCTGGCCGATGGAGGCCGGGCCGCTGTCCACTGCTAATCTGACGCCGACGCCCATGCCGCCACCCCCGAGTTCCCTGGTCCGGCGTTCGCGTCGTCGCCGGCCAACGCTCGCCATCCACCGGATCTGGCCCCGGCACGCCGTTCCCGGGGGCCGGGTGGACATCAGCGGCCGCGGATTTCGGGTGGATTACGCCTCGCGGATCCGGGTCTTCTTTGGCGACGAGCCCGCCCACATCTACCGCGTCTCGGCGAGCCGGCTGGGAGTCCAGGTGCCCGAAAACGCGGGCTCCGAGGTCCGTGTCTGCCTGAACGACCGGGAGACCGAGCCGTATCCGATCTCCATCGGCCGTTTCGTTGCCGAGAAGCTCCACATCGTCTCGAATCCGGTCTTCGACTCCGAGGGCTTTCTCTACACGACGGTCAGCGGCACGCGCGGCGAGAAGATTCCCCACCCGGTCTACCGACTCGCGGACGACGAGGACCCGGTTCCCATGGGCGACGGGATCGTGAATCCCACCGGGCTGGCGTGGGGGCCGGACGACACCCTCTACGTTTCATCCCGTCAGGACGGCCACATCTACCGGATGAACGAGGACGGCGATTTCGACGTGCTCCTCGAGAATCTCGGCGTGGCCACCGGGATCGGCTTCTCTCCCACGGGGGATCTCATGGTCGGCGATCGCAACGGCGTCGTCTACAGAATGGCTCCTGACGGCGACGTGAGCGTCTTCTCCCAGATGCGGCCGTCGGTCTCGGCGTACCACCTCGCGTTCAACTCGGCCGGGTCGCTGTTCGTCTCCGGCCCCACGCTCGCCTCCCGCGACCACATCGTCGAGTTCGAGCCCGACGGCGAGGTGCGCCGGCTGCTGTCCGGGTTCGGCCGTCCGCAGGGGATGGCTTTCGACCACCGCGACCGCTGCTTCATCGCCGAAGGGCTCGCCGGCGACGGCGGCGTCTTCCTCTTCACCGCGGAACGGACCACCCGCCGGATCATCAGTGGCCCGTCCATGGTGGGGGTCGCCATTCGTCCGGACGAAGGGGTGATCGCCGTGGCCACCGGGGAGGCCGTCTACGCGTTCGACCTCGACAGCGAACTCCTCGGTGAGTCCGAGGAGGAAGGAAGCGGCGTCGGCTGACGCGGTCCCACGTCACCATCGCCCCCCTCCTTGTGATGTGAGCGGCGAGCGCCCCGGCCTGCCGATTCCCCCCGGCCTGCTGGTTCCCGGGCCGGCGCCCCTGCATGCGGAGGTGGTGCGCGCGATGGCGCGTCCGCTCTTCAACTACCGGGGCCCCCGGATGAAGGGCCTGATGGACCGGATCCGGGACCGGACCTGCCGCTTTTTCGGGGTGAGCCGCCCGCCCCTGCTGCTCGCCGGATCGGGGACCGGGGCGATCGAGGCGGCGCTGGTGAACACGCTGTCTCCCGGCGACCGGGTTCTCGGACTCTCCGGAGGCGTCTTCGCCGATCGATTCCTGGCGATCGCCCGGGCGCACGGGCTCGACGCGGGCAGTCTGCGCACCCCCTGGGGACAGCCCGCCGACCCGGACCGGTTCGAAGCCGCGCTCCGCTCCCGTCCCGACACCCGGGCCGTGCTCCTGACCCACTCCGAGACCTCGACCGGGGTCCTCCATCCGCTCCCCGAACTCATCGCCTCGGCGCGTCGCGCCGGCTCGGCGCTGGTGCTCGTGGACGCGGTCTCGAGCCTGGGCGCCGTCCCCGTTCCCATCGAGGACTGCGACGTGGTGTTCACGGCATCGCACAAGGCGTGGGGGCTGCCCCCGGCGATGGCGATCGCCTTCGTCTCGGACCGGGCCGAAGAGGCGGGGCGGGTCGCGCGTCTCCCGCGGTTTTACTGGGACTTCACCCGATACCGCGAGGCGCACGAGCGGGGCAGCGTGCCGTTCACTCCGGAACTGCCGATCCTGTTCGCGATGGAGGTCGGGCTCGGTCTCCTGCTCGAGGAAGGCCGGGAGCGGGTCTTCCGCCGTCACGCGGAGACCGCCGCTTCGGTGCGCGCGGGCCTGCGCGCGGCCGGGCTGACGCTGGTCGCCGCTGACCGCTTCGCCTCTCCCACGGTTACCGCCGCCTGGCTTCCGGACGGCATCGCCTGGCCGGATCTCTCACGCCGCCTCGACACGGAGCATGGGGTCTCGCTCGGGGGCGGCCTGGGCAGGCTCGCCGGAAAGATCTTCCGGGTGGGCCACCTCGGCTGGACCAGCCCGGCCCAGGTCGCCCCGGCCCTGAACGCGATCCGCGAGTCCCTCGCCGCTCTGGCCGCTCGGGACGACTGAGCAGCCTGTGAGCAAGGTCACGCGGCATTCGAGCGGGGCGATCCATCGCGGCTGAACCAGGCCGCAGAGCGGCCTGTTGCGTTGCGCTGGAGTGCGATCTCCGGCTCCGACGGTGGGGCGCAGGCCGGCGAGGACGCCGGCGCTCCATGGGGCCGGCGCTCCATAGGTCAGGGCGCGCCAGTTCTGGAGCGCCGGTGTCCCTGGAGCGCCGGTGTCCTCACCGGCCACGGTCCATCGGCACGGCGGCGCGGTCGGCCGGAGACTGGTTCAGGAGCCGACGGTGGGGCGCAGGCCGGCGAGGACGCCGGCGCTCCATGGGGCCGGCGCTCCATAGGTCAGGTCGCTCCGTGGGGCCGGCGCTCCATGGGGTGGCACACCCCCACGCGAGCACTGGGCCTCGCCACTCTCGGTGCTCACGCCACCTCATCCACAGGGCTGCCGAGCTGAGCTACGCCTCGGGCGCCCTTCCGGTTTCGGAGGTGGAGGCGCGGCGGATGGCCCAGAGGGTGAGCGCGGCGAGAGTCCCGTCGCTCGCAGAAAACAGCAGGAAGCTCGCCGGCGAGTCGCGAAGGACCTGATCGACGAGGAACAGCACCGCCCCGCCCCCCTTGAGGGCGACGCCCATGATCCAGAGGTACCAGAGGTGCTCCTGAGGGCGCCGCGCGATGGCGAAGTAGCCGGCGCCGATTGCCAGCAGGAAGAGGCCGTTCAGGTTGGCCTGGATCGGATAACGGGGCGCTTCGAGGCCGAACAGCGTCAGCACTTCTCCCATCGCGAAGAGCAGGGCGCCCCCCACCAGCGCGTCATAGAACCCGCTGATCACGGTCACGAAGCGAAGCAGCTTCATGACCGGCTCGCGTTCCGCCGACCCGACATCGCGCCCCCCATCACATCTGGCGCCAGCGCGGGCCAACACCGCCCTCCCTTGGCGTCCAGCGGGGGCCGAACACATCCGCGGCGCGGCAGTCGATGCAGTTCGAGTGGTTCATCACCATCTCTCCCTCCCGTTCCTCGTACACGCCAGCCGGGCAGATGCGTTGGTAGAGGCGCGCCGCCCCGGTGGGAACCGTTTTCGGCGGCAGAAGATGCGGGGGGATGTCGTCCCGGCTGTTGTTCCCCGAGCGGAAGACGCCGTCCAGCTTGCCGAAGCGGAGGGGCGCGTCGTCCGTCGGGCCGGGAGGGCGCCGTGTTCGGTCGGCGTCGTCCCCGGTCGCGAGGGTGCCCCGGGGCAGCAGGCCGCCGGTCACTGTGGCCAGACCGGAGATCAGGACGCCCCGCAGGAATCCGCGCGCGAAGGCAGGACGCATGTTCCGGGTGCGGTGCAGGTCGGCCAGCATCGGGCTGTCACGGAGCGCGGCGTCATACCGGGACAGCGGGGTCGCCGCGACGAGGTGCGCCACAGCGGCATCCGCCGCCAGAATGCCGGACTGCATGGCGTAGTGGATGCCCTTCAGCGAGGGCACGTCCACGAACCCGGCGGCGTCCCCCACGATGAGGAGCCCCTCCCCCGAAAGCCGCTCCGGAAGCGCTCCCGGCCCGCCCTCGGGGATGATCCGCGCGCCCCATTCGAGGCAGGTCCCACCTTCGAGGTGCGGGGCGATGAGCGGGTGCCGCTTGAGCTCCTGGAGGCCCCGGTGGACGTCCAGCGCCTCGGTGGGGGCATCGAGCCCGACCACCAGTCCGAGGGCGGACAGCCCCTCGCCCATCGGGTAGAAGAAGCCGCCCCCGAAGGCGCTGCGAGGCAGAGGGAACCCCATCGTGTGGAGGACGTGGGGTGCGGGACGCTCCGAGCGCCAGAGCTCCTTGACCCCGAGCGCGAAGACCTGCGGCGAGGAAGAGCGGATGCCGAGCCGATGGCAGGCGGCCTGGCTGAGCGGCCCCCGCGCCCCCTCGGCGAGGATCACCACCTCCGCGGCGACGTCCGCCGCCGGCTCGAATCCCGGCCCTGGCGTCCCGTCACGACGCCGCCCGGCGGGAACGGTCTCCACGCCGACGGCGCGCCCCCCCTCATAGAGGAGCGACCCGACGGCAAAGCCGGGGAAGACCTCGACCCCCAGCTTCTCCGCTTCCGAGGCGAGCCAACGCACCATCTCCGAGAGCGAGGCAGTGAAAAAGCCGTGGTTCCGCATGGTCGGCGGCGTGGGAAGGCGGAGCTCGCGCCGCCGCGTGAGGAAGTGGACGCTCTCGCGCACCACCGGTTCGCGAAAGGGGAAGTCGGCCGGGTCGCGGCCGGGAAACAGCTCCTGGAACCCGACCGGGTTCACAACGGCGCCGGAAAGCGAGTGCCCCCCGGGTTCGGCAGCCTTCTCGAAGACGGCGACGGCGAGGTCCTTCCCGGCCGCCATCGCCGTCTGCCGGAGGCGGATGGCGGCAGACAGCCCGGCCGGGCCTCCGCCCACGACGACGACATCGAAGGGGAGGGCGTCCGGGCCCGGCCGCCGTTCCCGAATGAGTCGTTCGACCGGAAGTGGCGGCCGGTGGTCGCTGAGACGAATCTGCACCGGGTCAGCCTCCGAAATGTTCCGGGCTCCACGCGAGTCCCAGTTCGGAGGGAGGGCCGATGTAGCCGAGGAGCGCCGACGACGCCACGACCGAGGGGCTCGCGAGAAACCCCTCGCCTCCCCGCCCCATGCGGTTTTCCCAATTCCGGTTGAACGAGGTGATGGCGCGCATTCCGGGCCCGAGGGCATCCTCCCCCTGGCCGAAGCAGGGCCCGCACCAGGAATCGCGGATCTGTCCCCCGACAGATCGCAGCACGTCGCCGATCGTCTCCCCCCCGAGCCGTGGTTCGGGGCGCTCGATCTGCTCCTTCACCGTCCGCGAGCCGGGAAAGATGACGAACGGTTCGCGTGTCTCGTCACGCCCGATTTCCCGGGCCGCCCGGATCACCAGGGCCGCCGCGAGCAGATCGTCATGGCTGCCGTTGGTGCACGAACCGATGTATGCCCGGTCGAAGGGCAGCCGGGCGGCCGCCACCTCCTCCGCGGGGTGGGCGTTTCCGGGGGCGGAAGGGAGCGCCACCAGGGGCACGACGGCGCCGAGGTCGAGCACCTGCTCCGCGGCGAACCGGGCCGAGGCGCCGGCGTGGACGGCGGGGTAGGGGAGGTCCTTCATCCCCCGCCGCCGGTAGAACTCCGCCGTCCGCCCGTCGAACGGAAACAGCCCGTTCCATGCTTCCGCCTCGGCCATCATGTTCGCGATCGTGTTCCGCCACGAGATCGGGAGAGAAGCGTCGGGGTCGGCGAATTCGATCGAGTCTCCGGCGGCGGCTCCGTCCCATCCGGCGATCAGCCGGAGAACGACATCCTTGCCCGACGACCACGGCGCCGGCGTCCCGGTGAAGATCACCCGGCGCGCCGGCGGTGGGGTGACGAACACACTGCCGGTGGCCCAGCCGAAACCGAGCGCCGTGGAGCCGACCCCGATGCCGACCGCGCCGTAGGCGCCGTAGGCCCGGCTGTGGGAGTCGGCCCCGGCGATGAACGCACCCGGCATGACGAGCCCCTGCTCGGGAAAGTAGAAGTGGAAGATGCCGTCCCCGGGGGTGGCGAACCAGGGATGTCCGATGCCCTCCTCGGCGGCGAAACGGGCGCTGATCGCCGTCTGTCGCTCGTCTGCCTTGCGTCCGGTGAACACGAAGTGGTCGTTTGCGATCGCGGCCTGGCGGGGATGGATGGCGCCCGCGGTGATCTCCCGGAACGTATGGATCGCCAGTGGCGCGGTGCCGTCCGAGGCGGGGAGCAGGTCGGCGTACACCTCGATCGTGCGGCCTGGAGCCACCGCCTCTCCGCGCTTCACCCGGTGGGCGTGGAGGATCTGCTCGGTGGCGGTCAGCCGTCGCGCCTCCCGGGGTTCGGGCCAGCGGATTATTGGAGCGCTTCCGATGGAATCACCAAAGCGCCGCCGTCCCACGGCGAAGAGTCCGCCCGCGCGACGCTGTTCCTCCTCGCGGCGGGTCAGCGGCTGCGGTCGGTAGGTGCGTCCGAGCGATTCGTTCACCAGCTCGCGGCTCACCGGGTCGAACGAGAACCGGTGTCCGTCCAGCGCGTCCCGCGCGGCGTCGGGACATTCCAGGACGTGAAGCCCGAGATTCAGTGCGTTGCGGCGGAAGATGTCTCCGACGCCGGCCCCGAGGACGAGCACCAGGGTGACGCCGGCGTCGGCGGCGACTCCGAGCAGGCCCGCCGGGCTCATCTCGCGGGAGGACCCGATGCCGAAGCGGCCGCCGGCGACGACGAAGTTCTTCCCCGAGGCGACCTGCTCCCGGAAATCCGGCATGAGGTACCGGAACGCGCCTTCCTTCCACCGCCGGTCCAGCGCGTCGAGGCTCTCCGACACGCACCACGCCGACGGGGTGATCTGGTCGGTGTCGATCGCGTCCCGCTTCTTCCCCGGTCGCGCGCGATCCCAGAAAATCAGCGCCTCGCCGTGCACCGTGGCCGTGGGAAGCCCCGGCCCGCCGCCTGTTGCCGCCGGCAGGGGCACTCCGGCCTTCCGGCGGGCCGCCTGGATCCGCACGGGCGGAGTATAGAAACGGGGGCGCCGGTTGGGGCCCTTGCGCTCCGTCACTAGAATCGCCGCCGTCTTGGGCCGCAGTCTCCTCTCGGTGCTGGCCGCCCTCCTGATCGCTGCGCCCGCGGCGGGGGAGACCGCCGCCACCCCGCCGCAAACGGCCCCGGCGGCCGCTCCGCCGCAGGTTTACGTGCTGACCATGGGGCCGGACACCTCCGTGCTGTTCCGGCATTGGGGACACGCGGCGCTCTGCGTGGACGCCCGCTGCTTCAACTATGGAGTGACCGATTTCTCCCGTCCGGTGGGTCTCGGGATCGAGGTGCTGCGCGGCGAGGCGGTGTTCTGGGTCGGCGTGACCCGTTACGAAGACACGCTGGCCGACTACCTCGGCGCCGACCGGAGCGTCTTTCGGCAGGATCTCGATCTGGGTCCGGAGGGGCGGAAGCGACTCCTCGACCGCCTTGCCGCCGACCTGGTTCCGGGGCGGAGCGAGTACGTCTACGACCACTTCTCGGACAACTGCACCACCCGAATCCGCGACTACCTGAACGAGGCTTCGGGCGGAGCCCTGGAGCGGGTGACCACGGCGCCGAACGTTCCGGGAGGCCTGGAAGGATCCGGGACCTGGCGGACCCATGTCCGCCGCGGTCTCGCGGTCCGGCCGTCGCTGCTGTGGTTGACCGACATGGGGCTGGGTCCGGCCGTGGACCGGGAGGTGACGCCCTATGAGGCGATGTTTCTCCCGGAGGTCCTGCGCCACGGTCTGGAGGAAGCCCTGGGCGCGCCGCCGGTCCGCCTGCACCTCGGGCGCGACGGCGACGTGCTCCCGCGAGATCCGGGAAGCCGTGCCTATGCGCCGGCCGCCGCCGGGTTGGCCGCCCTCCTGGTCGCCCTCATTCTCTTGCCGGGGCCGCCACGGCTTGCGGCGGGCGCTGTGGCCGTCGGGGCGGGCATTCTGACGGTGGTGGGCCTGACGGCCCTCGTGACCGGGTTAATGAGTCCGCTCCCCATCTTCCGGGGCAGTCTCGCGGTCCTCGCCGTGCTGCCGTCGGATTTTCTTCTCGCCACGCGGCACGCCCGCTGGTACGGGGCCCTGCGGCTGATGGGCGGAGGCCTGGTAGGGGCGGCGTTGCTGTTCGGCTGGACAAGCCAGCCGCTCGGCTGGACTCTGGGCGCGGCCATGGCCGTCGTCCTCGCGATCGTCCTCCGGGGGATCCGGAAGCCCCACGGAAAGGGGCGATGAACGAGGCCGGCGTCGCCGCCGCGCGACAGGCTGTACGTCGGGTTCTGGGCCGATGCGCCTCCCCGCCGGCCTTCGTCCGAGGCTTCGATCGAATGGTTCGGCTGGCGGCGGCAGGGCCCGCGTATGTCCGCGAGAGCGACATCGCCCCGGTGGAGTCCGTGCCCCGCTTCTTCCGGGAGGGGGAGCCGGCGTCTCTCGCCGAGCGCTCGCGGACCGTGGCGGTGACCCTGAACGGCGGTCTCGGGACCACGATGGGGATGCGCGGCCCCAAGGCGCTCCTTCCCGCTCTCGACGGGAAGACGTTCCTCGATCTTGCCCTGAGTCAGGCGGAGGCCGCCGGGGTGCGCCCGCTGCTGATGAACAGCTTTGCGACGGACGGCGCGGTGCGCGAGGCCCTCGGCGACCGCGAGGTGGACTGCTTCCTCCAGCACCAGGCGCCCAAGCTGCGACGCTCGGATCTCCAACCGGTCCGGTTCGCCGCCGCACCCGCAAAGGCGTGGTGCCCTCCGGGTCACGGCGACCTGTACACCGCGCTCGGCGCCAGCGGCGCCCTGGAACGCCTCCTTGCCGAGGGCTTCGAGACGTTGTTCGTTTCCAACGTGGACAATGCCGGCGGTTCTCCCGACCCCGTATTGCTGCGCCGTTTTCTGGATTCCGGAGCCCCGTTTCTCATGGAAGTCGTGCGCCGCAGCGCGCGGGACTGGAAGGGGGGCCATCTGGCGCGCCGGCGGTCCGACGCGCGCATGATTCTTCGGGAAACGGCCCAGTGCGCCCCCGAGGACCGGGAGTCCTTCCAGGACTTTGGCCGCTACTGCTACTTCAACGCGAACAACCTCTGGATTTCGCTCCCGGCGCTGGCGCGGGCGCTCGAGCGGGCCGGCGGTTTCCTCCCGCTGCCGGCGCTGGTCAATCGGAAGACCGTGGATCCCGAAGACCCCGGCTCCCTGCCGGTCTACCACCTCGAGCAGGCGGCGGGGACGGCGGTGGAACTGTTCGAAGGGGCGGTTGCCGTCGAGGTGCCTCGCAGCCGCTTCGCCCCGGTCAAGACCACCTCCGATCTGCTACTCCTCCGCTCCGACGCCTATCGGACCGACTCCCTGGGCGGCATCGCAGCCGTCGCCGATCCGTTACCCGCTGTGGAACTCGGCGCCTGTTACCACTTCGTGCACGATCTCGAAGCGCGCTTCCCGAACGGCCCCCCCTCCCTGAAGCACTGCAGCAGCTTCCGGGTGGACGGCAACGTCACGTTCGGCCGCAACGTCACCTGCCGCGGCGCCGTCCACGTCGAAGCCGGCCCCCGCCCCGCATCCATCCCTCCCGGCGCCACCCTCACCGGCCATCTCACGCTATGACCCCGATCCGTGGAGAGCGCCCGCCAGAATGGCTCCCTTCGCAGTGTCGGGCGCCCCAGGAGCGACGGAACCTGTCGCCCGACGCCGAGATCATCCCGGACAAGGAACCGACACCCGCAGCGCCTGCTCCATGGAGCGCCGGCGTCCTCGCCGGCCTGCGCCGCACCTTGCGTATCCGCGCAGCGCTCGCCGGTGGGCAACTCGTGCCCGCAGCGCCGGCCCCATGGAGCGCCGGCGTCCTCGCCGGCCTGGGCCGCACCGCCGGTCCCTTGGGCAGTCTCGTACCGACAGCGCGGCCGTACCGACGGTCCGGAGGCCGGGAGGCCCACCGTCGATGCCCGCCTGCGGCGGTGGCCGGTGAGGACACCGGCGCTCCAGGCCCGCGCTCGCCCGGACGAATGGAGGGCCGGCCCCGTGGAGCGCCGGCGTCCTCGCCGGCCTGGGCCGCACCTTGCGTATCCGCGCAGCGCTCGCCCGTGGGCGACTCGCGCCTGCGGCGCCGGCCCCATGGAGCGCCGGCGTCCTCGCCGGCCTGGGCCGTGAGAATCACCCCGAAGCCAGCTTCGCCTCATGCCTGATTCGCGTTGGCCTGTCTTGCCTCGTTCCTCCTCGCTACGAATCGGTCTTCTTCCAGCGTGGCTCCCATTTGTCGGAGGTCGAACGCGGCAAGGGGGGCATCGGACAACCACGGGTCAACGCACGGGTCTTGGCCAACATCACGGTCCCACTGCCCCCAGTTAGAGGGCAGGTCGAAATCGCCGACTAGGTTGCATTCGGAGACGACGCCGTGCGGCAGGCTTCAAGCCGCTGTCCGAAAAACTGCTCTACCGCAGCCTCCGCCCTCCGGCCATCCATCCTGAAGCGCGCCTTCGAGGGCCGCCTGGTCCCACAGGATTCCGACGACGAGCCTGCCTCATTCTTCCTTGAGCGGATTTGCACTGAGCGGAAAGGCGCGAGAAGGACAAAGGCCCAACTTAACCGGTCCTAGCCATAGTGGCTACTATGTCCACATGCGCGAACTAACCGCCAAGGAGGCCAAGAACCGGTTCGGCCAGCTGCTTCGGTTCGCCCAGCAGGGACCCGTGCGCGTCACCCGAAACGGCACACCGGTGGGCGTGATGCTCTCGGTGGAGCAGTTCAAACGACTGCGCGGAACCGCTTGGGACCGGTTGGCGGGCGCGATGGACGCCATGAGCCAGGAGGCAGCCGCCAACGGCCTGACGCCAGCGGCGTTGGAGTCCCTGCTCTCCGATGATGGGTGACAGGGTCGTACTCGACACCAACGTCCTGATCAGCGCCGCCCTCACCCAGACAGGCACACCTCGCAGGGTGGTCGATCTGGTCAGAGCGCGCAACGGGGTCGTTCTCTTCAGCGACGAAACGTTCGCCGAGCTTTGCCGTCGGATCCTCGGCTCGAAGTTCGACCCATACGTGAGCCGGGAATCCCGCGCAGCCCTGGTCGCGCTGCTGGGCGCGGTTGCGGAATGGGTGCCCATCGCCGGTGCCGCGCTCGGCTGCCGCGACCCCGCCGACGACAAGGTCCTGGAGACCGCCCTCATGGGTCGCGCCGACCATCTGGTGACGGGCGACGGCGACCTGCTCGCCATGTCGCCGTTCCATGGGATACCGATCATCACACCGGCCCGCTTTCTGGCGCTTCATGTGCAAGGGAGTGCGACCGCACGCCACCCTGGCGAGCGCGACTAGGGAAATAGCGGCGTGAGCTGGGGGAACAAGCTGGGGCAATAGCAAGAAAAACTGGGGAATTCGTGAAATCCGTCCCGCCCGGGTAGTGTCCGTAGGGTGCCGATGGCCGGCGGGGACGCCGGCGCTCCATGGGGCCGGTCCGGCGACTGACAGCCCAGGTCACGGCGAGGTTGAGGAGCATGCCCGGGGCGGCGATGTCCGGCGGGGACGCCGGCGCTCCAAGGGGCCGGTCCGGCGGGTGACGGCCCAGGTCGCGGCGAAGTTCAGGAGCATGCCCATGGCGCCGATGGCCGGCGAGGACGCCGGCGCTCCATGGGGCGGGTCCGGCGGGTGACGGCCCAGGTCGCGGCGAAGTTCAGGAGCATGCCCGGGGCGCCGCTGGCCGGCGAGGACGCGGGCGCTCCATGGGGCGGGTCCGGCGGCTGCCAGCCGAGGTCGCGGCGAAGTTGAGGAGCATGCCGGGGCGGCGGTGGCCGGCGGGGACGCCGGCGCTCCATGGGCGAAGTTCAGGAGCATCCCCAGGGCGGCGGTGGCCGGCGGGGATGCCGGCGCTGCATGGGCGAAGTTCAGGAGCATCCCCAGGGCGCCGATGGCCGGCGGGGACGCCGGCGCTCCATGGGCGAAGTTGAGGAGCATGCCCGGGGCGCCGATGGCCGGCGGGGACGCCGGCGCTCCA
Source organism: Vicinamibacteraceae bacterium (assembly GCA_012271265.1). Taxonomy (GTDB): domain Bacteria; phylum Acidobacteriota; class Vicinamibacteria; order Marinacidobacterales; family Marinacidobacteraceae; genus JAAXGQ01. The sequence goes on from JAAXGQ010000021.1 coordinate 70,149, forward strand.
TGGGCGAAGTTCAGGAGCGTGCCCAGGGCGGCGGTGGCCGGCGGGGACGCCGGGGCTGCATGGGGCGGGTCCGGCGGCTGCCAGCCGAGGTCGCGGCGAGGTTGAGGAGCATGCCCGGGGCGGCGATGGCCGGCGAGGGCGCCGGCGCTCCATGGCTGCCTCACCCGCCCGCCGGTCAGGGGGTCGGCGGTCGTGGAAGGGGCGCGCCGCCGCGGAGGGCGGCGACGATTTGGCGGCTCTCTTCCGGCGGTGGGCCGGTCCGGCGGCTGACGGCCCAGGTCACGGCGAAGTTCAGCAGCATCCCCAGGGCCCCGATGCCTTCCGGGCTGATCCCGAACCACCAGGCTTCGGGACCGCTCCATTCGAAGACCTTGAACCAGCCGATGTACGTGGCGGTGAACGCCGTCCCGGCGATCATGCCGGCGACTGCGCCCCTCGGCGTCACCCAGGTGGTGAACACTCCGAGCACGAGCACCGGAAAGAAGCTCGCCGCCGCAAGTCCGAAAGCGAAGGCGACCACCGCTGCCACATAGTCGGGCGGATAGATCCCCACGAGGATCGCCACCGCGATGGCTCCGGCCGCCGCGATCCGCGCGGCGCGGAGTTCCTGGCGCTCCGTCATGTTCGGCCGGAGGAAGCTCTTCAGCAGGTCGTGGGAGACCGACGCGGAAATCACCAGCAGCAGCCCCGCCGCGGTGGAGAGAGCGGCGGCGAGCCCCCCGGCTGCGACGAGGCCCACGACCCATGCGGGGAGTTCGGCGATCTCCGGGTTCGCGAGGACCATGATGTCCCGGTCGATGATCAGTTCGGCGCCGGCGCCCTCCGAGTACTGGATCAGGCCGTCGCCGTTCCGGTCGGTGAACTGGATGAGACCGGTGGCCTGCCAGTTGCGGAACCAGTCCGGCGCTTCCGCCACCGGGGTCTGATGGAGGGTCTGGATCATGTTGACCCGGGCGAACGCGGCCACGGCCGGGGCGGTCGTGTAGAGGACGGCGATGAAGAGAAGCGCCCACATCACGCTCCACCGGGCCAGCCGCGCGCTCTTCACGGTGTAGAAGCGGATGAGCACGTGGGGAAGGCCGGCCGTCCCGGTCATGAGAGCCGCCGTGATGGCGAAGACATCGAGCAGCGTTTTCTTGCCCGCGAGGAAAGCGCCGGTGTACTCCGGAAGGCCCAGGTCGACGTGGATCTGGTCAATGGCCCGCAGGAGGAACATGCCGGCGCGTTCGCCCTCGATCAGCGGCGATCCGAACCCGAGCTGCGGGATCGGCGTCCCGGTCATCATCCAGGAGATCGCGCCGGCGGGGATGAGGAAGGCGACGATCAGGACGCAGTACTGCGCCACCTGGGTGTAGGTGATGCCGCGCATCCCCCCGAGGGTGGCGTAGAGCAGCACGATCACGCCCCCGATCAGGACTCCGTATTCGACCGGAATCGTCAGGAACCGGGAGAAGACGACGCCGACGCCGCGCATCTGGCCGGCGACGTAGGTGAACGAGATGAACACCGCGCAGATCACCGCGGTGAGACGGGCGGCCTGCGAAGCGAAACGATCCCCGACGAACTCCGGAATCGTGTAGCGGCCGTAGCGGCGCAGGTAGGGGGCGACGAGCAGCGCCAGCAGGACGTAGCCGCCGGTCCAGCCCATCAGGTAGATGGCGCCGTCGTAGCCCATGAACGAGATGAGCCCGGCCATGGAGATGAAGGACGCGGCGCTCATCCAGTCGGCGCCGGTGGCCATCCCGTTCGCCAGCGCGGAGACGCCGCGCCCGGCGACGTAGAAACCGCTGGTGGTGCCGACCCGGCTCCACACCGCGATGGCGCTGTAGAGCGCGAAGCTTCCCGCGACGAAGACGAGCGTCCAGCCGGCGATGCTCACGGCGCCTCGTCCTCTGCCGCTCCGGCATCATCCTCGTTGCTCTCGATGCGGTCCATCACGGCCGCGTTCACGACAAGGAGAACCAGGAAGATCAGGATCGAGCCCTGCTGGGCGAACCAGAATCCGAGCGGGAACCCGCCCATCCAGATTCGGTTGAGCGGGGCGGCGAAGAGCACGCCGAGGCCGAGCGAGGCCGTGAACCAGATGACGAGCAACACCGCGATGAGGCGGAGGCTCCGCCGCCAGCGCTTCACCGCGGCCGCATCGGGGCGGTCCCGGCCACCCGTCATCCCGCCGCCAGAGCCCGCGATCTCCGGGCTGCGCCGCGCCCTCGAAGGCGATCCATGGGGCGGCAGGCTATATCAACCCGGGCTGGGGCCTTCCCCATAGACTGCGGCGGGCGGCGGCGCGACAGGCCGACGCCAGGGAGACGGCCATGACGATCGACGATCCGGGGGGTGGGACCAGGCGCCGCGCCGCGCTCTGTCGAAGTGTGCCCGGAGCCCTTCTCGCCGGCGCGCTCCTCGTTGCCTGCGCCGCTCCGCCTTCCGGCGCCGGAGCGCCCGCTCTGGATCCGGAGCGGCTGGCCCGACTCGACCGCGTGCTCGAGAGCTACGTCGAAGAAGGAAGCCTCCCCGGCGCGGTGGCGCTCGTGGCCCGGGGCGGCGAGACGGTGTACCTGAAGGCTGTCGGCGAGCGCGACCGCGAGGCAAGAGACCCGATGGAAGTCGACGACCTGTTCCGGATTGCATCGCAAACCAAGGCGATCGTCAGCGTGGCGGTGATGATGCTCCAGGAGGAGGGGCGGCTCCTTCTCACCCACCCCGTGGGCCGCTACCTGCCGGAATACGGAGAGACGACCGTCGCGAACCCCCGCCCCGACGGGTCCTACGCAGTGGTTCCGGCCCGGCAGCCGATCACCATCCGCCATCTTCTGACCCACACGGCCGGGATCTCCTACGGCGGGGGGCCGGCCGCGGAGGAGTGGGAGGCGGCCGGCATCCAGGGTTGGTACTTCGCCGACCGCGAGGAGCCGATTCGCGAGACGGTGCGCGGGATGGCCGCGCTGCCCTTTGACGCCCACCCCGGCGAGGCATGGGTCTACGGCTATGCGACGGACATCCTGGGAGCGGTGGTCGAGGTGGCTTCCGGGCTGCCGCTCGACGAGTTTCTCCGCACCCGGATCTTCGAGCCGCTGGGGATGGAGGACACGCACTTCTACCTCCCGGAGGAGAAGCGGGACCGGCTGACGGTGGTGTATTCGGCCGGCCGCAACGGCCTCGAACGCGCTCCGGATCCCGGCGGGATGGTGGGGCAGGGGGCGTACGTCAAGGGACCCCGGACGAGCTTCTCCGGCGGAGCGGGGCTCCTGTCCACGGCCTCGGACTACGCCCGCTTCCTCCAGATGATGCTGAACGGCGGCAAGCTGGGCGACGCCCGCATCCTCTCTCCGAAGAGCGTCGAACTCATGACCGTGGACCACCTCTCCGGACTCCTGTTGACCCAGGTCGACGAGGTCGGCAGCGGGTTCGGCAGCGAACCAGGCGTCGGCTTCGGACTCGGTTTCCGAATCGTCGAGGACGTGGGCGCCCGGGGCGCGCCCGGCTCCGAAGGGGAGTACGGCTGGGGAGGCGCCTATCACTCGACCTACTGGGTCGACCCGGCCGAGGAGGTGGTCGTCGTGTACCTCTCGCAACTCATTCCATCCGGCGGCATTGATGACCACGCGCGGCTCCGGGCGATGGTTTATCAGGCGGTCACCACGACCGACTGACGGCCCCGGTCAGACGAAGCCGAACAGCGGCGGAAACGCGACGACGACGAAGGCCGCCCAGGCCGCGTAGACCGGCAGGAATCCGGTCTGCCAGCGCGCCAGAGCGGGGAAGGATCCGTTGCCCCGCAGGAAGGCGAGAAGGAGCCAGGCCGACCCGGCGAGGTTGACCAGCAGGATCAGGTTCTCGCCGAGGGCGGCGCTCCGATTGGGGGTGAGGCCGAACTCCGAGACGCGGCCGACCATGGCGGCCAGCGCCACGAGGTCCACGGCAAGGGCGGCGAGCACGAGCACCAGGGAGATGACGTCCCATGCGCCGGGGCGTGCGCCGCTGTCCCGCGCGGCGACGGAATAGAGCACGAGGCCGACGATCAGGACGAGCAGCACGTCAAGGCCGATGAGCACTTCCCGGTCGGCCGCCATGCCCTGAGCGATCCAGGCCATCGTGGCCAGAAAGGCGAGAAGAGCCGCTGCGAAGAGCGGGGTGAAGACCCGCGCCAGCATCGGCGCGAGTTCGGTGCTCATCGCGCGCCGGCCGTGCACCAGGAAGACCGCCAGCACGATGGCCCCGGCCGCCCCCGAGGGGACGAGCCACTGCTCGATGAACCATTCCCGGGCCTCGACCCCGATGGCGCCGAAGAGGAAGAAGCTGAGTCCGGCGAGGACCATGCCGCCGAGCCAGACGAGGACGAAGTGGATGAAGAGTTCACCGCTGAAGCGGACGAGCCGCATCCGCTCGCGGTGACTCTTCCAGCGTCCGCCGACCAGGACGAAACCGACCGCGGCCCAGAGCACAATCGGGGCGTGCGCCGTCGTCAGACCGCCGGTGGAGCCGCCCGGGACAAACGGGTACGCGTTGGCGAAGATTCCGGCCAGCAGGAAGCCCGCTCCGGCCACAAGCGCCGTCCTGCGGTCGATCCCCCGGCGCCAACCCAGGTAGACGGCCACCCACGGCAGCACGAAGAGCCCCAGGTTGCGGAGGTAGAAGTCCGTTTCGACGGCAATCCGCCAGCCGAAGAGCTCCGGCGCCTTCACGGTGAGAGCTGCGCCAAGGGCGAGTCCGAACGCCGCGAGAGCCTCGATCCGCGCGGCGCGACTCTCCGCCGGCGCCGGGGTTCCGAACCCCATGGCGCCCTTGAGGAAGCCGCGCGATGCCGCGAATCGTCGCGTCTCCGGATCGCGGCGGGCGAGCCGGCGGATGGCGACGAGAAACGCCTCTCCGGCGCTCAGGCCCATGCCCGTCAGCGCGTCGATCTCGTGCCCGAGATCCCGTTCGGCCGCCGCGACGTCTTCCCCGCGGCCCCGACGCCGCCGGAGAAAGCGCCGCCAGGCGCCCATGCCGGCAGCTCTGGCGGCCGTTCCCTCCGACATCCCCGGTCTCTTCAAATCGCCCGCCCTGACCGCTCGTCTCCTGCTCCTCGAGGAACGGAAGGCTGCCTGCGGGGCGCCGCCGCCCGTGGCTTCGACAGGGGCTGGTATGTTCGGTTCACGACAAGGAGGCCGTTCCGTGATTCCACCGCAGTTTGACTATCACGTACCGGAGAGTCTGGCGGATGCCAGCCGGCTCCTGCTGGCGAACCCCGAGGCGAAGCTGCTGGCGGGGGGACACAGCCTCATCCCGATGATGCGGTTCCGGTTGGCGGAACCGTCCGCCCTGGTGGACCTGAGGAAGATCCCGGGGCTCGCGGGGATCGGCGAAGCGGAGGGCTGCCTGCGCATCGGGGCGATGACCCGCGAGTCCGAACTCGAGAAGTCGGAGCTGGTGCAAGGCCGCTACCCGCTGCTCGCCGACACCGCCCGAGTGATTGGGGATCCCCTGGTGCGGAACCTGGCGACAGTCGGCGGGAACGTGGCCCACGCGGATCCGGGGAACGACCACCCGGCGACGATGCTGGCCTACCGGGCCTCGTTCGTGGGCAGGTCGTTTCCCGACCGGAGGAGTGGAACCCTGCTGGAACAGCGTCACGAGCTGCCGCTCCAGGCTGAAGACCGCACGATCGGGGCGGATGATTTCTTCACCGGGCCCTTCTCCACCTGCCTGAAGCCGGGGGAAATCCTGATCGAGATCCGGATCCCGGCGCCCGAGGCCGGTTCCGGGGGCGCCTACGAGAAGTTCGAACGGAAGGTGGGCGACTACGCGGTGGCCGCGGTGGCGGTTCAGCTGCGGCTCGAAGGCGGCCGCATCGCCGAGGCCGGGGTGGCGCTCACCAATGTCGGCCTCACGCCGATCCGGGCCTCGGCGGCGGAAGCGGCGCTCATCGGTTCCGACGGCGGGGAAGCGGCGCTCGACGAGGCGGCCGGCGCCGCAGCCGCGGCGGCCGAGCCTCACGAGGATCACCGGGGCTCGGTGGAGTACAAGCGTGCCGTCGTGCGCACGCTCACCTTCCGGGCGGCCTCGCGGGCCGTCGCGCGGGCAAAGGAGGCACCGGCGTGAGCAGTCACCACGTCACGATCCAGGTCAACGGGGAAGAGCACGCGCGCGAAGTCGAGGCGCGGCTGCTTCTCGTCCACTTCATTCGCGAGGAGCTCGGACTCACCGGGACCCACATCGGCTGCGACACCACCTCCTGCGGGGCGTGCACCGTCCTGCTCGACGGGACGCCGGTCAAGAGCTGCACCGTTCTCGCGGTCGCCGCCGGCGGTTCCCGCGTCACGACCGTGGAAGGGATGGGGAACGGCGAACTGCACCCGGTCCAGCAGGGGTTCACCGAAAAGCACGGCCTCCAGTGCGGCTTCTGCACGCCGGGGATGATGCTGACCTCGAAGGCCCTCCTGGAGGCGAATCCGGATCCCCAGGAGGACGAGATTCGCTGGGGCATCTCCGGAAACCTCTGCCGCTGCACCGGTTATGTGAACATCGTCAAGGCGGTGCGGCGCGCAGCGGAAATCATGAAGGAATCGAAGGAGAACGGCGATGGCTAAGTGTCGGGGCCTCGGACATTCCGTCCAGCGCAAGGAAGACGCCCGATTCATCCGCGGGCAGGGCCGCTACATCGACGACATCAAGCTTCCGGGGATGCTCTATCTCGACATCACCCGGAGCCCCTACGCCCACGCGAAGATCACGAAGATCCACGATGAGACGGCGCTTGCCGTTCCCGGCGTGGCCGCGGTCATCACCGGCAAGACGCTCGAGGCCTACAACCTGGCCTGGATGCCCACGCTGATGAGCGACCAGCAGATGGTCCTGCCGATCGACACGGTGAAGTACCAGGCGCAGGAAGTCGCCGCCGTGGTCGCGACATCGCGCTATGCCGCCGCCGACGGCGCCGCGGCGCTCGAGGTGGACTACGAGCCCCTCCCGGTCGTGGTCGACCCGCACGCGGCGCTCGAGCCGGGAGCGACCAGGGTCCGCGACGACAAGGACTCGAACCACATCTTCCACTGGGAGCACGGAGATCGGGAGGCCACCGAAGCGGCGCTCGCGGCCTCGGACACGGTGGTCGAGCAGGCGATGCATCTGCCTCGGATTCACGTCGCTTCGATCGAGACCTGCGGCTGCGTGGCGAGCTGGAATCCGGTCGAGGGACATCTGACCCTCTACCTGACGACCCAGGCGCCGCACGCGATCCGCACGGTGGTTGCCCTGGTGACGGCTCACCTGGGTCTGGCCGAGCACAGGATTCGGGTCATCTCGCCAGACATCGGCGGCGGGTTCGGGGGCAAGGTGCCGGTGTATCCCGGCTACGTCATCGCAACCGCGGCGTCGGTCGTCACCGGCAAGCCGGTGAAGTGGATCGAGGATCGCTCGGAGAACCTCCAGGCCGATTCGTTTGCCCGCGACTACCACATCAAGGCGCGCCTCGGCTCGAAGGGCGGGAAGATCACCGCGCTCTCGCTCGACACGATCGCCGACCACGGCTACTCCGACGCGGCGGCGAACCCGTCGAAGTTCCCCGCAGGGCTCTACCACATCTGCACCGGTTCGTACGATCTCAGCGACGCCCACGTCTCCGTGGACGGGGTGTACACGAACAAGCCCCCAGGCGGCATCGCCTACCGCTGTTCCTTCCGGGTGACCGAAGCGGTTCACGCCATCGAGCGGATGGTGGACCTGCTGGCGCGGGAAAACGGGGAAGATCCCGCCGACTTCCGGCTGCGGAACTTCATCCGACCGGACCAGTTCCCCTACACCTCGGTGCTGGGGTGGGAGTACGACAGCGGCGACTACGGCGCGGCGCTCGAGAAGGCCATGGACATGATCGGCTACCGCGACCTGCGGGCCGAGCAGACCGAAAAGCGCGCGCGGGGAGAACTCATGGGGATCGGCATCTCCTCGTTCACCGAGATCGTCGGAGCCGGGCCCTCGAAGACCTTCGACATCCTCGGGATCAAGATGTTCGATTCGAGCGAGATTCGCATCCATCCCACCGGGAAGGCGATCGCGCGCTTCGGCACCAAGTCCCAGGGTCAGGGCCATGAGACCACCTATGCCCAGATCATCGCCGAAGAGCTCGGGATTCCGCCAGAGGACATCCAGGTCGAGGAGGGCGACACCGACACCGCTCCCTACGGACTCGGCACCTACGCCAGCCGGTCGACGCCGACCGCGGGCGCGGCGGCGGCCATCGCCTCGCGGAAGATCCGGGCCAAGGCGAAGAAGATCGCCGCCCACCTCCTCGAAGCCGACGAGGCCGATCTCGAATGGGAGCAGGGTCGCTTCTTCGTGAAGGGCTCACCGGATCGGGGCAAGACGATCCAGGAGATCGCCTTCGCCGCCTACACGAACCATCCGCAAGGGCTCGAGGCCGGACTGGAGGCCACCTCCTACTACGACCCGCCGAACCTCACCTTCCCGTTCGGCTCCTATGTCTGCGCCGTGGACATCGATCGAGGCACCGGCCAGGTCCGCATCCGCCGCTTTGTCGCGGTGGACGACTGCGGGGTGCGGATCAATCCGATGATTGTCGAGGGCCAGATCCACGGGGGCCTCGCCATGGGGATCGCTCCGGCGCTCTTCGAGGAGATCTCCTACGACCCGGACGGCAACATCACCGGCGGCAACTTCGTCGAATACCTGGTGCCGACGGCGATGGAGACGCCTCACTGGGAACTCGGCGAGACGGTGACCCCGTCGCCGCACCATCCGATCGGCGCCAAGGGCGTTGGGGAGTCGGCGACGGTCGGCGCTCCGGCTGCGGTGGTGAACGCCGTCGTGGACGCGCTCTGGCATCTCGGCGTGCGTCACATGGAGATCCCGATGACGCCGGCGCGGGTCTGGAGCGCGCTGAACGAGCACGGCGCGGCGGCGACCCGGTAGACAGCCGCGCCGGAACGCGGCGATGACCGGTCCGATGGACGTCTTTGCCGCCGCCGCGCGCCTCTACCAGGATGGGGTGCCGTTCGTGCTGGCGACGGTGGTCCGGGCGGAGCGGCCCACCTCCGCCCGTCCCGGCGCCAAGGCGATCGTGACCGGCGACGGCGAGGTTCGGGGGTTTGTCGGCGGGACCTGTGTCAAACCCGCGGTCCGGCGCGAGTCGCTGCGGGCGCTCGAGGACGGCGCGCCCCGGCTGCTCCGCATCTCCCCGGACCGCCCGGCCGAGGGCGTCGAGGTGGAGGAAGGAGTCCTGGAGGAACACATGGCCTGCGTAAGCGGCGGCGCGCTCGACATTCACCTGGAGCCCTATCTGCCTTCCCGCCGACTGGTGCTTGCCGGGAGTTCCCCCATCGTGGAATCGCTGGCGGCGCTCGGCGGGTCGCTGGGGATGGAGGAACGGACCGTCGCCCCCGGAGAGGACCTCGCGGACGTCGCGGAGGGCGCCTTCGTGGTGGTCGCCGGTCACGGCGAGGGGGAATGGGAGGCGCTGAAGGCCGGACTGGCCGGGGGCCGCGCCCGCTACGTGGGCCTCGTGGCCAGTCCGCGCCGCGCGGCCGCCGTTCGGGAACGGCTCGTCGGGATGGGCGTTGCCGAAGCCGACGTTCAGCGGCTGCGGTCCCCCGCCGGGCTCGACATCGGGGCCGAGACGCCGGGGGAGATCGCCCTCAGCATCCTCGCGGAGATCGTGGCGGAACGGCGCCCGCCGGCGCCGCGCGAGGCCGCCCCGGAGCGGCGCGCCCCGCCCGCCACGGTTGGCATCCCGCTCGAAGCTCCGGCTGCCGACCTCGCCGTGGACCCGATCTGCGGGATGCATGTCTCGCGGGACTCACCGCACCGGGTGGAGGCGGGCGGCGAGACCACCTGGTTCTGCTGCGCCGGCTGCGCGGAGACCTTCGCCATGTCGGGAAGGGCCGGCTAATCATCGAACGCGGTGATCTGCGGTACCGTCGAACGGCGCATGGCGCGATTGTCCTGGAGCGCCGGTTTCCTCACCGGCCACCACACCTGGAGCGCCGGCGTCCTCGCCGGCCACCGCCGCAGGCGGGCATGGTGCGTGGGCCGGTGAGGACACCGGCGCTCCAGGAGTGGCGCGCGCTGACGTATGGAGCGTCGGCCCCATGGAGCGCCGGCGTCCTCGCCCGCCTGCGCCGCAGCGGCAGTCCCTGAACCAGTCTCGTGCCGACCGCGGCGCCGTGCCGATGAACCGGTGGCCGGTGAGGACACCGGCGCTCCAGGAGTGGCGCGCGCTGACGTATGGAGCGTCGGTCCCCTGGAGCGCCGGCGTCCTCGCCGGCCTGCGCCGCAGCGGCAGTCCCTGAACCAGTCTCGTGCCGACGGCGCCGCCGTTCCGACGCACCGTTGGCCGGTGAGGACACCGGCGCTCCAGGAGTGGCGCGGGCTGACGTATGGAGCGCCGACCCCATGGAGCGCCGGCGTCCTCGCCGGCCTGCGCCGCGCCGTCGGCCCCTCAGGCAGTCTCGTGCGGACCGCGGCGCCGTGCCGATGAACCGTTGGCCGGTGAGGACACCGGCGCTTCCAGGAGTGGCGCGCGCTGACGTATGGAGCGCCGGCCCCGGCTGGCAGCATCGGCGCCTGCCCTTCGCTCCAAGATTTTGGTCGTCCGGATCAAATCGACGGACAGCGGAGATGGTGGAGAGTCCTCGCACCCCGGGTCGAAACTGCGCGGGAAATCAATGGGTTGGGCGCATGGCCGGGAACGTCGAGAGGGCTGGCGCGGTCGTTGCCTGAAAGGGCGCAGGCACTTTTTCGGCGGAACCGGACGGTTCTCCGGTCGTCCGCGTCTCACCCAAACAACCCCTCGATCAGGAGGAACGAACCATGCGAACGTTCCAATCCGCGCTGCTGTTTGCGCCATCGCTTGTCCTTTCGGCCCTTGCCGGCCGACGCGCCACCGGCTCGCCCCCGGTCCGCCCCGAAGGATGTTGTCGTTGTCGCAGGTCGGCGCGACGGAACTGGCGGGGCGCCGGCCGCGCCACCCTCGCCCTGGCGGCCGGGATGTTCTTCGCCGTCCCGGCGGCCCACGCGCAGTTCGCCCGTGCGAGCGTTGGCGGCACGGTGTCCGACGGGGACGGGCTGGCCCTACCCGGGGTGACCGTCACCGCCACGAACGCGGACACCGGCGCTCAGCGCGCGGTGACCAGCTCGGGGGCCGGGCGCTACGTGTTCAACGGGCTGATTCCCGGCCCCTACGACCTTGTCTTCGAATTGCCGTCCTTCCGGACGGTCCGCCAGGACGGACTCCAGCTGGTCGTCGGCCAGGAGGCGACGCTGAACGTGACGATGGAGCTCGGGGGCATCGAGGAGACCGTCGTGGTCACGGCGGAAGCCCCGGTGGTGGATGTGACCTCGAAGGAGGTCGGCGCCACCGTGACCACGGAGACGATGGAGGCCCTGCCGACCCAGTCGCGCAGCTTCATCGACTTCGCGGGGTTGATCCCGGGCGTGGTTCCCAACGTGGCCACCGCCTCCACCGCTGCCGACTCGATCTTCGTGAACGGCCAGGACAACAACAACAACTCGTTCAACGTGGACGGGGCGAACAACGATGACGACGTGATCGGCGGCAGCGCCGGCGCGCAGACCCGCACCGCCATCGAAGCGGTTCAGGAATTCCAGATTCTCACGACCCAGTTCGACGCCGAGTTCGGCCGTACTCAGGGCGGGGTCATCAACGCGGTCACGAAGAGCGGGACGAATGACTTTCGCGGGACCGGCTTCTACTACTACCAGGGCAAGGAGCTGAACTCCCCGAACTTCTTCACCGAGCGGAACAACCAGGAGAAGCCGGACATCCGCTTCCAGTCGATCGGGGGCGTGCTGGGTGGACCGATCATCCGGGACCGCTTCCACTTCTTCGGCAGTTTCGAGCGGCTTACTCCGGAGGAAGGGATTGCCCGCACCTTCGAGACGCGACCGGAACTGTCCTTCGTGACCACCGAGGACAACCTGCTGCGGAACACCCTGGTGAAGCTCGACTACCAGCTCACCGACACCCACAAGGCGGCGGTGCGCTACCTCCAGGAGTACTCGCCCCAGTACAACCAGATCATCGGGGGAGCGACCACCCTGGACGCCTCCCGCGAAGAGCAGGACACCGACACCAGCATCATCGGCTCGCTCGACAGCGTCGTGGGTGACCGGGGCTTCAACAACCTGCGCGTGTCGTTCACCGAGGAGGACGTGGCGTTCGCCAACCCGGGGTTCAACAACAACGGGCAGACCTTCGAAGCCCAGCGCGCTCTTGCCGTGAGCCAGAGCCGGGACACCGTGCTGGAGGGAGCGAGCACCGTTGCTTCCCACCGGATCAACCAGTCCTACCAGGTGGACAACACATTCTCGATCTTTGTCCCCGACTGGGGCGGCGACCACAACATCCGGGTCGGATTCAACTTCTCGCGGCGTTCGGTGGAACGCAACAACTCCTCCACCGCCAACGGCCAGTTCGGCTTCGACGCCGACACGCCCTGGAGCCGGGAGGACCTGAGCAGCTATCCGAACTGGTTCAACATCCGCGTCGGCGGCTCGTCCGGCGAGAACGCCTCCGTTCCCCGGAACAACGTCTACGGCCTCTTCTTCCAGGATGACTGGCAGCCCCGCGACAACCTCACCCTCAACCTCGGTCTGCGCTGGGACAAGGAAGATCTCACCGACGACAACAACAACCTCGGGCCCCGGATCGGGCTCACCTGGGATCCTTTCGGAGAGGGCCGGACCGCAGTCAAGGCCGGTTTCGGACGCTTCTTCGAGCGGTTCCAGCTCGGCTTCTACGAGGACTACTACTTTGATGCCGCCGAGCTTCCCTTCGGGTTCACGACCCGGGTGCCCGGCGCCGGCAACGACCCGCAGATGTTCTGGGACATCGTTCACGCGAACAACATCGCTTCGCTGGACGGGCTCCGGGACTTCCTGGCGGCGGACCTCGAGAGCGGAGACACCGGGGGCATCAACAGCCAGCCCACCGTCCCGCATCCCGACCGCGTCACGCCCTATGCCGACAGTCTGAGCATCGGCGTTCAGCACGAAATCGCGGCCTCCACGTCGCTCGGGGTGGACTTCATCCACACCCGGAACCGGGCAGTGAACGTGCGGGCGGACCTGAACCCCTATTCCCGAAGTCTCGGCCAGCGGCCGAACATCTCGATCCTGAACGGCCAGGTCATGAACTTCGGGTCGATCATCACCTACCTGAACGCCGGAGAGAGCGACTACAACGCGATCCAGCTCTCGCTGAACCGCCGCTTCAGCGATTCTCCCATCGGGCGGATGAGCTTCACGGCGTCCTACACCGGGGCTTCGCAGAAGGGGAACGTGAACGCCGGCGGCGTCCCGACGGCCCGCTTCCAGTCCTATACCGAGACCGGATACAACTTCGACACCGGCGAGCTCATCGGGCAGGCGCTGAGTCTCGGCATGAACCATCCGGCCAACACGGACCGGCCCTCGCCGTGGTTCCGCACCCACAACTTCGTGACGTCGTGGAGCTGGCTGGTGCCGGGAACCTCCTGGTCCAACAGCGCCGGGCTCTACGTGACCGGGATCTTCCGCTACCTCTCGGGCTCACGGGACACGCTCGAGACGAACGATCGCGAGGACAACAACTCGCGGGTCGTCGCTCCGGCCGGGTCCTACAACGCGAACCGCGACTCGGACATCGCCCAGACGACGGACTTCGACGGCAAGATCAACGGCCTCGAGGAGCCCGAGTTCGCGAAGCTGGACCTCAGCTTCCGCTACGCCCTGCCGATCGGGGACCGCTACGAGATCACCGTCCTCGGCGACATCTTCAACGCGCTGAATCGGGTGAACTACAACCAGATGGGGAGTGACATCATCACCTCCGGTGGTTTCCTGATCCCGACCGCCGCGTATCCGCCGCGCGAAATGCAGCTCGGCTTCCGGTTCAGCTTCTGATCCGGTTCCTTCCCGGTCCCGGCCGGCGGCGCTCCGTCGGTCGGACCGGCTCGCTCCTCGTCGCCGGCGTCCTCGCCGCGCTGCCGGTCGCGGCGCAGAACGGCGGGCTCCGGGGCCGGGTGGTGGACCCTTCGGGAGAGCCGGTGCCCGGGGTGCGGGTCACCCTCTCATTCCTCGGCGGGGTGAACCGGACGATCTCGCTCGAATCCGACGGGCAGGGCAACTTCGTCCGGATGGGCATCCGGCTCGGCGAATACCACCTGGAGCTGACTCGGGAGGGCTTCGAACCCTACGAGGAAACCGTGCGGATCCGCCCCGGGCCGCCCACCCGAATCGGAGAGATCGCGCTCCGTCCACTGGTCGCGGCTCCGGTGACGGCGGCGCCGACCGGGAGCGCCAGCCTGCGGGACGGCCAGGAGGCGCTTCAGGCGGAGGACTACGAGGCCGCGGCCGCCGCCTTTGCGGTCGAGACCGGGGAGCGGCCGGAAAGCTCCGAGGCGCACCGGCTGCTCGGCGTGGCCCTGCGGCTGCTCGGGCGCGCCGACGAAGCGCGCGCCGCCCTCGTGCGGGCCACCGAGGTCGATCCCGGTTCCGCGCCGGCCTGGACGGCCCTCGCGGATCTCGAGGCGGGTGTTCAGGCCTGGGCGGCGACCGTCGTCGCGCTCGAGACCGCTCTGGAGCTCGACGCGGCCTCGCGCGACCTGCGCTTTCGCCTTGGCGGCGCCCTGATGAATGCCGGGGATCTCGACCGCGCGGCCGAGGTTCTAGCTGGCCTGCCCGACGACGCGGCCGCGCACTATCAGCTCGGGATGATCGCCCTCAACCGGGGCGCGAACGAAGAAGCCATCGCCCACCTGGAGCGCGTGCTCGCCCTCGATCCCGAAGGACCCACCGCCGCCCAGGCCCGGGGCATCCTCACCGCGCTGCGTCCCCAATAGAAACAGACGAAGCGCCCGCCCGGGCCGGAAGCGGGCCGCATCGGACATCCGCCGCCAGGCCGGGCCCTGCCGAAGGGCGGTCGGGCCGTCCGCCCGGACACAGGCGCTATTCCAGTGCTGCGAGCACCCTGGCGATGAACTCCGAGACGGCGCCGCCCTGAATCCAGCGAACCACCACGACGAGGTCGTTCTCCCAGTCCACGTAGACGATGTTGCTGCCGGCGCCGCGGAAGGTGACGGCCGAATCCGGCGCTTTCGGAATCGACTTCACCATCTCGCCAGCGCGCTCGACCGGGCCGTTGAGGAACCAGTTCATGTAGCCGTAGGAGGGGTTCACCTCACCCGGCGTCCGGGCCATCCCGATCCACTCCTCGGAGATGAGCTGCTCGCCGTCCCAGTTGCCCATCCGCAGGAAGAGATAGCCGAAGCGCGCCAGGTCGCGGGCGCTGATGTGCATCCCGCCGCCCCAGTGGCCGCCCCCGCTCACGGATTGGACCTGCCGTCCGTCGATCATCACCCAGGAGTTCTCGTAACCGTGCCAGCGCCAGCGGTTCGAGGCCCCGATCGGATCCATGATCCCGTCGCGCAGGACGAGCGGCAGCGGGTCGCGCACGACGTGCAGCGCCGCCAGCGCCAGGAGGTTCACGCGCACGTCGTTGTACTTGTAGAACGTGCCCGGCTCGTGCATCGGCCGGTCGGGATACTCGTAGGGGTGGTCCCCCACGGGACGATCCGCCCAGTCCGGCTTGTCCCACAGGGTTCCCTGCCAGTCGCTGGTCTGGCGGAGCAGGTGGTCCCAGGTGATCGAGTCGTTGTGCGCCGACCCGAACAGTTCATCGTCCGGCATGTACGGACCCACCCGGTCGTCCACGGAGGCGATCAGACCGCGATCCCAGAGGAGTCCGACGGCGGTCGACAGGAACGTCTTGGAGACGCTGAAGGTCATGTCCACCTTGTGGACCGGACCCCATTCCTTGATCAGGTACCCGCCTCGCACCACGATGCCGCTCAGGTCCCCCCGAACCGTCGTCGGTCCGATCAGCGTCCCGTGCGGTTCGCGTCCGAAAGTCAGCTCGTGGTTCACCGCGAGATCCCGGGGCGCGCCCGACTCGGAGGCGCGGGCGAACGCCGCGGCGTCTTCCAGCAGCGCCGGATCGAACCCGGCGTCCCCAGGCGCGCGGGTCTGCCAGTCGTGGCGATCCGGGTAGTACGCCGTCTGCGCCGCCGCCACGCTGCCAACCAGCAGCCACAGCAGGGCGATTCCCGACGCCATGAACCGGTGGTTCCTTCGCATCATCGGTTGGTTCTCCCTTGACGCCGCCGGCATTTCCGGCGGCTCGGCCCGGAAGCCGCGGCCCGCGGCGGTCAGGCCTCGATCCGCGCCTTCATTTCGGCGAAGAACTCCCGGAGCACCCGCTCGGTCACCGGCTTGAGCAGCCGGGCCGCCAGCGCAGCGAGGGTTCCCCGCACCTGCACCGAACCCTGCCAGTCCAGGGCGGTCCCTTCCTCGACTTCCTTGAGGCGGATCTCGCTGGTCCCGTCGATCATCGTGCCCGGGCCGCGGCCGCGGATCTTCATCTTCGCCAGCTCCAGCTCCACCAGGTCGGTCCATTCGATCACCGTCTTGGCGCGGAGGCCCACCGTGCCGAGCTTCACTCCGCCGATGACCTCGAACCGCTTGCCCGGCTCCAGAATCCGGATGGATTCGACCCCGGGAGTGCAGGAAGCCACGGACTCGGCATCGGTGAGGAAGGCCCAGACCTGCCCCCGGGAGGCGTCCACAAGTTCCATGCCGCGAATGTCCATGGGCGGCATTCTACGGGGAGGGCGCCGTGACGCGCGCGAGGATCTAGGCTTCCGGGTCATGCGCGGAAACCGGATCTCCTGCTTCCTTGTGGCGGTAACCGCTGCCGTTGCGCCAAACGGCCTCGCGCCCCTCCCGGCCGCGGCGGAGGACAGTTCCGAACTGGTGGGCGAGGTCCTCGATCCGGTCGGGGCGGGGCTCCCCGGCGCCTCGGTGCGGCTCCTGCTGGCGGACGGCGCGTCCCGTAAGGTCGTGAGCGACGGGGCCGGCTCGTTCCGTTTCGACACCCTTCCCGCCGGCGTGCACCGCCTCACCGTCGAGATGGCGGGGTTCCGTGGACGGACGATCGAGGTCGAGGTGGGGGAGGCGGGCGAAGTCCGGATCAGCATCCCGATGGAAGTGGCCTTCGCCGAGGCGATCACGGTGCTCGGAACCCAGGTCGAGCGGCGCCTTCACGAGGAAAACGCGAGCGTCGCCGTGATTGACGCCGAACGACTCCGGACGAACACGGAGGAAGATCTCCACGATCTGGTGGACATGACCCCCAACGTCAGCTCGCCGTCCCGGGAGCGGGGATTCTCGATTCGCGGCATCAGCCAGGGTGGATTCAGTTCGCGAAGCGGCATGCTCGTGAACGTCCAGTTGGACGGCGTGTCCGCCCAGGACTCCTACGCGACCCGGTACGGCGCGTTTTCCACCTGGGACATGCACCAGGTCGAGGTGTTCCGGGGTCCGCAGTCCACCCAGCAGGGGCGGAATTCCCTCGCCGGGGCCATCGTGATGCGAACCTCCGACCCGATCTACGAGCGGGAGATTCGTGCGCGAGCCCGGCTCGGGAACGCCAACGCCCGCCAGCTCGCGGCGGCCCTGAATCTGCCGCTGGCGGGGAATCGGGCGGCGTTCCGCGTTTCCGTGGAGCAACGCGGGACCGACGGCTTTCTGACCAATCCCACCGTCGGGGACCCGGCCTACGGGTTCGAGGATTACCAGAGCGCACGGGCCAAGCTGCGTTTCGATCCCGTCGCGCGCTTCGGGGGACTCCTGACCGTTTCCCGCGTTACCAGCCGGGCGGGCGGCTCGATGGTCGCGGTGGAACGGTTTCCGGAGGAGCGCGTCAACCTCTCGAACGCCGACAACCGAGGTGAGGCCACGCAGCAGAGCGCGGTCCTTGATCTTCACTGGAATCTCGGCGGCGCGCTGACCCTGGAGTCCGTCTCGACGCTCACGTCGCACGACTACATGCAGCTTGGGGATCTGGATCAGAGCCCGGTTCCCGGCGGCGCCCTCGACAGCGGCGTCGACCAGCAGTGGCTGACGCAGGAGTTGCGCCTGCGTTACGCGGACGGCCGGCGCGCCGAGGGCGTCTTTGGCGTCTACTACGCGGACATCGGGCGTGGCGAGGGGTATGACCTCGCGGGCCCGGGCGAACTCGCCGGCCTGCCCCCGGGCTTCACGGCGACCGCCACCTACAACATTCGCTCGGACACCCGGAACGCCGCCCTCTTCAGCGAATTCGATTTCCACCTTGCGGTGGACTGGACCTTCACCCTCGGCGCCCGCTACGACCAGGAGCAGTTCGACCAGACCACGATCCAGGGGATCACCATCGAGCCGGCCGTGCCCGGGATCCCGGTCGGCGACGGCCCGCCCGTCAGCATCGGGGCGACGTACTCGGCCTTCCTGCCGAAGGCCACCGTGCATCGCGCGTGGACGAACACGCTGGCCACCTCGATCGGGTGGCAGAAGGGGTATCGGGCCGGCGGCCAGTCCATCGCTGTCGTCAGTCAGCGGATCGCCGATTACGGCCCGGAATTCGTGGACAACTTCGAGTTGGCGCTACGGGCCGATGACCCGGCCGGCCGCTGGAACCTCCACCTGAACACGTTCTACACCTCCTGGACGGACCAGCAGGTGCGGGTGATGACCGAACTCGGCCTCCCGGTCGACACGATCACCGCGAACGCCGGCGAGTCCACCCTTTACGGAGCGGAGGCGGAAGCCGCGTACCGCCCGACCCGGGAGATCGAATTGTTCGGTTCGTTCGGGCTGCTCGAGGCGCGGTTCGACCAGTTTGCCGACGAGGGACGCGACTTCACCGGCAACACGTTCCCTTACGCCTCACCCTGGTCCACCCTGGTCGGCATCGCGGTGCGGCCGACGAACGACTGGTCCGGGCGCGTCGACGTGGCGTCCCAGGGGCCGTTCTTCTCGGACGCCACGAACAACCCGCTGTATGAAGTGGACGGCCGCACGATCGTGAACGCGCGCGCCGGCTACCGGTTCGGTTCCTGGGGAATCTTCGCCTTCGGCCGCAACCTGCTCGACGCGACGTACTTCACCGGGCTCTGGGCTCACCCGATCCCCGGCTTCGGCGCCCTCGGCCGCGCGGGCGAGCCGCGCACGATCGGCATCGAACTCGACTTCAACTTCCGCTGACGAAGCGCCGGCGTCCTGACCGGCCACTGCTCGCATGGAGCGCCGGTGTCCTCACCGGCCCACGGTCCGTCGGCACGGCAGCGCGGTCGGCAGGAGACTGCCCGAGGGACCGCCGGTGCCGCGCAGGCCGGCGAGGACGCCGGCGCTCCATGGGGCCGACGCTCCAACCGTCAGGGCGCGGCAGTCCTGGAGCGCCGGCGTCCTGACCGGCCACTGCTCGCATGGAGCGCCGGTGTCCTC